>NZ_CP188040.1:1293466-1616833 GCF_049943125.1 Alloiococcus sp. CFN-8
TCCCCCATTGTGCAATATTCCCCACTGCTGCCTCCCGTAGGAGTCTGGGCCGTGTCTCAGTCCCAATGTGGCCGATCACCCTCTCAGGTCGGCTACGCATCGTCGCCTTGGTGAGCCGTTACCTCACCAACTAGCTAATGCGCCGCGGGCCCATCTCGAAGCGGATTTCTCCTTTAATCAGTTCATCATGCGATAAACCGATATTATGCGGTATTAATCTCCCTTTCGGGAGGCTATCCCCCTCTTCGAGGCAGGTTGCCCACGTGTTACTCACCCGTCCGCCGCTAGGAAACCTCCGAAGAAATTTCCTCGCTCGACTTGCATGTGTTAGGCACGCCGCCAGCGTTCGTCCTGAGCCAGGATCAAACTCTCAATTTAAAAGTTTGATACTTCTCAAAATTACTTAAAAAAATTGCTGGTTTGTGTTTGTTCTAAACTTAGTTCTCTGTTCAATTTTCAAAGACCATTGCGGTGATTTCCTCGACCGCTTGATTATCTTACCACGCTCATTTTTCATTGTCAACATAAATTTAATATTTTTAATAGTTATTTTAAAAACTATTTAATTTATGTTAACTTTAAGAGCTTAAGATGTATCGCTTTTGAATTTGTTCCGTCAAATGCGACTCGTTTATCTTAACACATCATCAATATTTGAAAAGATAAAAAATCTCTATAATTGGACATTATCCTTACATTCTTATGTTTTACTTAAATTATCATAATTATACCTATATAGATACACTGGGAGTTGTTTACTTATTTTTTCTTAATTTTCCCCCTTGTTTCTACAGTTTCCACCATACTATCAACCTTCTTAACATAACTGTCCATAAGGAACTTTCTTTTAAGCCCCTGGAAACTCATATATCTTACAGTACCAAAGACCTCCCTCCCCTTCCAAGCTCTATCATGCTTTCCAAAACACCAGGCTATACCAGCATAAGAAGCTGGCGCGCCACCATCTAGACTATAAGTATTATTTAAGTACAGGGCAAAGTAAAAGGCTTCCTCAGGAGATAAGCTCCATTCAATGATTTTTTTACACCAATACATTCTCATATACCCTTGAGTCCTACCTGTAAATATAAGCTCCCTCTCCGATGCATTAAAATAAATGTCGTGGGTACTACCTTTCTCTATGTCCTCCTTAGAATAAATATAAGGCCTATAATCCTCCTTATGACTTTCTAGGGTATCCCTTGCCCAAAGAGGTATAGACTTATAGCTATCATAGTTCTCATTGTAGTAGACAAAATTAAAAGCCAGCTCTCTTCTGATAATAAGCTCATCTAAAAAACGCAACTTTCCTGGAGAGCTTACCTTATCTAAGGCAAAGTATATGTATAATGGAGATATCTGACCGAATCTTAAGTATGCTCCCATTAAGGATGTAAAATTTTCTGAAGGATCATTTCCTCTCTCTTCATAGCTATCAAGACTTTTAGCTATGAATTCTTTTAATAATTTTTTAGCTCTTTTTGTTCCACCAGTATAATAAATAGAAGCCTTCGCCTTATTACTTATAGAAAGCTTATTCAAAACCTCAGAGATATTTTCTAAGGATAAACTATCTATAGGTAACTTTATATCCATAGAAGGGTATAATGTAGACCTTTCTTTTAGAGGCAATATAAATTCATAAAGCCTTTTAGTCACCCGCCTTCTAAAGGTTGCAGCAGAGTATTCCTCTTTAAAAGAAGCTTCTTCCACAGGAACTATTACATCCGTTTCTATCTGTATTAAAGGGCATGCCATTTCCGAGGATGACTCTTCTCTCCATTGTCTCTGTTTTGTACTATAGCCTCTATCTACCACCACCAGTGCAGCTTCTTTAGATAATATAATAGCTCCCTTCTCAGGAGAAATGTCCACAGCCAGAAGCTTAAGCCCTCTTTTTTGGAGAGCTTTCTCTAACTCCTTAAGTCCCTGAAGCATAAAGACAAAATGTCTTTCCTGCGCTTCTTCATGAAGAGAATTCTTATGTATTCCTATATAAACTATTAAAGGAAGTCCAAGACTATTTGCTCTATCAAGAGCATATTCCAGGGCATGATTATATTCAGCTCTTTGAGAGCTCTCCATCCAATATAAAACATATAGTCCTTCCTGGTTTAACTCCTTATTATTTAGGCTTTTAATCCTCTCATCCTGTATCATACTTTTTCTCCTGAACCCTTACTTTCCGCTATCGGATAAATCCATAAGCTCTTCAGGATAGGGCTCCCAAATGCTCTGATTTATCATAGCCTTATTATTAAATTTAATAACATATGCCCTCAGCACATTTAAGGGAACTAAAGAAGGGAGTCTTCCAGTCTTAAATTTTTCTATGGTTTTTAAGATAAATTCCCTTTCTTCTTTAGATATATCCTTCTCAAAGCTCTTATATATTTCTAAAAACACATTTATATAATTAGTATATCTAGGCATTCTACTGAAGGCCTTCTTCAAATGAATAGAGTACATTTCAGCGACTTTTTTATATTCCTCAGCTGCCTCTATGGCCTTAGGCTCTGACAAAGGATTCCGTAGTCTTTCCTCTACAAAGAGAGAATGATTGCTTACAGCAACCCTTATAATAGCTTCCAAGCTTCTATATTCTCCCTGATTATATGCTTTTATAAGAAATTTGTTCTTTTGATGAAACTTTAAAAGCTCTGTAAGAGATTCCTCTTTCATGACCTTTTTAAAGGAATGTAGAGTAAACAGTCTAGTTAAAAAATGCTCTCTTATCCTGAGATTTGATAACCTACCTTCATCCTCTATAGGGATGTCCTTATACTTTTTTGAAAGCTCAGAGGCAAAAATACCCTTCCCAGCTCTAGCAGAAGCAGATTTATCCTTCCCTTCATATATCCTGACATCCTTAACTCCACAGGAAGGAGACCTGCTTTTTAATATAAAGCCATCTACAGAAGTAATATTATTAATGTATTCTTTTATGAAATCACTCATTTTATAAGTATAGTCGTTATTTGCTGAGGGCTCATATACTCTAATTCCCTCAGGACTATTAACGAGTCTTATTGGCTTTCTTGGGGTGGGAAGACCTATACCTACTTCAGGACACACTACCTCTATATGGACATATGGGGCAAGCTTTTCTATAAAAGGACATCTAACCATCTGACCATTATACCTGCAGGGCTCAAAGCCAAGACATTTACTTATTATAATTATAGGCCTATCTCTAAAGTCCATATGTAATTACCTCTCTACAAAAAATCAGATTCATATATATAATTCCCTAGGAGAAGTACTTTATACAATGGCAAATAAAAAAACTCCATAAAGGAGTTTTCTTCAGTATTAATATATTATTCTTCTCGCTCTCCAAAACTTAGGTATAGGAGCTACCTTTATACGATCACCGGTTTGAGGAGCATGGATAAACTGACCGTTACCCACATACATTCCTACATGTCCATCATGAGGGAATACCAGGTCTCCTATCTGAAGATCTGCACGAGATACCTCAATACCGTCGTTTATCTGTGTATAGGTAGTTCGTGAAACACTATATCCAAATTGACGATAGACGTACTGCACGTAACCTGAGCAATCAAATCCACCTTCTGCCCAGGATTCTCCTCCCCAAACATAAGGAGTCCCTATCATAGTATAAGCAAAGGCTATAAGCTGGTTTCTCTTATCACTCAAGCTACCGCCAGAGTTACCGCTGTCTGGAGGAGGTGTACCCCAGCTGGATAACCTGTTCTTTGAGCTCTTAATGGCATCGGATATTTCATTTATCGCTGACTGAGTTGTTAGCTGATTTTTTATCGCTTCTAAAGCACTTATGGATGATTCTAACGAGTTTTTATTACTAGTGCTTTTAGCAGTTCCATATATACCTTCAAAAAGGCTTCTTTCATATGTAATAAGCTCATTCTGAGCATTCTTTTTAACAGCTTCCTGAACCCTATATTCCTTTTCAGCATCGCTTAATTGTTGATAAACAGCATCCTTTTCAACCTCAGCCTGTGCTTTTCTAACCTCCGCTTCATTCTTTGCATCCTCAAAAGCATCTTGAGCAGAATTTAATTCATTCTTTTTACCGTTTAAGATTTCAAGCTCTGCCAGTACTTCATCCTTTAATTTCTGAACCTCTTCCCTTTTAGCCTCAACCACTCGTTTAGCCTCATCAGCTACATCAAGCATACGTTTGTCAAAGGCTACTATCTTAGTAGATATTAATATGTTATCAAAAAAATCATTTATATCTTCCGATGAAAATACCAACTGAACTATACTGGATTTATATCCGCTTTTATAAAGCTCTCTAACCCTGTTTTCATTGGAGATTAGAATAGCATTATACTTTTCCATGGCAATTTTTAGCTCAGCTTCAACCTTGCTTATTTCAACGTTTATTTCATCTATTCTAACCATAATTATAGATATATCATTATTAAGAGCCTGGATTTTTTGCTCAAGATCATTTATCTTCCTCTGGACCTCTGATATTTCATTATCAATGGTATTAACTTGAGATTGCTTGTCCCTTAACTCCTGTCTTTGAGTTTCTAAATCTTTATTCTTATCTTCTAGTGACTTCTGATTTCTATTTATTGAATCCTGAATCTCCTGAATTCTTCTAATCTGATCGTTTGTAAGCGGGCTTCCCTCAGACGGAACTAAAGGCAGCAACGCTATTAATACTAAAGCCAGTGACAAAGTCCTTTTAAATTTCATCTTCAATCCCCCCTAGAGTAATTATCGTATCGCTAGTATAAATCTGTACAAAATATCAATTAAATTAATATAAAAAAACATATTTTCTTAAATAGTAGTTATATATACTTCGTATATCTTTGCTTACAAAAAAATAAGCATAGATATCTATCACCAATGTGATGTCTATCTATACTTATTTATTAAAACTAAAGCTACCCTCTAAACGTCAAAACAAAGAAAGCTGCTCTTCCTTTTTCTTCTCCTCAAATCTATGAAGATAATCAAAGATTTCATTGTTATTACACAGGATATTATTCTTTTCACAGGTATCATAAAATAACTTCATTAATTTATTGTGATTTTTACTGGAGCATGAATAGCTTCCTCCAAATTCACGGCGATAAGTTTCAGAGAGTCCTGGAAAATTCTTATCAAGATTTTTATATAAATATTCCCTGCTGCCGTCACGCATGGTAAAGCCTATACCAAAATTTATAATCCCTTTCACTCCAGCCTCTATACATATAGAAAGAAGACCTCTAATATTTTCCTCTGTATCATTTATATAGGGTAAAAATGGACAAAACCAGACCACCGTAGGAATTCCATTATCTCTAAGAATTTTTAGAGCCTTAACCCGCTCGCTGGTAGAAGCTACATTGGGCTCAATAATTTTACACAGTTTATCATCATAGGTAGTGAGAGTCATTTGCACAACACACTTTGTTTTTTCATTAATTCTCTTAAATAAATCCAAATCTCTAAGACAATGGGGACTTTTAGTAATTAAGGTAAATCCAAAGCTATACTTATCTGCTAGCTCAAGACAGCGACGGGTAATTTTATAATGATTTTCTACTGGCATATAAGGATCACACATACTTCCTGTCCCAAGGATACATTTCTTACGCTTACGCCTTAGCGCCTCTTCTAAGAGCCCCGGAGCATTGATTTTCACTTCTATATCCTCAAATTCATGATCTATGTGATAGCATCTGCTCCGAGAATCACAATATATACAGCCATGGGTACAGCCTCTATAAGTATTCATGCTATTAGAAGAAGACAAAATGCCCTTTGCTTGTACTTCATGCATAAAATCAAATCCTTTTTCTATACACTATTTTTCTTAAAAACTCTCATCCTATAAGCATTTTTAGCATAATAACCCAGCTGATTTAAAAGCTTATAATTGGCTGCTGCCCCCACCACAGCTCCTATCCCTGGAACCAACTGAAGAAGCTTAGCTAGGTCAATATAGTCTCTATACTCCTGCTGAAAAGCCCTCCAATCAAAGGAATCGGAATCCTCTGGAAGGGTCCTTATATATTCTCCCCAGTCTTCCATGATGGGATATATTTCTCTTCTTCTTTCCTCACTGGAGAAGGTTATCTGAAATATATAAAGAATATAAAGCCTTTCCCTATAGTCCTCCACATTAAAGCCATAAATGGAGGCTGCTTCAAAAAGAAATTTCATTTTTATGCTTAAAAGCACTGGAAAGTCTGCGAGTCCAAGTAGTATACCCCCAGCCCCAATACCAGCCCCACTTATAGCGCCAGTCTTTTTATAAAAACTAATTCTATCCTCTAATATTTCTTCCCTTTCCTGAAGAGATTTACCATGAACAGGTTTCTTATTAGTATATTGTGATCCCAGCTCTACTACCTTAACCATATTTTTAATAGCTTCCGTTATCACCTTATGGGCAGTTTCAGGAATCAAGCTATTTATTTTATCTTGAGCTCCTTTAGATAGTCCACCCATTATCCCAGGCTTTCTCTGAACATTCTTCTGCCATATCTTAAGCTCCTTCAAAGCTTTCTTTTCATAGCTATCCATATCCACCCTCCCTCATCAATACTATTTATTACTATTATACCTAATTTATAGGCTTATTTTTCCACCTTACAAAAATTTAATATGCGAACACTTTCTCACTTCTATGGTGCCATTCACATTACACAATACGACATCCTTCCCCACACATACGATTAATATTTACAATATTCAGAATTTATGTTATGCTTTACTCAAATAAATTCTAGGAAGGAATAAAAAGTTATGAAGAACTCAAGCTTTACAGCTGCATATTATTATTTTAGCTTTATCTTTTTTGATAAGGTTTTTTGGCGTTGCTGTAAAGGGAAAGTCCATGGTATAACAGCCTTTTAGGATTTTAGTATAAGCTAACAAACTGTTAGCCCCACAGCAATTCCGCTGTGGGGCTATTTTATTTATATAACAATCTTACCCATAAATTTTACGGAGGTGTAACATGATAATATTATTAAAACCAAACCCAAATGAAGCACAGCTTAACTATCTAATGGAGTGGATTAAAGGCCTAGGTCTTGAGCTTCATATTTCAAAAGGAGCCCTAACTACAATTTTAGGTCTTGTAGGGGATACCTCTAAGGTAGACATGGACCTTATTAAAGCTATGGATATAGTGGAGGATGTAAAAAGAGTTCAAGAGCCTTACAAAAATGCTAATAGAAAATTTCACCCTGAGGATACAGTAATAGATATAAATGGTGTTAAAATAGGAGGAGGACACTTTGCAATTATCGCCGGTCCCTGCTCTGTAGAATCTGAGGAACAGATTTGTACTGTAGCTGAAAGTGTAAAGAAAAGTGGAGCAAAGCTGCTGAGGGGCGGAGCCTTTAAGCCAAGAACCTCTCCCTACTCCTTTCAGGGTATGGGAGCTGAAGGTATCAAGCTCCTTTTAAAGGCTAAGGAGAGAACCGGCTTACCAATAGTTTCTGAGCTCATGTCTTTAGAGCAGCTGCCTTATTTTAGTGAGGTTGATGTTATACAGATAGGAGCTAGAAATATGCAAAACTTTGAGCTTTTAAAGGCTATGGGAAAAATAGATAAGCCTATATTGCTAAAAAGAGGACTATCCAGTACCATAGAGGAGCTGTTGATGAGTGCAGAATATATAATGGCTGGGGGAAATAATAAGGTAATCCTCTGTGAAAGAGGAATAAGAACCTTTGAAACTTACACAAGAAACACCATGGATATATCAGCAATACCGGTGCTTAAATCCATAACTCATCTCCCTGTAATAGCTGATCCAAGCCATGCTATAGGGATTTCTAAATACGTTAAGTCTATGTCCTTAGCCGCAACCGCCGCCGGTGCTGATGGGCTTATAATAGAGGTACATAATAATCCTTCAAAGGCTTTGTGCGATGGGGCACAATCCTTAACTCCAGAGGCTTTTCGTGAAGTCAGCACCTCCGTAGCATCAGTGCTTACGGCTGTGGGAAATAATAAATGGTAGTAGGAGTTGTAGGCCTTGGTCTCATTGGCGGTTCAATGGCCAGGGCAATAAAGAAAAATACTAATCACATAGTCTACGGCCATGACCATTCAGAAGCAGTGTTAATGGAGGCATTAAATTCTGGTGCTATAGATGGTATATTAGAAAATAATCTTTCCTGCTGCGATATGATTTTCATAGCCTTGTACCCTAAGGCCACCATAGCTTATATAAAAAATAATGCAAGAAGCTTTAAAAAAGATACCTTAATTATAGATTGCTGTGGTATAAAAAGATATGTCTGCAGCGAAGCTTTTACAGTAGCAGAGGAAAATGGCTTCAAGTTCATAGGGGGTCATCCCATGGCGGGGACAGAATCCTGGGGCTTTAACAGCTCTAGAGATAATCTATTTAATGGCGCTTCTATGATACTTACTCCTAAGGAAGAACTTGCACTGAAGGAGCTGGAGCTTTTAGAGGATTTCTTCTACTCCTTAGGCTTTGGAAGTCTTAAAATCTCCACTCCAGAGGAGCATGACCACTTTATAGCCTATACCTCCCAGCTAGCCCATGTGTTATCAGGAGCTTATGTTAAGACACCTTCAGCCCTTAAACATAAAGGCTTCTCCGCAGGAAGCTTTAAGGATATGACTAGGGTAGCTAAGCTTAATGAGGATATGTGGTGTGAGCTTTTTATAGAAAATAAGGATTTTTTAATTGATGAAATAGATAGTTTGATAGAAAGACTTCTTCCTTACTCCGAGGCCTTAAAGAAAAGTGATGTAAAGTCTCTCAAGGAACTCCTGAGGGAAGGAAGAGTTTACAAGGAACGAGTAGAAAAGGAGCTTTAGGATGAAAAAGATAAAAATAAATGCTTCAACAAGCTATGAGGTTATTATAGGAAGGGAGCTTTTAAAGGATTCCGGAAAATTAATTAAAGAAGTAATTGAACCCTGCAGAGCTGTTATAATTGGAGATGATAATACCCTTCCCCTTTATGGTGGGCTTCTTGAGGAATCACTTAAGAAGGAAGGCTTTGACACTTTAACCTTTTCCTTTCCTCATGGAGAGAAATCGAAAACCACCTCTACTCTTGTAGAGCTCTTAGAATTTATGGCTATTAACAACATAACCAGAAAGGACATGATAGCTGCCTTAGGAGGTGGAGTCACTGGAGATATCTCCGGACTAGCAGCTGCCACCTATTTAAGAGGTATAAGCTATGTGCAGCTTCCAACTACTATTTTAGCTGCAGTGGACTCCTCTGTAGGTGGAAAGACTGCTGTTAACCTAAAGGCAGGAAAGAATCTTATGGGTGCCTTTTATCAGCCAAGGCTTGTGATCTGCGACTGTGACACCTTTAAAACCCTACCGGAGGAAGTCTACACAGAAGGCCTTGCCGAAGCCATTAAATATGGAGTCATAGTAGATAATGAGCTCTTTAATAAATTCAAAGAGGATGCTTTAGAAGGAGATTTAAATAACATAGAGCCAATAATTGAACGCTGTGTATACCTAAAAGGGCAGGTAGTTTCAGAGGATGAATTTGATAAGGGGCAAAGACAGCTTTTGAACTTTGGCCACACCATAGGTCATGCCATTGAAAAATGCAGCTCCTTTAAAATCCCCCATGGCTTTGCTGTAGCTATGGGAATGGCGGCGGTGACAAGAGCTTCAGAAAACAGTGGAATCTGTGAAAAAGGAAGCTCAAGGCTCCTGGAGGAAGTGCTTCAAAAATATAAGCTTCCAATTAACCTTCCTTACTCATCTACAGAGCTTTCAGAGGCCGCTTTGTCCGATAAAAAACGTTTGGGAGATAATATAACCCTTGTGGTCCCTGAAAGGATAGGAAGATGTATTCTACATAAAATATCTGTAGATCACTTGACGAATTTTATAGAACTAGGAAGGGAGCCTCGATAATGGATATAGAAATAACTCCTAGCCCTCTTCAAGGGAATATCAAGGCAATAGCCTCAAAATCTGCAGCCCATAGAGAACTCATCGCCGCTGCCCTATCACAGGATAAAACTAAAATAGAAATCAATAATTTATCGGAGGACATAGAAGCAACCCTTCGCTGCCTTAAGGCCTTGGGAGCTAATTTCACTAAAGAGCCTGGCAAGATAGAGGTTAAGCCCATAAAGGAAATCTTGAAAGGAAGTCTCCTTGATTGTGGAGAAAGCGGAACTACCTTGAGACTGCTTTTACCTGTTGCAGGAGCTCTAGGAAGCTGTTCTCAGGTTATAGGAAAAGGAAGACTTCCAGATCGACCAATAAAAGAGCTTATGTCAGCCTTAGAAAAAGGGGGACTGCAGTTTAGCAGTGCCAAGCTTCCCTTAACCCTTAGTGAAAGTCTAAAGGGTGGAGTGTATGAAATACCAGGAAATATAAGCTCTCAATATATCTCTGGACTGCTCTTTGCCCTACCACTACTTAAGGAGGACAGTGAAATAATACTAACCTCTCACCTTCAGTCTATTGGCTATGTAGAAATGACCCTAGAGGTATTAAAGCGTTATAGAATAACTATTGAAAAAATACCCTCAGGCTACAAAATCCCTGGAGGGCAGATATACTCATCACCAGGAAAGGTAGCTGTAGAGGGCGATTGGTCCAACGGGGCATTCTTCATAGCTGCAGGAGCAATAAGCGGCTCAGTAGCTATTGAAGGGCTAGACATAGAATCTACTCAAAGAGATAAAGAAATAATAAAGCTCCTATCCTCAGGAGGAGCAAGGATATATCAGCAGGAAAGTGTTATAAGAGCTGACCACTCCTCTCTTAAAGGTCAGGAAATAGATGTTTCAGAAATCCCAGATCTTCTTCCTATATTAGCGGTAGTGGCATCCCTTTCTCAAGGAACCACCTACTTAAAGAATGCTTCCAGGCTTCGCTTAAAGGAAAGTGATAGATTAGCCACTACCTCCTCTATGCTTAAAGCTTTAGGCGGCACTGTAGAGGAGCTCCCTGATGGTCTTATTATTAAAGGAAAAGATAGGCTTAAAGGGGGTATAACTGAAAGCTTTGGAGATCACAGAATTGCCATGGCTGCTGCTATTGCCGCTATCAGAGCAAAGGATAAGGTAATAATAAAGGATGCTCAGGCTATAAATAAATCCTATCCTGACTTTTTTGAGGATTATAAAGCCTTAGGAGGTAAAATAAATGTCATCAACAATAGGTGAAAATATAAAAATTACTATATTCGGTGAATCCCACGGCCCTTCCATAGGCGTAGTGATAGACGGACTTCCTCCCGGTGAGATAATTGATATGGAATCACTCCAGATCTTTTTAGAACGAAGAGCTCCTGGGAGAGCAGCTTACTCTACTCCCAGAAAGGAAGCTGATAAGCCTATCTTTCTTTCAGGATTATTAAATGGCAAAACTACAGGCACTCCTCTGTGTGCAATTATAAATAATACCAATATCCGCTCCCAGGACTACAATAGAGATATACCTCGCCCAGGGCATGCAGACTACACAGGCTATGTAAAATATAAGGGTTATAATGATGCTGCAGGAGGAGGTCATTTTTCCGGACGGCTCACAGCCCCCTTATCTATAGCTGGAGGCATCTGCCTTCAGATCCTTGAAAGAATGGGAATTACTATAGGAGCCCACATTTACTCTATTGAAAGGGTAAAGGATACACCCTTTGATCCAGTTAACATAACCAAAGAAGAGCTTATAGGCTTAGTCAACAAACCTTTTTCCGTCATAGACGAAGCAAAAGGAGAAGAAATGAAGAGTGCTATATTTGAAGCAAAAAAGGAAATGGACTCTCTTGGTGGAGTTATAGAATGCTGTATATTAGGAGCTCCCATAGGCCTAGGAGACCCAATGTTTCATGGGATTGAAAATAGACTCTCTCAAATGGTCTTTGGAATCCCTGCAATAAAAGGCATAGAATTTGGCTCTGGTTTTCAGGGCTCAGAAAAAAGAGGCTCTGAAAATAATGATCCCTACATAATAAAAGATAAAAGAATCACCTTAGAATCTAATAATAGTGGTGGAATATTAGGTGGCATATCTACGGGGATGCCTATAATTTTTAGGGCAGCAGTAAAGCCTACTCCTTCTATAGGCAAGGAGCAAAAATCCGTGAGCATCAGCGAAAATACCCCCATACCACTAAATCTTCATGGAAGACACGACCCCTGCATAGTGCCAAGGGCTCTGCCATGTATTGAAGCTGCTGCTGCACTGGTAATGTTAGATATGCTTTTAGGATAGGAGGTCCCATCTATGGACTTAAAAGAAATCAGAGAAAAAATCAACACTATAGATGAAGAGCTAGTTAAATTATTTATAAAAAGAATGGAGCTTTCCAAGGAGGTAGCAGAATATAAAGCAGAGCATAAGCTACCTATCCTTAATAAGGCACGGGAAAGAGAAATAATTTCAAGAGTTTGCGAAGCTTCTCCTGAAGAGCTGGAGATCTATACAAAAATGCTCTTCACCACACTTTTTGAGGTAAGCCGTTCTTATCAAAATACATTAATACATAATACCAGCTCCTTAAAGGCTTCAATCATCCGTGGGTTAGAGGAAGCTCCTAAGCTATTTCCTTTGAAGGGACTAGTCGCCTGCCAGGGAATAGAGGGTGCCTATTCTCAGCTTGCTTGTGATAAGCTCTTCTCCATAGCCAATATAATGTATTTTAAAAGCTTTGAAGGAGTATTCAACGCCGTAGAAAAAGGTCTCTGCCCTTTTGGTATACTGCCAATAGAAAACAGCTCCTACGGTTCTGTTAAAGAGGTCTATGACCTGATGCGTCACTATAACTTCCATATAGTAAGAAGCATCAAGGTAAATATAAAGCACTGTCTTATGGGCAAGTCAGGCACCAAGCTCTCCGATATAAAAGAAATATATTCTCACGAGCAGGCTATAGGACAATGTAGTAAATTCCTTAAGGACAGACCGGATATAAAAATAACTGTATGTGAAAATACAGCCATGGCAGCGAAGCTTGTGGCCTCTTCTGATAGAAATGACATAGCTGCCATCTCCTCTCATAACTGTGCAGCACTCTATGGTCTTTCAATAATATCTAAGGAGATTCAAAACAGTGATAATAATTATACTAGATTCATATGTATTGCTAAGGATCTTATGATATATCCTGGAGCAGATAGAATAAGCCTAATGCTTTCAGTACCTCATGAGGCTGGAGCTCTTTATTCTGTGATATCAAAGTTCTCTTCCTTAGGACTAAATCTAACAAAGCTTGAAAGCCGTCCTATACCAGGAAGTGATTTTGAATTCATGTTTTATTTTGATTTCGAAGCCTCTGTGCTGAGAGATGAGGTAGTACAGCTATTAAATGAGCTGTCCCTGGAAAGTGAACTCTTTGTTTTCCTAGGAAGCTATTCTGAAGTATAAAGGAAGGATGCTTATGAAATATGGACTTATAGGTGAGAGTCTTGTCCACAGCTTCTCTAAAAATATCCACAGAGAGCTTAGTGACTATGTTTATAACTATTATGAGGTTAATAAAGAGGAGCTTCCATCTCTCTTAAAGAAAGAAGCTATGGGAGGCTTCAATGTAACAATTCCTTATAAGCAGGAGGTAATAAAATACTGCAACAGCCTTTCACCTTCTGCAAAGAAGATAGGCAGTGTAAACACCCTAGTATACGATAAAAACAGAGCTATTACAGGCTATAACACCGATTATGATGGTTTTATATATTTATTAAAGAGAAGTAAGATTGAACTTATGGGAGCCTCTGTTCTTATTCTAGGAAACGGTGGCACCTCCCTTACCGCAAGGGCTGCAGCAGCAGATTTAGGGGCAGATAAAATAACTATAGTTTCTAGAAAAGGTCCCATTACCTATGAAAAGCTAGGAGACTACTATGATAGTACCGTGATTATAAATACCACACCTGTAGGCATGTATCCTAATAACGGAGAGAGCCTTATAGATCTATCCTACTTCAAAAAATGCAAGGCTGTAGTGGATGTTATATATAATCCTCTTAAGACAAAGCTCGTTCTCCAGGCCGAGTCCTTAGGAATAAAAGCCACAGGTGGACTGCCAATGCTGGTGGCCCAGGCTCGCACAGCTTCCGAGCTTTTTACCGGTGAGATTATCAACGATAATAAGGTAGAAGCTATAATTAAAAAGCTTTCTAAGGAAAAGGAAAATATAGTTCTAGTAGGCATGCCTGGCTCTGGTAAGAGTACAATTGGAGCTGCTCTAGCCAAGGCCACAGGAAAGGAGCTTATTGAAACAGATCTATTAGTAGAGGAGCATGAGGGAAAGACTATCCCCGAAATCTTTGAAGAAAAGGGAGAAGCTTATTTCAGAGAAGTGGAAAAAGCCATGGTAGCTTCCGCAGGAAAAAGAAGCGGAGCTATAATATCCACCGGTGGAGGGGTGATTCTTAATAAAGAGAATCTAGACCCTTTAAGACAGAATGGACAAATATATTTCATCCAAAGGCCTATCGAGAGCCTTTCAAGAGACGGTCGTCCACTTTCTAAAAGTACTGAAGCTCTAAAGGATATGTATAAAATAAGATTACCTCTATACAAGTCCTTTTCTAACACTGTGGTGAATAACTATACTACTATTACTGAGGCTGCTGAAGAAATAATAAAGGATTTTAATAAAAGCTCAATATAAACAATACAAAAACAAATGATAAAATTGGAGGTATAATTATGTCTTCATCGAAAAAATTCGGTTTATGGACGCTAGTAATGTTAATCTTTGTACCAACCTTTGGTTTCGGTAACATTGCCACTAAGGGAGTTAAAAGATTTTCAAAAATTAGCGACTTCGGTGGAAAGTTCACCATAGGTGTTACAGTGATTTTTATCGTATTTGCTGTCTTAGGCTATTTTATGGGAACTCCTTCAGCAACGGAATTTACAAGTGCTTCAGTAATACCTAAGCTGGATGTGGAATATTTCTCAACCTTCTCCTGGCTTCTCTTTGCTGTGGCAGGAGCCGAAGTAGCAGGTACTTACATATCTGAAGTGGATAACCCTAAAAAGACCTTCCCTAAAGGAGTATTTTTAGGAACACTTTTTGTTGCTTTAGCATACATAATAGGGTCCTTTGCTCTCTGTCTCATTGCCTCTCCTGAGGTGCTAACTGAAGCAGGAATTAAGGACGCAGCCTATGTGGTATGGATGGAGTCTCCTATAAGAGCCATATTTTCCGAGGTTCCCGCTAATACCTTCCCTAAGTTCTTAACGGAGAAGGAAATAACGCACCCTTTACTATATTAAAATCAAAGACCTCAGCCATACTTGTATCTGCAATTATTTTAATCCTTGATTTTATTTAATGCTTTAACCCTTTTGAAGGTCTCATTGCAGCCACCACAGAACTTAACTCCTATGTACATTTTTATCATCCTTATTTAATATTTTATAAGCAAATTTTAATAGCTCTTCATTAACATCATTAACGAGGATAACATCCTTAATTTCTGAAACCCTACCAACCAATTGTTTCCTGATTATCTCCTCTGTCTCCAGGGCAGCTGAAGGACAACCACTGCATTTACCGGTCATTTTAATCCTTAAAACCCCTTCCTTAATATCTATTATATGTATATCTCCTCCATGGCTATTAAATATAGGCCTTATTTCTTTCTCGATAATTTTTTCTAATTTCATTATTCCATTCTCTCCTCCTATTTTAGTAAATATCTTAAAGCAATTTTTGTGCCATAGAGACAGCTGATTCACTTACAGGATTATTGTTTTTTCGACAAAACAATGTTACGATTTAACTATGATAGATAGAATTTTCAGTTTATTGGTGGTGTATACAATGCAGAATAGAACCGATTTAAATATATTTGAAAATCTTCAGGAGGCAAATGCTCAGCTTGATGCTATCATAGAAAGCTCATTTGACGGAATCTACATAACTGATGGAAATGCCAATACCATTAAGGTTAATAAGGCCTACGAAACTATTACAGGTCTAAAAAGAGAAGAGGTATTAAACCATAATATGCGAGACTTAGTGGCAAGCCATACAATATCCACCTCTGGCTCGCTAAGGGTGCTAGAAGAAAAAAATTCTGTTACCCTATTTCAGGAATTTAAAACCGGTAAAAAGGCACTGATAAGTAGCTCACCAGTTTTTAATGAGAATAATGAAATTATAATGGTGGTGACCAATGTTCGAGATATAACAGAAATCTATAAGCTCCGAGAGGAAATCCTCCATAAGGAAGAGGAAACAAGAAAGCTAAGCGCAACCTTAAGGCTTATAGGAAGCAATAATGAGATATACAAAAACCTAATTGCCGTAGATTATAAAACTCTGAATGTCCTTAACATGGCATTAAAAGTGTCCAAGGTAGATACTACTGTAGTTTTATTAGGGGAAACCGGCGTAGGCAAGGAGGTCTTTGCAGAGTACATCTATAAAAATAGCCTAAGAAGCAATGCTCCATTTATAAAGGTCAACTGTGGTGCCATACCTGAAACCCTCATGGAAAGTGAGTTTTTTGGTTATGAAAAAGGTGCTTTTACAGGAGCTAATAAGGAAGGTAAGATAGGACTTTTTGAGGCAGCAGACAAGGGCACAATATTTCTAGATGAGATTGGGGAACTGCCTCTTAACATGCAGGTAAAGCTTCTGAGAGTTTTTCAGGAGCAGGAAATAGAAAGGATAGGCAGTACTAAACCCACAAAAATTAATGTACGAGTAATTGCAGCTACAAACCGTAACCTCTTTGAGATGACGGAAGCTAGAACCTTCAGGCTCGATCTTTATTATAGGCTTATGGTTTTTCCTATCAACATCCCCCCTTTAAGAGAGCGACCCTTAGATATACTTCCTCTAGCTGAACTTTTTTTGGAGAATGCCAACAAAAAATATCGCCTTAATAGAAGTTTTTCTCGGGAGGCTCTGGAGGTCTTAGAGAGCTATACCTGGCCAGGAAATATCCGAGAGCTGAAAAACATCGTAGAAAGAGCCCTCCTTATAAGTAACGGGGATATAATAACCTCAAATCTTTTGACCATAAATAGCGTTGATAATAGCTCAGATAATGTTGCTAATAATGCTGCTATCAACTTGAATAGTATAATTGAAAAGATAGAACTGGATTATATAAATCGTGCCTATAACAAATATAAAAATGTCAGGGCTGCTGCAGCTAGTTTAGGTATGACCCCTTCTACCTTTGTGAGAAAAAGACAAAAGTACAGTAAGAAATAAAGCTATAACTGTTGCATTTATGAAAAAATTATCCGTTTTTGCAACAAAAACATAGTCTGTGATTATTCGGCTATTTCCTCTCAGCCAAATCTCAGGCTATGTTTTATTTTTGCAACAAAGAGTTTTGATAGCAAGCCTTGAAAATACCTAATTGTAGCTCCTTCTATTGGCATGAGGATTGCTTATACCTTTTATATAGATATTTTAAAGGCTATGCCTAAATTAAAAAATATAGAGAGGATGAATAACTATGGCTTTAATGACCGGAGAACAATATGTAGAAAGCATAAGAAATTTAAATCTTAATATTTATATGTTTGGAGAAAAAATCTCCAGCCCCGTGGATAATCCCATTTTAAGACCTTCCCTTAATTCCGTTAAGGCTACCTATGACCTAGCTCAAATGCCTGAGTATGAAGATCTTATGACAGTGATTTCTCCATTAACCGGTGAAAAAATAAATCGTTTTTCTCATATCCATCAAAGCACCACAGATCTTATGAATAAGGTTAAAATGCAGAGACTCTGCGGACAGAAAACTGCTTCCTGCTTCCAGCGCTGTGTGGGAATGGATGCCTTTAACGCTGTATATAGCACTACCTATGAAATTGACAAGAAATACGGAACTAGCTATCATGATAACTTTTTAAGGCTCTTAAAGTATTATCAAGAAAATGATTTAACTGTTGACGGAGCCATGACAGATCCTAAGGGTGATAGATCCCTAGCCCCAAGCAAGCAGGCAGACCCAGATCTGTATCTCCATGTTGTAGAGAGACGAGAAGACGGCATCATAGTAAGAGGAGCAAAGGCTCATCAAACTGGTATCTGCAACTCTCATGAGGTTATTGTTATGCCTACAATAGCCATGGGTCCGGAGGATAAGGATTATGCCGTTGCTTTTTCCATTCCTTTAGACGCTGAAGGAATAATAATGATAATAGGCCGTCAATCCTGTGATACACGTAAGCTTGAGGGCTCGGAGATGGATGTAGGAAACAGTGAATTTGGAGGAGTGGAGGCTCTTACAATCTTTGATAATGTATTTGTTCCTAATGATAGAATATTCCTAAATGGTGAAACAGAGTTTGCAGGAATGCTGGTAGAGAGATTTGCAGGCTATCATAGACAGAGCTACGGTGGCTGTAAGGTTGGTGTAGGAGATGTACTGATTGGTGCAGCTGCTGTTGCTGCAGACTATAATGGCTGTGCTAAGGCTTCTCATGTTAAGGATAAGCTCATAGAGATGACCCACTTGAATGAAACCCTCTTTGCCTGCGGTATAGCATGTTCAGCTCAAGGAAATGCCACCGCATCAGGTAACTATATGGTAGATCTCCTTCTTGCTAATGTGTGTAAGCAAAACGTTACCCGCTATCCTTATGAAATTGTAAGGCTTGCGGAGGATATTGCTGGCGGACTCATGGTTACTGCACCTTCAGAGGCAGACCTCAGGGATCCTAAGGTAGGACCTTATGTTGAAAAGTATCTCAAGGGTGTTAGTAATGTTTCCACTGAAAACAGGCTTAGAATCTTAAGATTAATAGAAAATCTATCCTTAGGAACTGCCGCTGTTGGCTATAGGACTGAATCGATGCATGGGGCCGGCTCACCACAGGCTCAGAGAATAATGATTTCCCGTCAAGGAAACCTAGCTATGAAGAAAGAACTAGCTAAAGCTATTGCAAAGATTAAAGAGTAAGATTTTCTAAGTAAATTCTAATAGAAAGCTATAGTAAAAGAAGCTAATCTCTCTTTCTTACTGTAGCTTTCTATAAAATGGAGGAATAAAATGAGCTGGAAAGTAGAATATAGTGATAAGCTAACCACCGCAGATAAAGCTCTAGATTTGATTAAGTCCAATGAAAGGGTTGTAGTAGGACATGCTGTTGGAGAACCTTCTTACCTCCTAGATGTAATGGTATCAAAAAGAAAACAATATGAGAATGTAGAAATTGTCCATATGGTCGCCATGGGCAAGTGTGATTATTGTGCTGAAGGAATGGAAAAACATTTTCGCCATAATGCACTTTTTGTAGGGACAGGCACTAGAAAGGCTGTAGAAGCTGGAAGAGGAGACTTCACCCCCTGCTTCTTTTACGAAATCCCTTCATTATTTAAAAGCGGTATCCTTCCTGTTGATGTTGCTTTAATTCAGGTAACACCTCCTGACCAGGAGGGTTATGTAAACTTAGGTGTATCTGTAGATTACACCCTTCCTGCTTCTAAAGCTGCTAAAAAAGTAATTGCACAGGTGAACAATCAAATGCCAAGGGTTTATGGAGATTGCAAGCTCCACGTGTCGGAGATAACAGCCTTCGTAGAGCATAATTCACCTATAATAGAGCTTCGGCCTCATAAAATAGGAGAGATTGAAAAAGCCATTGGAGAAAACTGTGCCAAGCTAATAAAGGACGGTGATACTCTTCAATTAGGAATTGGTGCAATCCCCGATGCTGTACTGTTATTTTTGAAGGATAAGAAGAACCTTGGAATTCACTCAGAAATGTTCTCTGATGGTGTGGTAGAACTAGTTAAGGCAGGAGTCATCAACAACAGTAAAAAGACCTTAAAGGCTGGAAAATTTGTAGCTAGCTTTTTGATGGGAACTAAAAAACTCTATGATTTTGTAGATAATAACCCTGATGTAGAGCTATACCCTGTAGATTACGTTAATCATCCTGTAATTATTATGACAAACGATAATATGGTATCCATTAATTCCTGTGTACAGGTAGACCTCATGGGACAGGTAGCCTCAGAAAGTGTTGGACTGAAGCAAATCAGCGGAACCGGTGGCCAGGTGGATTTTGTACGGGGTGCTACCATGGCCAAGGGAGGAAAATCTATTATTGCGATTCCTTCCACTGCAGCCAATGGCACTATTTCAAAGATAGTTCCTTTCCTAGATGAAGGAGCAGCAGTTACTACCTGTAGAAATGACATAGACTATATAGTCACAGAATATGGCATAGCCCATTTAAAAGGGAAAACCTTAAAGGATAGAGCCAGAGCATTGATACATATCTCCCATCCAGATTTTGCACCAGAATTAATAAAAACTTATGAAGATAGATTTCATTGCAAATTTTAATATACTCCTAGTACTTATCAGTATATCAATGGGCTATATAATAATTTGTAAATTTTTCACCGTAAATAAAAATACTATAGGCTATGAAAATCATGGCCTATAGTATTTTTAAATCCTACTATAAGAAAGCATGCTATTTTCGATACAGCTTTTTAAAATGCTCTATCTCCCTATCATGAAGTATACAGCGCTTGTAGCTTTCCTTGCAGCTGGTATAACACCTATTACATCTTTTACAGGAGCTTTTATCCATTTCACCAGACTTTAATTCATTGATAAAACCTGGATTATTTATGAGACACCTGCTGACACCAACTAGAGGAATACCCTTATCAATCACCATTTCCATTTTATCTCTAGTATCTATGCCACCAGTTAATATTACGGGAACCGTGAAAGCAATATTAGCCTTTAGTATATTGTCTAAATAATAGGGCCTATCCAGCTTAGCAGGCATATTATTAAAATCATTTCCGCTAACTTCTATAGCATCTACTCCTGATTCTATACATAGCTCTACTACCTTTTTTAATTCATCTGTATAATCCTTTAATGGGTCACTGGCATTGGAATTAATCTTTACTATGACAGGATAACTTGCTCCACAACCTTCTTTTATACCTTTAATAATTCTGGAGGAGGCTTCGAACCTCTGCTCCGTGGTTCCACCAAAGCTATCACCTCTTGCATTTTGAATAGGATCAATAAAAGAGGATAAAAGATAACCGTGAGCCATATGAACTTGTACACCATCAAAGCCTACGTCTTTTGCTATTACTGCACCCTTTATATATAAGTCGATAATATCTAATATTTCCTTTTCCCCATATTCGGCTGGAGTTTTTCTATACTTTGATGTCTTATAAACCGCTGCCTTTGAGCCTGGATGGCTTATCTGGATAAATATTCTGCAGTTTTCTTCATGTACTCTTGCTATCATATCCATAAGCTTAGCTTTATCTATTTTATCGTCTAATACAGGTTGTCCTATATCTGCTCTAATTTCTCTATCTACTGAATAATGGCCAGTAACTAATAATCCCACTCCACCTTTAGCCAACTGAATATAGGTTTTCATCAATTCCTCTGTAACATTGCCTTTACAGTCAGACAAGTGTTCATTGGTAGCGGAACGGATAATTCTATTTTTTAGCTCTAGCTTATTTATATAAACCTTCTCAAAAAGCTTGTCCATTTAATCACCCCAAAGTATTAACTTTTAAAAGCCAGCGTATTACTTATTCACCTTAAAATATTATCTTTAAAAATCACTTGCTTACTCATTGCTATAAAAAATTTTAGAAAAATATGCTTTGAAGGCATTATGTCCTCAAAGCATATTTTCATTACTATCTACACTAAATATTATTGGTCACAGCGTATTTCGTTCTTAACAACCTCACCTGTAGCATGGGAAAGTAAAGCAGCTTCTGCCTCAGCTAATGGGAAGCTCTTTCCAATGAATATTTCTTCTGGAATCTCTCCACGACAAATCATATCAAAGGACTGTGCTACTACCTGAGGAGTTGTATGGAATACACCTTTGATTGTTATCTGTGAATAATGGAGACGATCGCAGTTGAAGGTAACAGTGCTTCCACCCTTGCAGCCTCCGAATTCCATAACAGTTCCACCTTTACGAACCATATCCATGTTCATTTCCCAAACCTGTGGAAGACCTGTACAATCTATTGCTATGTCCGCTCCTCTTCCATAAGGAGTTGCTTCTCTTACTGCATCAACCTGGCTTTCAACATCATTTATGTTTATGCACACATCTGCTCCTAAAGCCTTTGCACAATCAAGTCGGAATGGCACAGCATCACACACTATAACATAGGCTCCACGAAGCTTAGCTGTCTTAACCTGCATTAATCCTAAAGGTCCAGCTCCATTAATAGCAACAACATCCATTATTTTTACTCCACTCTCATTTATGTTATAAACAGCACAGGAAAGAGGTTCTACTATGGAAGCTAATCTATAGGAAACATGCTGTGGAATAATAAAGGTATTCTGGCTAACTATTGCTGCTGGAATTTTTCTGTATTCTGCCCATGCGCCAGAAGCACTTACCTTGTTTTCACAAAGGCTTGGCTGACCCTGTTTGCACCAGTAGCAGTGGTTACAAGGAGCAGTATTATGAGAAACAACTCTATCTCCCACCTTAAATTTTGTTACTCCTTCTCCTACCTCATAAACAACACCGGCAGATTCATGGCCGAATATATCAGCTTGTCCTGGTTTATCATTACGATATCCTCTTTTATAACGCTTTAAGTCTGTACCACAGGTAGTTGCACTAATGTTTTTTATAATTATTTCTCCTGGGCCTGCCTGTGGCATTGGAGCTTCTTCTACGGTTAATTTTCCAGGTCCGTAATACATTATTGCTTTCATTGTTTTCATAAGACATTATCCCCTTCTTATTGGTTTTATATAACTTTTTCTTAAGAAAATCTCATTTAATTCCTCTGTTTTGACCAATATATCCTCACTGTCAAAAATCTCTCTTCCCATTACAAACCCATCTGCACCAGCTTCCAAGACTAAGGAAAGATTTTGTGAATTAATGCCTCCATCGGTGTAAATAAGCAGATCCTTACCAAAGAGATTTCTTGTCCTTTTAATTTTCTGAAGACTATTTATGTCAAAGGCTGCTCCTCGATTGTCAGCTTCCGATGTCCATAGAAGCATTGATTTAATCCTTCCTTTATAATATTGAAGCTCTTCTAAGGGCTCTGTAGGAGTCAATGCAAAGCCTGCCTCTATTCCCATATCCTTAATGGTATTTATCACTCTTCCAGGGTAGGCTTCTACACTTGGATGAAAAATTATCTCACAAATATTCGGAATATCCTTCAGCTGGTATATATAGCTCATGGGATCCATGACCTGAAGATGAACCTGAAAGGGCATTGAGGTATATTTTCTTAGCCCCTTAACCACCTTCATGCCAAAAGAAAGATTTGAACAAAAAACTCCATCCTGTATATCTATATGAAGAATTTTATACCCTGCTTTTTCTACTCTCCTAAGCTCATCATATAAGAAAAGCTGATCTGCAGAATATATCGATGGATAAACTATCTCCTCTGCTCTCAAAGAGCCACCCCTTCTCTTTCTCTTATATTTCTAGCCTTATCCATAAGCCTTTTTACTCTTTCTGCATCCACAGGATTTTCAAAGACACCATCCACCTTTAAGTAAGTACCTACAAAACCAGCATTGGCTACCTGAAACATCTCTTCAATAGTATCTGGAGTTATCCCAGTATTTGCAAATATTATGGCCTCTGGGAAGGTTTGTCTAACCTTTCTCATGAGCTCTGTATCGCTTTTTTTACCTGCTACAATACCAGCAACACATAAGGCATCAGGCTTGTCCAAGAAATAGCTTGCCTTCATGGCTTCCACAGGATCTCTTCCCCCTATATCCCCAGCGGATTCTGGTACTACATAATAAATCAGCTTTAAATCATCTCTCCCTAAGTTGTGCCTGAGTCTTACTAGCTCTCCACCCTTAGCACTAACAAGTCCCATATTTGTTGAGTAGGCTCCAGTGAAGGTACCTCTTATAAATGCTGCGCCAGTTGTAGAAGCAAGGGCAACACTAGCCTTAGGATCGCTTATTACATTACAGCCAAAAGGAACTCTTAAATCTCTTTTAAGCTCCCCTATCAAGAAAGCCATGGCAGAAATCGTCTCGAAAGGCACCTCTGTGAGATAGGGCACGCTGAATTCATTGGAAAAATGTATAGCATCTATACCACCTTCCTGCAGAGCTATGATATCAAGCTTCGCTGCTTCATAAACCTTTTCTATGCCTCCATCAGCATCATATAAAGGGTCACCAGGCAAGGCCTTAAAGTGGCAAAGTCCTATAAGCGCTCTATCTGTACCTATAACTTCTTTAACCCAGTTATTCATAATCAGAAGGCCTTTCTATATAAATTCTCTACGTCCTTAATAGTGGCTAATCTAGGATTTATAAGTATCTGTCTTGATTTCATTGCATCTATGCACATATCCTGGAGCTTATCCTCTGACACCCCAACCTCTGAGAGCTTCATAGGAATTTCCAGAGAAGCTATAAGACTTCTTATCTCGGTAACAAGCATGTCTGGAGTAAAGTTAGTGTAGGTATAATGATCACCCTTAAGCAGCCTAAATATTCTTTCATACTTTCCACTATCAGTTAAAGCATTGAACTCAAGAACTACCGGCAGAAGTATTGCATTTGCTACACCATGGGGAACATTAAAGAAACCACCCACAGGATGAGCCAGTGCATGCACATTACCCAAAGATGCCCTTGCAAAGGCAACTCCTGCTAGGTTACTACCAATGAGCATTCCGCTTGCAGCTTCAATATCCTGTCTATTGGCAGTGAATCTTCTTAAATACTTCCCTATAAGCTCTATGGCTTTTTCTGCTAAGGCATCAGTAAACATATTAGAATTTAAAGATATGTAGCTCTCAATGGCATGTACCAGTGCATCTACTCCAGTGGCTGCTGCCATAAGAGCTGGCAAGGTAGTTATTAGCTCCGGGTCTAGGATTGCATACTTAGGAACCAAATAAAAGCTTCCTACAGAAAATTTGTAGCTGGTGGAGGTATCTGTGACAACAGAAGCTCCTGTAGATTCACTTCCAGTGCCAGCTGTTGTGGCTATAGCTATAAGAGGAACTATCTCTCCAGGTACCTTTCCAAAGCCCTCATAGTCCTTCAATTCTCCTCCATGAGTATGAAGAACCCCTACTGCCTTAGCTACATCCATGGAGCTACCACCACCAAGGGCTATCATGGAGTCCGCTCCACTGTTTTTGAATCCTTCTAAAGCCTTTTGAACAGTATTTACCGATGGATTAGGCTCAACATCTAAAAACAAATCATATTTTATCAAGGCTTCTTCCAAGAGGTCCGTAAGTTTTTTTACGAGACCTGCTTTTTCAAGGCCTCTATCTGAAACAATATATACCCTTGAACTATTTATTTCCTTAATTATCTCTGGAAGCTTCTTAATACAGCCTTGTTCAAAGAAAACCTGTTGTTCAATGGAATAATTGAAATTCTTAAACATCTTTTCATCTCCTCCTTAGGAAAGAAATTAAGCATAAACTCCCTGTAAATCCTCAATCCATATTTTATGTAACTCTTTCATGAGCTCTTCCACTGAAGCATTTTTTGCCTTTAAGAGGAATTCCTTATTTTGTGCTACCTCTATTATCCTTTGAAGCATGGTTATCTGATCTACATCATTGCTTAAGGCCATATTAAAAACAAATTCTGCTTCCACACTTTCTGTCTCATCGTCCATGCGAGCAAAGGACACAGGCTTTTCTAGTCTTAAAAGACAAACTGCAGGGCTTATAACATGTATTGCATCAGTATGAGGTATAGCTACAGGTATTTCTGTCTCCAGCCCTGTGGGAAAGACCTTTTCTCTTTCAATACAACCGGTGAGAAAGGATTCTTTAACGCAGCCCTCAGAAAGAAGCTTCTGATAGGTAAGCTTAAGACACTCTTCCCAACTATCTGGTGAACCATCTATTACAAATACATTCTCTATCATTTTACTCCTTTCTAGAACTTAAACATTACCTTAAAGGAATCCCTATTTCTAGCTCTTTCATAGGCTTCTTCCCATTGGTCGATTGAATACTCTACACTAGCAATTCCTTCGAAATAATGACAGTTCTCCTTCAATAATTTTATAGCTTCATACCATCCCTTAGGGGTAGAAGAGCAGGCAGCATGTATCTGAATCTGCCACCTAAAGGCCTTTATTATATTAACCTTATAATGGGTATTAACCTCATCTCCAGCACCAATTACAACTCTTCCCAGCTTCTTTACTGAATCCAGGGCTTGATTAAGGATAGCTTCCTTACCTACAGCATCCACTGCCATATCAGCTAGTCCTCCGAAATAGCTATTCAAATTTTCCATAAGCTTTTCATCATTGATCATACATCTTATGCCTATGTCTTCTAAAACCTTAAGTCTATGAGAAGAATGCTTTGTACCTACCACTACGGGAATGGCTCCATTTGTCTTAGCAACTATTGCACAGGTGGCTCCTATAGCTCCAGGTCCAAATATAACTACTTTTTCTCCTCTTTTTACCTTCCCTACCTCTTCTATTATTCTTATGGAACAAGCAAGTGGCTCCGCCAAAGCAGCAATTTTTAGTGAAAGTCCTTCTGGCACTTTAATTACATTTTTAGCAGGACAGATTAAATATTCTGCAAAGGATCCGTCCATGGTAGAACCTAATCCTTTTCTATCGCTGCAGAGTCCAAAGTTTCCTGTCAAACAATATTCACAGTGGCCACAGCTGCCTACCATAGTATGATAGATAACTCTGTCTCCTACCTTAACATTTTTGACCAAGCTTCCAACCTGGCAGACCACTCCACTTCCCTCATGACCAGGAATAACTGGAGGCTTTAGCTTGCTGTTTTTATTTGAGCAGTCATTGTCAAACATCTTTATATCAGAACCACATATTCCTGCGTATGAAACCTTAACCTTAATCCAGTCCTCTGAAGGTATTTGTGGCTCAGGAAGCTCTACAAGCTTCATATCCCTAGGTTTATCACTTAATCTCTTTAAAGCTTTCATAGGCCTTACTTTAGGCTCTAGTATTAAACTAGAACTACTCCTCTCTTCTTTAAGGACCTTTCAGCTCCATTCTTTATGTATTCATCGGACATTGGATTAAGCTCTCCAGCAGCTAAAATATTTACAAAAAGCATTGAATTTCTCTCTACATTGTCACAAGCTAAAAGAGCATCCTTCATATCCATGCCTACTCCTATGGCTCCATGGTTTGCAAGAAGAACTCCTGCCTTTAATCCTATAGAATCTCTTACATTCTCAGCTAGCTCTATACTTCCTGGAGGGGCAAAAGGTGCAACGTCAATATCTCCTCCTAGATATATAACGGCTTCTATATCAACACATTTAACCGTTTCTACTCCCTTTAAGCTTGCGGAGATTGTTGCATAAGGAGAATGGGAGTGAACAATAGCCTTAACATCGGGTCTTTTAAGATAAATATACCTGTGCATGGAGAACTCAATAGATGGCTTTCTAAAGCCTTCAACAATATTTCCTTCCATATCAGATACAACTAAGTCCTCCTCCTTCATGATGTCATAAGGATAGCTAGATGGAGTGATTACAAATAAATCCTCTCCTTCAACAATTGCAGAGATATTACCTGCAGTTCCAAGAACATACCCCTTGCTGCATATTGTTTTGCATGCAAATAAGACCTCTTCCTTTGCTTTTCTTAATGCTTCAGACATTTTCAAAACCTCCTGTAACTATTTAAATTTATTAGAGCTACCTTTTAAAGTAGCTCTATTTTAATCAGTCACTAGCTTAATTGAATCTACATAATGCCAAAAATTTCTGCAATTATTGCTATTACAACGTTGTATATTTGATTTGCACAGCTTCCTACAACCTGCATTCCTTCTGTTAATTCCATTGTTCCAGCAGCTGCAACAACAGTAGTAGTTAAGCCGGAAAGGAAGCTTAAAGTGATTACTGCATAAACCTGCATTATAGTAGCACAGACAATTGTTCTAAATACATTACCATTGGTAACCCATGAACAAACTGCAGTAGTATATAATAAGCTACCTAAGGTTGCAATTGGGAAGTAAGTAACCCCTGGTACTATGAAAGCAACAGCTATAGTGATAGGGATCATAACAAGAGCAGTCTGCATGGCACAGGTATCACCTAAGCCTAAAGCTATATCCATACCTATGTATATTTCATAATCATCACCGAGCTTTTTGGACATATATTCTTGAGCAGCTTGTCCAACTGGTGCAAGACCTTCCATAAGCATGGAAACCATTCTAGGCATGATAACTATAGCACCAGCTATCTTAACACTGGTAGTAAGAGTAGTGGCTGCATCCTGTCTGGTGATTACACAAAGAAGTAAACCAACAACAAAGGCAACTATTGAAGTATCTCCAAAGGCTCCAAACTTTTCTTGAAGAGAGTCTATCTTAAAGTCAATTTTATTTAATCCCGGAATCTTGCTTATAACTTTATTTGTGATCCATGCTACAGGATATATAGTAGTTAAATGCATTTGAGTTGTAACAGCAGTACCATCAACACCAAAATATTCCTGCCAGCTTGGTGCAAAGTGGTCTGCAAGCTTAAGCATTATAACAGAACAAAGTAAAGCAAAAACTGTACCTATAACTATAGCAACGGGAACAGAAACGCCTGCTGCAAGAAGTACATAATATAATATTGCAGCATCTAATAAGAAGTGCCAGTAATTCCATACATCAACATTTAAAGTCTTAGTAAATCTATATTTTAATAGTAAGAAGTTCAAAACAAAGCCTATTGGAACAACGATAACTGCAAAAGGCGTTGACCAAGCTGCTGCGCTCATACCCTGCCAGCCTATATCAGTAACGGTGAACCCTGAACCCATCTCAGTGTAATAAGCAGAAATAACGCTAATACCACCGGTTAAAACACCCAATATAGTATTGATACCTAAGAATCCAATACCAATCATCAAACCATTCTTAAAAGCTTGGAAGAAGCTCATTCTAAAATATAGTCCTAAAACAGTAATCATAATAGGTAATATAGCAGAAGCACCAGCTGTCTTAATAAAATCCATAATAACTTCAAATACTTGCATGATTTCTCTCCTTTAAAAATATAATTATTTTAGAATTTCATTAACCTACCTTCTACTTTTCACCTTTGTTAATTATGCAGATCCTATCTATTCAGCTCCGTTAATCTTTTCATTTACTTCACGGATTAGATTTTGCACCTTTTCTGAGGTTTTTTGTTTTCCTATACCGGTTATAAAGCCTGTTACATTCATTACCGGAACACTAAGGGTTCCTTTATAATTATTGGTTACAAAAATAACATCTACTCCAGGAGCCTTAGAAATCAATTCCATGATAGTACACTTACTTACTGTCACAGGAACATTAGCTTTTTCGCAAGCCTCCTTCACCTCCTTTACTGCTATAGCAGAGGTTGCAATTCCGCTGCCACAGGCAACTAGTACACGTATCGGTCTACCCATACTTCTTCTCCTCTCATAAGTTTTTATACAAAAGGTTAGACATATAAATAAGCCTTTCCTTATGCATCTCCATTAAAAACATCTTAAACATTAATTTTGATATATTTGTTTCATAATATATGAGATTTTTATGTCAATGTAAATGATTGCAATGAAGATTATAAAATAAATATTTAATTTTATTTAAATATATTAAAAAATAGTTTTTATATCAGTTTCATTATAGGCATATATTCTTTTTATGTCAACAATATTTTTAATTTTTAGACAATTTACTTAAATATATGTTGTTTATCTGACATAAAAATGTCATAATTGAATTAAATAAAATATTTTTTCCAAGGGAGGCATCTTTATATGAATTTTCCTCAAAAAAAAGATTATATCCTTAAGGACATAATCTGTGGTATTACTATTCTTTTACTAACACTTATCATAAAAATAAATAACTATGATATGTATTACACTGGAAAAAAGAGGGTTTACTTTTATCTATTGGCACTGACAGCTGCACTTATATTATTAATTAAGCCCTTTAGAAGTAAGCTTTCAATAATTGATGATTCTATAGTCTTCACTGATGGATTCATGCCCTTGAGAAGAATCCCCTTCCAGGTGATAAGTTACTTAGAATACAAGAATCGTCTTAGAGTCATTATCCATCTTCCCAGGAATAAGAAAGTAAGTATAAGATACAGCTATGAGAACTTTGATGGCTTTTTAGATATATTGAAACAAAAAGGTGTTAACCTTCAAAAAAAACATTAATGTATATAGGTGATATTTATGAAGGGTAAAGGTAATAAAAGAATTTCATTATTATATGAGTATATTAGAGATAAAGGCTATGTTTCAGTAAATGATCTTATAAGTGAATTTAACATATCTAAGTCAACGGTAATAAGAGATTTAGAATTTTTACATAAGGAAGGGCAGGTAGCCAGGGTGCACGGAGGAGCTGTTCCTATAAATAATGAAGCCACGCCTAAATACGATCTTAGAGAAATTATGAACAGCAGCTTAAAGGAAAGGATAGGAAGAGCTGCTGCTAGTCTTGTAAAGGATAATGATGAAATATTTATTGATGCTGGTTCAACCTGCTATGAATTTTACAAAAATATAACTGCTAAAAATGTTACGGTATTTACCTGTAATCTTGCTATAGTTTCTCATAAATATAAACCAAATATCAAGCATTTATACACCCTAGAAGGAGAGGTATCTCACTCAAGCAGCACTATTGGTGGCAGCTTAACTTCAGAAAATATAAAAAGAATAAATCCTTCAAAGGTATTTTTCTCCTCAACAGGCTTGAGCCATGAATGCTATATACAAGCAAACTCAGAATTTGAACTCTCAGGCATTAAAGCTGTAAACAGTATGAGTGGCGAGAAGATATATCTTATAGATTCCTCGAAAATATATACCACCAAGCTCTTTAAGGCCGTTCCTTTAAGCTGCGTAAATTACCTAATAACCGATGACAGTATAAATCCTGATAGTGCCTCTACTATAAAAAGCTTGGTTAAGAACCTAATTATAGTTTAGGAGGTAAGCCCATGACTACCATATACATTACAAGGCATGGAGAAACAAGATTTAATATAGAAAAAAGATTCCAGGGCTGGATAGATTCAGAGCTTACAGAGACGGGAATAGCTAATGCTAGAGCTCTAGGAGAAAGGCTTCTGGACATAGATATCCATAGAATATATTCAAGTCCTCTAAAAAGGGCTAAGGATACTGCTGAAATAATAAGGGGCAGTCGACCCATAGAATTAATAGATGAAGATGGCTTAAAGGAAATGTATTTTGGAAAATGGGAAGGACTCACCTATTCTTCTGCTGAAGAAAGGAGTGGTATAAAGGTAAGTACCTTCTTCAAAAACCTTCCTTCTTATACTGCTGAGGATGGGGAAGCTTTTCAGGATTTTTCTGATAGGATAGCTAATACCTTTAAAAAAATCCTCTCAGCTAATGAAGGCAAAACAATATTAATTGTAACCCATGCTCTTCCAGTAAAGCTCTTAATAGCCTTAACCAGTAATATGGGGGCAGAAAATATAGGACAAGTGCCCTATGTACACCAGGCAAGTCTCACAGAGATTCATTATGAGATGGGTGAATATAAGCCTATACTCATAGGAGATATATCTCATTTTAAGGAAAGAAATTTAACTCCCTGGTTATAAGGGTTAATCGAGTGCAAAGAAATTAAAAATAGGGTGGTATTAGATAAAATAATCATCTAATTACCACCCAATATCAGCTTATTCCTCATTAATCTTATAAAAGGTTATATGATCCTGCCATGCTCCTGCTATATTAAGGTACTGTTCATTTCTGCCCAACTCTTTAAAGCCACAGCCCTTTAGCACCCTTTGAGACTTTACATTTTCTAACAAAGCAGAACCCTCAAGGCGGTGGAGCTCCATCTCAGAAAAAGCATAGTCACATAAAAGCCTAAGAGCTCTTTTACCATAGCCCTTACCTTCATGGTCCTTATCAATAGAATAGCCTACTATTCCACTTCTAAAAGCTCCATAAATAATATTGGCTACCTTTGCCTTCCCTATGAGTCTATCCCTTAAAAACACTCCAAACTCCACTGAGCTTCCATTTAAGTAGCCTCTATAAGCTTCTGCTAGGTTTTCTCTCTGAGTTTCCAGAGTAAAAAAACTGTTCACCCTCTTAGGCTCGAAGGGAGCTAGATACTCTTTATTTCTTATATAATATTCTAGAAGCTCATCAGCATGTTCAGGAGTCAGTACCTTTAGATAAAACTCTTCCTTATTATCTTCTTTAACTATTTCTCTTCCCTTAAGCTGCATTGAATAATATTTATCTATGGATAAGCCAAATATATATTCATTTTCCAGGCTTCCTTTATAAATTACATTGTCCTCTAAAACTCCCTGAAGAGTGAGTCCACAGGCAGTGAAGGCCTTTGTGCACTGCTCCTCGTGGGTATAGATGTTCACCTTATTGAAGTTTTTGTCCTTAAATACAGAAGCTAAGATCAGTTTAAGAGAATCCTCCAGAAAGGACTCCTCCTCATCATAATAATTTAACCTGAGAGAGCATCTTTTGTTTTCCTTATCCATATCAAAGATAATAAATCTCCCTCTATTTATCCCTTGTTTATTTTTTATGATGTATTCATTACCGCTTCCTCTCACAGCTTCAATGAGAGCATTAACTTTTCCAATCATTTACAAAGACTCCTTTAATGCTTATTGGCCAATAGAGGCTTGGTCTTTTTAAAAATAATAATATTAAAGATTATAGATACTGTTAAAACTCCAGGTATTAAAAATATTGCCTTTTCTGCACCAAAATAATCATTAGCTAAGCCAAAAGCATAATTTAATAGCATGCTTTGAAAAGACGCTGTAGTGACAAGTATCCCTGTGATATATGCGCTACTTATGGGAAAAACCTTTGGTATTGTTGAAATCACCGTAGGAAAGGTTATAGCAAAGAACAAGCCTGAGAGAGCAATTAAGAATAATGCCCCTTCTCCCAGTAGAAGTCCAGCTGTAAATAATATCAATGCAATCATTAATGATGCAATAACTGTTTTAAAGCTCCCAAATCTTTCTACTACAAAGCCCCCAAAGAGTCTTCCTAAAGCAAAGATTAAAAAGAAGGTAGATAAGTATACAGAGGCATCATTTTCACTTTGAGAATAGGCTTCAACTAGATAATTTACCAGCCAGTTAGAGGTGCATATTTCAGCAGCTACATAAGTTCCCAAGGCAATCATGTAGAGAATTATCAGCTTATTTTTAAATATCTCCTTTATAGATAGCTTTTTCTCGTCCTTCTTTTCCTTTACCTCAGGAAAGGGAATAAAAAATAGAATCAAAAATAATATACCTATTATTACTGCAACGATTAAATAAAGCTGCCTCCAGCTGATACCTTTGTCCAAGAAAAAGCCAAAGCTTCTCTGTCCAAGGGTAGATCCAAAGCCGTAGAAAAAGTGCATGAGATTCATGGCTAAGCTTTGAAAGCTTAAAACAATAACCGGCAGCAGGGTATTTCCAGAGATACCAGCAAAGCCTAGTCCAGCACTATTTATACCTATCCATATTGCAAAGGCTAAAAAGCTCTGACTAATGGACATCATCACCAGTGATACCATCAAGGTTATAACTCCAAGAATGAGTACTATCTTCTGACCAATCTTTTCACAGAGATAGCCTCCAAAAAAATTAGCTATCATGTAGGTTAGAGAGGTACCCATGAGCATATATGAAATTTCTTTATCTCCTATTATAAAGTACTCTTTAAAGCCGGGGATAAATATTCCCTTGCTATTTTCTGTAATACCAGACAAAATCATCATTATAAATAAAATTATTAATGCACCGGGGAAGCGAGTGCTTATCTTTTGTTTCATTATAAGTACCTCCGCGAATTTATCCTGAAATTAATTACCTTTTTGATTATAACATACTAATATGCAATTAAAAGCTATTGATATTTTTAATTACTTATGTTTATATGAATTATATTAACTACCAATTGTAGGAGATGATTTTTTGAATAAGCAGAATATAGGAAAGCTAAGGCTTTTTTTGATGGGTCTTACTAGCCGTTTTGAAGAAAACCAGACAATTTTTAATAGCATAAATGTTACCTTTTCTTCCGGCCTTAAGGAATTTAAAGGTAGAGGCCATTATGAGGAAGGAAAGATAAGCTATAATTTTAATGGCAGAACAGAGCTTTTAAGTATTTCAGAGTTATTTGAAGCTATAATAGATGCAGCAGAAAACTATGAGGCCTTATCACTTATTTATAGTGAAAGAGGGAGTAACATCCTTATCCAGGGCGATAATAAAAATGTAAAAATGACTACTACTGAGGCTACTGAGGAAGAAGCTACAAAGGATACAAAAGCTTCTTCTAATATTGTCAAGGGTACTTCAGGACTTCATATATCGGAGACCTCTACCCTTTTAAACAGGGATTATTACATAAAGGCTGGAAAGGCTGATGCCTTATTAAAGGAAATTGGCATCATGTCCAAGGATGGAAAGATAAAGAACAGCAAGATAAGAAAGTATAATCAGATCGATCATTATGTAGAACTCTTGGAAGGAATAATAGATACCCTTCCAAGAAATCAGGTAATAAATATCTTAGACTGCGGTTGTGGCAAATCCTATTTAACCTTTGTCCTTAACTATTATCTAACAGAGGTGAAGAAGCTAAAATGCCACTTCATAGGAATTGATATATCTCCTGAGGTTATTGAAGCCTCTAAAAAAATGGCAGCTAACCTTGGCTATAGAAACATGGAGTTCCATGCATTAGATATCAATAATTACGAACCTAAGAAAAAGCTTCATGTTATTATATCCCTCCATGCCTGCGACACCGCAACGGACATGGCCTTAGCTGCCGGAATCAGAATGGAATCAGAGGTAATAATAGCTGTTCCCTGCTGTCATAGAGAGATCCTAAGCCAATATAGCTACGAGCCCTTTAAGGGAATATTAAAGCACGGCATATTTAAAACAAGAATGGCCGATGTCTTAACGGACGGCATGCGCTCCATGCTTCTAGAGGCAAAGGGCTACGAGGTTTCCGTGGTGGAATATATATCTCCTCTAGAGACCCCAAAGAATCTGATGATCAGAGCCATAAAAAAGACAAAAGAAAGACCAGAGCTTATGGATGAATATCATAACCTCATGGGCTCCTTAGGAGTTTATCCCGCTTTATATAGATTTTTAATGGAGCAGGACTACAATAATTAAACATAATATAGCCCTAAAGATCAGTATTATCCAATCTTTGGGGCTTTTCATTGTATTAAAAGGAGTACTTAGACGTATTAGGTATATGTTCCATTTTTTTATATTCCAATATATACTTAATAGTATCCGTTATACATTCTATTTTATTAATTTTCATTTTTCCTTCTTCTTTAACAAGTGTAAAGGTCATAAACTCATTTGTGCTTTCTATTTCACTTGATTTTCTATTGACAGCCTTAATCGAAATATCTCCATTTTGATAGTGTATTATAGTTCCATAATCCTGAATTTTACCTTCCGTAAGATTCTCATAATCATCTTCTGTAATATTGGCTGTAATTAAGCTTTCTACCTCTTTCTTATTACCATCCTTTATATTGTTTTGAAACCCTGTAAGCATATTTTCTATGTCCTTACCTAGCTTCACATATTCTGGACTATAAAGCTCTGAACCATCACCTAATAGCTTCTGAAGCTCAGTATTTCTTCCAGCTACGTAGCTTGGATTTTTTGTGGTGGTATTTCTATAGATACCTTCTCCTGTTTCTGTAGATGCTATCTCGTCCATACTGCCACTGTTGTAATATATATTGATAATGAAAGTTGGATTACTCTGCTGTCCTTCTCCTGCGGGATTAACTTTATAATATTGTGCATTAGTTCCTTTTATAGATTGAAAAATTTGTTCAATTTTATCCTTATCCTTAGCTGTATTATATCTTACCTCAATATAACCCCATCCCTCTCTTTCAGAATAAGGGTATAAAACTCCTAACGCCTCTACATTCTTTAGTTCATCCGTTAGCAGCGTTTTTATTTCATTATCATCAGTATTTAATTCATCTTCAGTATTTAAATCCTCGTCATCAGCCTTTAAATCATCTTGAGTATTTAATTCGTCATCATCTGTTTTAACTTCATCCTCAGTGTTTAACTCCTCATCATTTGTATATAATTTCTCTTGTTTTTCTAAATCCTTGGGCTCAGGTCCTGGTGCTGTATCCCCATTTTCAACACAGCCAGGGATAAATGTTATTAATAATAAAGATATCAATAGCTTTATGCCTTTTCTCACAGCTAATCCCCCTAAAAGCTTTTATATAGCTAAATTTATACGTATATATTCGGATAACAGACTGAAGTTTATATTAATTGGAATATATAAAGGTATCCGTTATACATTCTATATTATTAATTTTCATATCCCCCTCTATATTAACAAAGGTAAAGGTCATGAATTCATTTGTACTTTCATTTCTACTTAATTTTCTATTAATAGCATCAATAGAAACATCACCATTTTGATAGTATATTATTGGCCCAGTAATCTCGAGATTTCCTTCCTTAAGATTTTCATAGGCATCCTCTGTAATGTTAGATGTAATGAAATTCGTTATCTCTTCCTTATTTTCACTTTTCATATTACTTTGAAAGCTTGTCAATTTAACTTTTATATTTTCACCAATCTTCCTATATTCTAAACTATACAACTCTGAACCATCACCTAATAGCTTCTCTAACTGAGAATTAGACCCTCCTACCCAGCTAGGATTTTTCGTGGTGGTATTTCTAAATATATATTCACCAGATTCAGTAGATGCTATCTCGTCCATTTTACCACCGTTGTAATATATATTGATAATGAAGGTTGGATCACTCTGCTGCCCTTCTCCTTGGGGAGAAACCTTATGATATTTATCTCTAGTACCTTTAATGGACTTATAAATCTCTTCAATTTTCTCCTTATCCTTGGCTATATTATACCTGACTTCAATATAGTCTCCTGAGCTAGCATAGGGGTATAGAACACCTAGCTCTTCTACATTTTTGAACTTATCCGTTAATAGTGTTTTTATTTCCTTATTATCAGTTTTTAATTCATCTTGATTCTCTTTATCCTTGGGCTTAGGTCCTGGTATTATGTCACTACTTTCAATGCAGCCAACGAAAATTGTTATTAATAATAAAGACAACAGTAGCTTTATACCTTTTCTCACAGCTAATCCTCCTACAAGCTTTTATCGTGATAAATATAATACGTATATTTTTGGAAAATAGATTGTGATTAAGCAATAATTATATCGTTGTATTATAATAGTATATAATTCTTGTAGTATTAGATATTAAGGCTTTTAGACCATAATAAATAGTGAAGTATAATAGCTGCTAAGGAGGAGATTTACATAGATATAGATAATTTAGCTGACCTAGCAAAGGTCTATCTTACAGATAAAGAAAAGGAAATATTAGAGAAGGAGCTGCCAGATATAATTGAATTTTTTCATGAGCTTTCTTCCCTTGATATAGAAAATGTAAAAGCCACAGCCCATGTTATTCCCCTAAAAAATATCCTGAGAGAAGATCAGGTTATGAATAATTTCTCTAGAGAGGAGCTTCTACAAAATGCTCCCACTAAGGATAAGGATTATATTATAGTGCCTAAGGTTGTGGATTAGGAGGACATATGAGTAATAATATAACTAAGCTCTCTCTTTCTGAGGCTTCAACCCTGCTTATAAAAAAGGAGCTATCTTCTGAGGAGCTGTGCAGAGCATACATAAATAATATTAATGAAAAAGAAAATACCATAAATGCTTATATTACATTAACCAGCGAGCAGGCTTTAGAGAAGGCAAAGGAAATAGACTCAAGAAGAATAGCTGGAGAAAGTCTTTCTCCCCTTGCAGGAATTCCTTATAGCCTCAAGGATAATATCTGCACTAAAAACATCCCAACCACCTGTGGCTCTAAAATGCTGAAGAACTTTGTTCCTCCCTATAATGCAGAGGTGGTAGATAGGCTTAATAAGGAGGAAGCATTACTTATAGGGAAGACCAATATGGATGAGTTTGCCATGGGCTCCACCACAGAAAACTCCTACTTTAAAATCACCAAAAATCCTAGAGACATAGAAAGGGTTCCTGGGGGTAGCTCTGGTGGTTCTGCTGCATCGGTAGCAGCAGAGGAAACGGCCTTCTCCTTAGGCTCCGATACAGGAGGCTCCATAAGACAGCCAGCTTCCTTTTGTGGTGTAGTAGGAATGAAGCCTACCTATGGCTCTGTCTCCAGAAGAGGCCTCGTAGCCTTTGCCTCCTCCTTGGATCAGATTGGGTCAATCACAAAGAATGTATTAGACTCAGCCCTAGTATTAAATACCATAGCTGGCCATGATAAAGGAGACAGCACCTCCGTAGACAGAAGCTATCCAGACTATGCCCAAGGGATTTATCAAGGAGTTAAGGGTATGCGCATAGGACTTTTAAAGGAGCTTTTCCATGATGGAATTGAGTCAGAAATCAAAGCCTCTATTCTGAAGTCAGCAAAAGTCTACGAAGCTTTGGGAGCAGAAATAGTGGAGCTGTCTCTTCCTAATTTAAAGCATGCTCTTCCTGCCTACTATATTATCTCCAGTGCTGAGGCCTCCTCAAATCTTGCCAGGTTTGATGGTATACGCTATGGCTATAGAACCGATGAGTATGAAGATATAGATGAGCTTTATAAAAAATCCAGAGGCGAAGGCTTTGGCTCTGAGGTAAAGAAAAGAATAATCCTCGGCACCTTTGTCCTAAGCTCGGAACACTATGACTCATATTATAAAAGAGCATTGCAGGTTAGAACTCTCATTGCAAGGGACTTCAGCTCTGCTTTTAAAAAATGTGATGTAATCCTGTCACCAGCAGCACCTACCACAGCCTATAAAATAAATAAAAAAACTTCAAACCCATTAAAATTATATATGGGGGATATCTTTACGGCTCCTGTTAACATAGCTGGAATCCCTGCTCTAACTCTCCCCTGCGCCATAGATAAGAACGGTCTACCTATTGGCATGCAGCTTATAGGAAAAGCCTTTGATGAGAACACCTTATACAGAGCAGGCTACGCCTTTGAAAGAGAGATAGGAACCTTTGAAAGTATAAAGGTGAAAGGAGGGCTTTAAAATGACAGGAAATTATGAAATGGTAGTAGGCTTAGAGGTTCATGTGGAGCTGGGTACCAAAACAAAGATCTTCTGCTCCTGTCCTACAACCTTTGGAGCAGAGCCAAACACTCAGTGCTGTCCTGTGTGCATGGGAATGCCGGGAACCCTTCCAGTTTTAAATAAGGAAGTGGTGAATTATGCTATAAAGGCAGGCTTAGCTACCAACTGTACCATTGCCTCCTATTCAAAGCAGGATAGAAAAAACTACTTTTATCCTGACTTACCTAAGGCCTATCAAATATCTCAATATGATTTACCTTTATGTACCAAGGGGTATCTTGATATTGAAGTAGGAGAAGCTAATAAGCGTATAGGAATAACAAGAATTCACATTGAGGAGGATGCAGGAAAGCTTATCCATGACGATAAAAAAGGTACCTTAATAGATTGTAATCGCTGTGGTATTCCTCTCATAGAAATAGTATCAGAGCCAGACTTTCGCTCTCCTAAGGAGGTGGATTCCTACTTAAAAAAGCTCAGAGCAATACTCATATATTCTGGTGTATCTAACTGCCAAATGAATAAGGGACAGTTCCGCTGTGATGTTAACCTCTCCGTAAGAAAAAAGGGAGATTCCTCACTGAGAACAAGAACAGAAATAAAAAATATAAATTCCTTTCAATTTGTCATCAAGGCCATTGAATATGAGTTCAAAAGACAGGTAGAAGCTATTGAAAAGGGTGAGGAAATAATCCAGGAAACTCGCCGATTCGATGAAAACAGCGGTAAGACCTTATCCATGAGAAGGAAGGAAGAAGCCACGGACTACAGATTTTTTCCCGACCCAGATTTAGCTCCTATTGAGATTTCAAGAGAGCTGATAGAAGAGCTAAAGGGAGACCTAGGTAAGCTTCCCGATGAAAGAAGAAAAATATACATGGAAAGCTACGGTCTCACTCCTTATGACAGTGAAACTCTACTTAACAACAAATATAGAGCAGATTACTTTGAAGCAGCAGCTGAAAAAACCTCTTATCCAAAGCTCCTATCTAACCTTATGCAGGCAGAGGTTTTCAGGCTTCTTCCCTTAGAGGAAAGCATCATAGAAATATCACCAGAGTACATGGCTTCCATAGCAGAGCTTTTAGGAACTGAATCCATCAACAGCAGCACTGCCAAGAAGCTCATCAATGACTGCTGGACCACTGGAAAGGATCCAAGAAATATAGTCCAGGAGGAAGGCTTGGAGCAGATAAATGATGAGGGCACCCTTAGAGTAATAGTAGAGGAAATTCTTTCAAAAAATCAAAGGTCCATTGAGGACTACAAAAACGGCAGAGACTCGGCCTTTAAATATCTTATGGGTCAGGTCATGGCAAAAACCCGTGGAAAGGCTAATCCTGTGAAGCTACAAAGGATATTAAAGGAAGCTTTGAATTAACTGGATTCGTTTTAGAGTACAAACAATAAAATCACGAAATACTTATAAAAAACCGTACGACGTAAGTACGGTTTTTCTTTTTAAAATAGTTGCGTTTATTCTATTTTATTTCATTAATTCCATATTTTCCTTGACTTTAATAAAGTTAAAGATTATATTAATAATATTAAACATATAATTTAGATAAAACTTTATATTATAGAAGGTGATAACATGTCCATAGAAATATTCCCGGATTGGCTTAAAAATCTAGAAAATGAAGATATTAATTTCATTAAAAAATTCGTCTTAGCATCAGGATCATTAAAAGAAGTAGCTTTACTCTACGGCGTTACCTACCCTACTGTAAGATTGCGATTGGATAAATTAATTCAAAAGATTAAAATTAACGATGATACAACAAATGAGCCTTATATAACATTAATAAAAAAATTAGTATTAGATGAAAAAATAGATCTGGATACTGCTAAGGTATTAATTTCTGAGTATAAAAAATCTAAAAAGGAGGGTGAAAAATAATGCACTCATTTCCAATAAATTCTATTATTTTATTACTTATAATCCCAGTTCTTTTAGTAATAGTAGAGTATTTTTTAGCAAAGATGAAAGACCCTATTGCTGGATTAATACTTCCTATACTCTGCGGTATTTCTTTAATTTTTACAGCGTGGTACGGACCTCTATTATCAATCTTTCTATTTATTACTTACTTTGTTACAAGGAATAATAAAGCAAAAGAAAATAAAGGTCCTACAGATATGGATAAAATGAATATTGAAGATTTGAGTTAAATCTTTTATTGATAAAATGCTATTATAATCATACTTTTTAAAAAAAATCCATTAGAGGCACTGTATATCCATAAACGTTTTTAGGTGTAGAATCAATGATGTATAGTATATTTAATGCTATGGAGGTTGTTGGATGTTTCAGTTCTAAAAAAGCTACAGAAAGGAAAGCAGAAAAAAAGATGTGAAAAGTTACTCAAGTTAAATGTCAATGATAATTTAAATTTGTCTATATAAAATATAACATAAATACTTGAGCTCTTCTCACATAAAAAAATAAGTATTAAACATTATTTCTGTAATAAATAGTCCTTCCAGTTGTTAATTTTATTGAATACTTCTTTAGTAGAACCCTCAGGAATTAGTGTTATTTCTTTATCGGTCGATTTATATGTATAGAAGGCTCTACCAAACAAGATTACTTCTTTATCTCCTACAGCATCATAAAGAAATATTGGCCTATCGACACCACCAAGAGTAAGCTGCTTTAGTGTATTCTTTTGAACAGTGGTAGAGAAGCTTACACTAATAAAGTAATCGAAATTAGTATCCTCCAGTGTGTTTTTAAATACACTTTCTTTATAGTCTGAGATAGTCATGTATTTTACTTCATCAATTATTAAAGAAGTATCAATACCATTACTTTCTAAGAAATTTACTATCTCTGGCTCTATTAGTGTAATTGATGATTCAATATCTGATGAGGTAGTATCAGGTTGTTCAGATTCGGGTTCTGTTTTATTTATAACTGTATTGTCGGTTGTTTTAGCCTGATTGTCAGAGTTAACTTTAGATTGTGAATTATTACAACCTATAAATGCTAGTGAAAGTGATAGCGCTAATAAAAGAACAATAATTTTTTTCATCATAATAACCTCCTAATAAATATAACAATCTATATTTTAATTATAACTTATATTTTATATTGATGTATTATCCTAACCGTTTTTTAAAACACTAATTCACAATCCAGATATATTATGTCATTTAAAAATCCAGTAGCTTTTATTCTACTGGATTTTCATATTTAACATTATTTATATCCTTAACTCTCTATAAGTGTAGTGAACAAGTTTTTTTACTATAAGTGCATGAATATCTCTCTTCCTCTAGTTTTCAGATATCTGACAAGACCTAGAGATAAAAGAGCAAATACACCTGTACATATGATTAGATATATATCTGCACTTAGACTATCCACTAGAAACTTTATATATATAATCACTGGAAGAGCTACAAAGGCCATGGAACCAAACATGGCAATGAGTGAGCTTATTCCCTGCTTTACAGCTACCGTTTCATTGACCCAGTCAAACTTGGGGAACTTTAAATTGATTACTACTCCTAAAAAAGCAGTAAATGCTGTTACAGCTATAGGTAAAAGGTATAGGAATATCCTGCTAATTAGAGATAAATCAAATATGACGTTGCATACGGTTGAAGTAATTAATAGTGGAGGTATGCAGACTATCATATGCATATAAGCCTTAGACATAAGAACCTCTCCTCCATCTACAGGAAGGGATTGAGCTATCCACAAATTCTTTCCCTCCAGGGAAATTGATGGTGCTGAAATAAAGTTCGTTGCCGTAAGAGCCGAGAGAATAATGCAGAGCAATGGTCCAGTAAAGCTTCTAAACTCAGGTGCTATTTCTAATACTTGAAAAATCATATCCCTTTTAACTATTGCTCCGCCAGCAAGTATTAGAATAAAGATTATTCCAAGAGCAGAGTTCAGCATATACATAGGGCTTGAAACAAAATGTCTAAGCTCCTTTTTTATGAGGGCTCCTCTAGCACTGCTTACTTTAAGCGCTTCTTCTTTGTATTTAATTTTATTAGCACCTCTTTTTGAGGTTGCTATCCTTATAAAGCTTTTAGATAATATAATATAAACTACTGCAAAGGGAACTATAGCACAAAGAGCAAATATAACTAGACTCAGTACATTCCCCTCAGTAATTGCTAAACCCATGTGGTAGGCAGGAAATACCACCTTTTTAATAGCATCTCCAATTGCAGCTCCCTTTTCTACCAATGCTGTTATATATCTATTCATCTGACTAAACACTATAAAATATGCTGCTAAAAAGCCCAGAGATAGTATCATTGTTATTATATTTTTATTTCTCAGCCTCTCTACTATTAAAGCTATAATCCAGCCAACTATGCAGGATAGGGTTAATGGAATCAAGGGTAGAAGCAAAGATACAAGTATAAACATTATTAGGGTTGAAGGCTCTGCTCCTGCAGCATCAAAATATATCCACACAGCAGGGATAAGGATAAAGGTCTGATATAGATAATTAAGAAGCAGAAGCATGCCCATTCTACTAGCTAGAATTAACCTTGCTGGTATTGGCATTGATAAAAGAAGATCATTATCCCTAGCAGCATAAAGCTGTGTTTGGGCAACGAAAACACTGCCTATAAAGGATAAAGCAGCAGCTACTATTCCTGCTAGAGCAAAATAAAGCCATTCTAATCCCATATTCATAAGAGGTTTGCATAAAGTAACAAAAAGCATTGAAAATGATAAAAACATAGCACCAATTATATATATCACTAGCGCTCCCATACCTAACTTAAAGAGGGGACCGTGTTTTTTCCCTTTATTGTAGCCTCTAAATAAATAGCTATTTAAGGCTAAGAATCTTGTTTTTAATAACGCCCTAAACATTCTTATCCTCCAGTTCTAGGAATACATCCTCTAAAGAAGTATTTCCCTTAACCTCTTCAGTGGGACCTGCTACAACTAGCCTTCCATCTTTGATTATAGCTATCTTATGACATAGCTTTTCTGCCACCTCCAGCACATGAGTTGAGAAGAATATAGCTCCTCCCTCTGCACAGAGCTCTCTCATAAGCTCTTTAAGGCTGAATGAAGCTTTAGGATCAAGACCAACAAAAGGTTCATCCATTATTATGAGCTTTGGTTTATGGATAAGAGCTGCTATAACTGCAAGCTTCTGCTTCATTCCATGGGAATAGGCACTGATGGGCTGAGCCAAATCCTCTGTGAGCTCAAATAAATCAGAGTATTTCTTAATCCTCTCTTCCCTTTCCCCTTTGCTAACTCCATATATATCTGCAACAAAATTCAAGTATTTTATCCCAGACAAAAATTCATATAGGTCAGGATTATCCGGTATATAAGCTATTTCCTTTTTACACTTTAAAGGCTCATCCTTAATGGACATACCATCTACCAGTATTTCTCCTGAATCAAACTGCAGTATTCCACAGCAGGCCTTTATAGTAGTAGTTTTGCCAGCACCGTTATGACCAATAAAGCCATAAATTTCTCCTGGCTGTATATGAAGAGTAAGATCATCCACAGCTTTTTTATTTCCGTAGCTTTTAGTTAGATTAGTAATTTTCAGCACAATAAATCCCCCTCTATTTTAAGCATTCACTGCTTAATTAATATCTATTTTATTATTTCCTGGAGCTCCTTAAATATATTTTGTGTTTTTTCTTCTGTTTCTAAATTAAAGACTATTACTCCATCAGCTGTATAAATAACTATAACCTTATCTAAATCCTTGTATTTATACAGCTTGTATTTACCAAATTCTTCATTGGCAAAGCTTCCACCTAACATTCTAAAGCTAGAAATTCCAAGAAGCCTTTCTCCTGTTTTAATGCCCTCCCTAAGCTCCAGCTCTTTTATATCCTGGATGCCTACCTTAGAGTTTCCTGACAGGAAAGAGCCAACCTGAAAAGTATCTTTCTCTAGCCTATAAGATATTTTTCCAGAGAACATTATCCAGGCAACCAAAACTAATACTGTTAAGCTTATTATCCCTTTAATTTTATCCTTTCTTTTCATTCCGTCCTTCCGCTCAATAATCTTGAGCTATTATTATTTCTTGTTAATATAATTATGCTCTCCTATAAAAAAAAGCGCAATGGATTTAAGGGAATATACCTTAAAGTATATAAATATAATTTATAGATATAACACTGTTGAGGATAGGTCAATGAAGATGCTTAATCCATTATTAAAAAAGCTAAAACGAATAACCTTTATAATATTATTCCTGGGGATGGGAGCAGGAGCCTTTACAATAGGCTACAAGCTCACTTCTTTTTCCAAGCCTTCAGAAACGGCGGTATTAAATCCAGAGGAGAGCTATGAAAAAATCGCCTTTGACCTTAAGGAATCTATATTAGAAGAAGTAGTGAAAAAAGGAGAGCTTATAGTCTTAGAGGTGGAGCTTAAAGAAAAGGTGACTATTGACGAGAGCTGGGGTGACCTTACAATATTTAAGAAAATCAAAAATATAGAATACTTTGGCTTAGGCACCTTTGCCATCAGCCTTTCTAACCTTCAGAAAGAAGCTTTCACCGTAGATTCCTACGAAAAAAGAATAACTCTCACATTATCTAAGCCTGTTATAAAGGAATGCTTCATTCAGGAGGAAAAAACCCTTTATGAAAGCACAGAAAATGGGCTTCTTCGCTTTGGAGAAATAGCCTTAACCGCAGAGGATAGCAGTCTTTTAAGGCAGAAGGTTTTAGTAAGAATGAATAATAAGCTTTATAGCTTAGAGCTTCAAGAACAGGCTCAAATAGCTGCAGAAAATACCCTAAGAGAAATATTTAAAGGGGTGGTTCTAGGTGTCACAGGAGAAGATTATATAGTGGAAATAAAGCTTTATTAAGAGGCTTGTCATTCCATAAAAACAAAAAAGCCTTCAAGATTTTAAACTTCTCTTGAAGGCTTGTTATTATTTATCTAATATATCTCTTACTACCTGAGACGCAATTATCATTCCTGCTACAGGAGGAACGAAGGACATACTTCCTGGAATCTGTCTTCTGATAGTACACTTCTTTGTACCTCCGGTACATACGCAGCCATCCTTACAGGTAGCTATATCCTCTGTCTTTGGCTTTGTTGGAACCTCTTCAGAATATACCACCTTAAGTGACTTTACCCCTCTTTTTCTAAGCTCATAGCGCATAACCTTAGCTAAAGGGCAAACCTTAGTCTTATAAATATCAGTAACCTTAAACTGGGTAGGGTCAAACTTATTACCTGTTCCCATGGAGCTCATAAGAGCGATCCCCTTATCCTGGCAGTATACTGCCACGTCCAGCTTAGCCGTTATGGTATCTATAGCATCTACCACATAGGTTGTATCCTCTGCTATTATCTCAGGGATATTATCCTTTGTGATAAAGGTCTGGTAGGTTGTTACATTACATTTTTTATTTATAGAGAGCACTCTCTCCTTCATAACCTCTACCTTACTTTTACCAATGGTATTATAGGTAGCATGTATCTGTCTATTTAAATTAGTAAGGCAAACTGTGTCATCATCTACTAGCACTAAATTCCCTACACCTGCTCGTACTAGAGCTTCTACAGTAAAGCTCCCTACTCCCCCGATTCCTAGCACTACAACCTTACTTTCTTTAAGTTTATTTAAGCCCTCAGAACCAATGAGAAGCTCTGTTCTTGATAATGAATGCTGAAGCATTTTACAAACTCTCCTTTAACCCCTATTATTAAGCGTTTATCCTTTTGTTAACAGAGATATTATAGTACAAACCTAAGCCTATGTAAAACATTATCTGGAATAAAATTTCTTCTATCTATAGCTTTCCCATTTCAATATTAATTATCTCAAAATTTAAAGCTTATCACTCTTCCCAAAACAAATAAAATAGACTTTAATATAATGTAAAATAATTTTTAGAAGCTATGGTATAATATAGCTTAAGAAAAAAATCAACGGAGGAATAAGGATGATTATCGGTATAATAGCAGCAATGAGTGAAGAGCTAGATATTCTTTTAAAAGACATAGAGCTTCAAGAGAAAGAGAAGAAAGCAGGGATGGTTTTTCATAGAGGAAATCTCTGGGGACAGGAGGTTGTGGCGGTAGTCTGCGGCATAGGTAAGGTAAATGCTGCTGTATGCGCTCAGATTCTTGTCAGTGAATATAAGGCTGCTTCTATAATAAATGTAGGTGTAGCTGGAGGAATTGGTAAGGATATATACCCTGGAGATGTGGTTATAGGTGACTCCTTAGTGGAGCATGATATGGATACTACAGCCTTTGGAGATCCTGTAGGACAGATTCCAAGAATGGAGGTTTTCGACTTCAAGGCTGATAAGACTCTAGTTGAGGTAGCTAAAAAAGCCTGTGAAAGCATTGAGGATATAAACAACTTCATTGGAAGAATAGCCACAGGAGATCAATTCATCGCTGATGTAGATAAAATAAGATGGCTTAGCAGTGAATTTAATGCCCTTGCCTGTGAGATGGAGGGTGGAAGCATAGCTCATGTATGCTATCTTAACCAGGTACCTTTTGTAATTATACGTTCCATCTCTGATAATGCCAATAATGGCGCACACATGGACTTCGAAAAATTCACTCCAATAGCAGTGAAGAATTCCACCACTATATTGAAGAAAATCCTTGAAAATCTATAAAAAATAGTAGTAGCTATTCCCTCTCAAAATTACCTAAAGGAGCTTATATATGGTGGAGGTTTATGTTACAAGTGCTTTTAGTAAAAATAATAGTGGTGGTAACAAAGCAGGGATAGTCCTTGAGGATTATAACTTAAAGGCAAAAGATAAAATGGAGCTGGCTAAGAAACTTGGTTATTCAGAAACAGCTTTTTTATCTCCCTCTGAATACGCAGATTATAAAATAGAGTATTTTACCCCTACAGAAGAGGTGCCCTTATGTGGTCATGCCACTATTGCAGCCTTTGTCACATTGGGACATTTAAATAGGCTAAGCAAGTCAAGCTATACAATCGAAACAAAGGCAGGAATACTAAAAATCATGCTGGACACTGATGGTATGATTTTTATGGAGCAAAATAAGCCTCAATTCTATGAAACCTTGGAAAAAGCTGATTTAAGCTCATGCTTTGACCTAGATATTATTTCAACTAAGCTTCCTATTCAGATTGTTTCAACTGGTTTAAGGGATATTTTAGTTCCTATCGATAATATAAATAATTTAAAAGAGGCAATTGCGAACCTTAACTTTATAGCTAAAATAAGCAAGGATAAAAATGTTGTTGGTCTCCATGCCTTTTCCCTTACAGGTACAGGAGAGATAACAGCCCTCTGCAGAAACTTCGCACCTCTCTACGGAATTGATGAAGAATCGGCCACAGGAACCTCAAACTGCGCTTTGGCTTGTTATCTTTTTAAGTACGGTTTAAAGCAGAAAAGATATACTTTTGAACAAGGACACAACTTACAGAACATATCACAAATCGTTGTTAATATAGAAAGCCAAGAGGATATTATTACATCGGTTATGGTTGGTGGATATGGATATATAGTTTGTAAAAAAACATTAGGTACCAGCCCCTTCTCTATTGAATAAGGGGCTGGTACCTTTATATTTTATATGCCAGTGCTAACTATCAAGCCAATTGGCAATTAAAAATGCAATAAAAGCAAAGCCAAGTAGATCAGGTATAATGTTTCCATAGCCCATGAATAGAGCAGCTATAATAAGAAATACTGCTATCACCGCCACAACACATCCTAGCTGGCTTGGTTCCCATTTTGAGGCACTCTGCTTCTGAGGTCTTATATTTCTATTATTTGAAAAGCCACCCCCAGTTGACTCATCCTTTGAAGCGTCACTGTTTATCACATTGTGGAAGAAGGCATCATCCTTCCAATCATGCTTCCCATCACCGTTCCAATCGATTCCCATAACTACCTCCTTAACATTTATATACTTTTCAAGGCTGAATATACAGCCTTATAAACCGTTTTGTTAGGGAAATACCTGTCCTCAATGAAATATTCAATCCCTTGTCCACTTTCATACTGAGTTATAGCAGCAGCTATAGCAGTGCTCCGAGACTCTCCATGCTCGCACTGACAGATTAATAGCTCAGCTTTGTCTTTTATACCTTGATAAAACTCTGCAAGCTGCTTTGCCTGATCTTCAGTTATCATATGATAGGACTGGGTAAGGCGAGAAAATTCTTCTCCCTCGGGAATGCTATTATCAAAATCCATAAAATCTTCTATGCCCACATCATTAAATTGAAGCTGTAGCATATATTCTGGCAAATTCTCAAGGTTCACCGGTTCTAGCTCATGATCAAAGCAACTGATAAGTGCCGTGCTAGCCATAAATGGTAGTTGTGCACGACTCTCTATACTTTTTCTGCTTGCAATTTCTATCCTCATGGGTTGTTCTTCCTCTCCCCCCTTACATATTAATTAATCTAACCATCATGTCTTTTTGCTCTCACTATATCGTCCGTTTAGCAGTCCCCTTCAAAAGGCACTTGTTAATAATATTATATCATGAAAGTATAGCCATAAGCCTATTAATAACCTCCCCATCCATCCGATACTTATATAGGCTAATAATTTAATAGGAGTGGATATAATGTTTCTTTGGAAGGAAGAGTATAATACAGGAATTGAAGATATTGATAATCAGCATAAGGAGCTTTTTAGGATTTCTAATGAAGCCTATAATCTATTAAAGGATGATTTTAGGACTGATAAATATGATAAAATAATAGGAATCATCTCAGATTTGAGAGATTACACTATATATCATTTTAATTACGAAGAAGAGCGTATGGTCGAAAAGAAGTGCAAGGGCTTTTTTGCTCATAAGCTAGAGCACGAGGCTTTTAAAGCAAAAATCAACTCCATTGACCTTAAAAGCTTAGACTATTCCCAGGATGAGAGCATAGCAGAGCTTATGGAGCTTGTATATAACTGGATTACAGACCACATATTAAATACAGATAAGAGCTATGTTGGAATCTTATAAACAAAAAAGAAGCTATAGACTAATGCAATAGTCTTATAGCTTCTTTTTATATTTATATAAATGAAAATCACTATAATTACTGCTATTAATTTCATAAAAATGCACATACTATTGTTAACTGCTTCTATATAAGAAATATGTAAAGAAGCAAATTTTATTTTATAGGAGGTAACATTATAGTGCGAAACTTTTTTGGTCTTACCGATGGATTCTACGTGGGATTCCCAAGGTTTGTTTCTGCAATACTTCTTCTCCTTCTAGCTTTAGTAGTAGCATTAATAGCTAAGGCTATTGTGGTAAATGGAGGCAAAAAAATAGGCCTTACAAAATTATTTGATAAATGGGGCCTTTCACAAAATAACAACCCTCAGGATATGCTAAATTCTATAGGAAGGCTTGTATTCTGGATAGTTTTCATACTATTTCTTCCAGGGGTGCTAGATTCCCTAACCCTGAGCAGCGTATCACAGCCTTTTTCTCAAATGGCATCGAAGTTCTTAGGCTTCCTTCCAAATCTATTAGGAGCAGTTATAATTGTCGTAGTAGGCTCTTTTGTAGCTAGGATTATTAGAAGCCTTTTGGCAGCGGTTCTTAAAAAGCTTAAGGTAGATGAGCTTCAACAAAAAGCAGGAATTGAACAGATGAATGATTCTACCTCTTTTTCACAGCTCATAGCCAATATAGTTTTCATACTTATCTGGATACCGATAATTATATCTGCCCTCGAGGTTCTTAATATCACAGCTATTTCAAGACCAGCAATCCTAATGTTAAATATTATCCTCAGTGCTATACCTAGAATTTTTGCTGCAGCAGTAATTATAATAATAGGGATCTACGCAGCAAAGCTTGTAGGAAACTTTGTGAGCAACCTTTTATCAGGCCTTGGCCTTGACTCCCTTTATGAAAAAATAGGGTTAAGTAATAAAAATAACTCATCACAATATTCACCATCTAAAATAATTGGTGGGATAGTACAGTTTATAATAATCCTCCTCTTTGCTGTAGAAGGCCTCAGCGTAATTAACCTGAGGGTATTAAACACTGTTGGTCTAGCACTAATTGGCTATCTTCCTCATATAATAGCAGCAATAATAATCTTAGGAGTAGGGATATTCTTAGGAGTATGGGCAGAGGGACTTATAACTAAATATACCAATGTAAGCAGTATCACAGCCATGACAGCAAAATGGATAATAGTTTTCTTTGCAATTTTTATGACCTTAAATCAACTAGGAATAGCTATGGTTGTAGTTAATACAGCCTTTATGATGATCCTAGGAGCCTTATCCGTCGCCTTTGCCATAGCCTTTGGTGTGGGAGGAAGAGACTTTGCTAAACGCAGCCTTGAAAAATTTGAGAAAAAGCTTCAAAATGCACCAGCAGCCAAGGATCATCCCATGACTAAAAAAAGTGCTGAAATGGCTCCAGACCCAATGCAGGCAATGAATAACATGGGCTCAGGAGGTGACTCCAGCAGTAGTACCTCTAACAGTGGAACAGATAATAATAAAAATAACGAAAATAATAGCGGTACATATAGTCCCAAAAGAGAAATAGGAGACTAAAAATAGCTGTATAATTTTCAAAGGACTGCTGACATTTTTATGTGTCAGCAGTCCTTTTTTTAATTATATTAGCTTGTGTATAAACAACCCACTTCTAAGCTTTGGCTCAAACCAGGTGGACTTGGGAGGCATTACCTGCCCTGCGTCTGCTATGTCCATTAATTCCTCGATAGTTGTTGGATACATGGAGAAAGCTACCTTCATGCCTTCCTTAACTCTTCTTTCTAATTCCTCAAGTCCTCTAATTCCTCCTATAAAATCTATCCTCTTATCCGTTCTAGGATCTTCTATTCCTAACACAGGAGCTAAGAGATTCTTTTGGAGTATAGAAACATCGAGTCTTTCCACCGGATCCTCTTCCTTAAAGGTTCCTTCTTTTGCCTTCAGCACATACCATTTTCCCTCTAAATACATTCCGTAGGTATGCTTTGCTTCAGGACGATATTGTCCTTGTCCCTTGTATTCCTCCACATCAAAGCTTTCATTAAGCTTATCCATGTATTCCTCTTCAGTATATCCATTTAAATCCTTAACTACACGGTTATAATCCATGATATAAAGCTCGTTATCAGGGAACAATACAGATAAGAAGTAATTAAACTCTTCCTCTCCCGTGTAGCTTGGATTTTCTTCTCTTCTCTTCATGCCTACCTTTACAGCAGATGCTGCTCTATGATGTCCATCGGCAATGTATAAATAATCTATGCCCTTAAACAGCTCAGTGAGCTCGTTTATTAAAGCCTCATCTTCAATTAGCCAAACTATATGCGCTATTCCGTCTTCTGCAACGAAATCATATACAGGCTTACCTTCAGTGCTTTCATTTACTATCTCAGATATTCTTTCATTATTTCTGTAGGTCAAGAATATTGGACCAGTATTGGCATTACAGTAATCCACATGGTTGATTCTGTCCTGCTCCTTATCAGCTCTTGTAAATTCATGCTTCTTAATTATATTATTCATATAGTCATCAATAGAAGTACAAACAACAATTCCTGTTTGAGCTCTCCCATTCATAATCTGTCTATAAGCATAGTAACAAGGCTTCTCTTCTTCCTTCAAAACCCCATCCTCTATCATCTTATTCAAATTACCACTAGCTGTTTCATAAACAACCTTATCATAAATATTAATTCCCCTACCTAAGTCTATTTCAGCCTTATCAACGTGAAGGAAGGAGTAAGGATTATCCTTAACCATTTCTCTTGCTTCCTCACTATTCATAACATCATATGGAAGTGCTGCAACCTTTTCAGCAAATTCTTCCGCAGGCCTTATAGCTCTAAAAGCCTTTATAATAGCCATTGTTTATCCCCCTTGTACTCTTCTTTATATGCTAATTAAAAAATCCCTTAATAATAGTAACTATTTCTTCCCCTATTCTTTCCTGTGCCTCTATACTGGATGCTCCTATATGAGGAGTAGCACTTACCTTAGGATGGCTTATAAGCTCAATGTTCTTTGTAGGCTCCTCTTCAAATACATCTATACCAGCTCCTGATAGCTTGCCACTATTTAAAGCTGCTAAAAGGGCTTCCTCTGATACAACCTTACCTCTGGAGCAGTTAATTAAATAAGCTCCATCCTTCATCATTGCAAGCTCCTTTTCACCAATGAGGGTGCCGGAATTCTTATCAAAAGGAGTATGAACTGATACAAAGTCAGAAGCAGCTAAAAGCTCTTCCATGGTGCTATATTCAAATTCATTATATTCTTCTGATGGACCTCTTCTTCTGGTATAAAGAACCTTCATTCCTAAAGCCTTTGCTCTAATAGCTAGCTCACGACCAATCCTTCCCATACCTATGATTCCTAAAGTCTTTCTGCCAAGCTCAATACCTTCGTACTTCTTCTTGTCCCACTTTCCTTCTCTCATAGTAACATTAGCGATGTGAATAAATCTTGCAAGAGCAAACATATGTCCTAAAGCTAACTCAGCTACAGCAGCACTGCTGGCATTAGGAGTATTTCTTACAGCAATGCCCTTACTTTCAGCATAAGCTACATCTATGTTATCAACACCAACGCCACCTCTTATTATCAGCTTAAGCTTTCCGCCTAAAGCCTCATTTATTATAGCCTCTCTAACCTTAGTAGCAGAGCGCACTATAAGCACATCAAACTCCTTAAGCTTATTCCCAAGCTCAGCAGCATCATAAAACTGCTCCACCACTTCGAAGCCTGACTCACGGAGCTCCTTTATCGCTGACTGCTCCATACCATCAGTTACAAGAATTCTTATCATAAAAAAATCCCCCTTTTTTTGGTCTCTGACCATTAATATTTACCTTTTACCAACCGCTTGAACACCTTTACATAAGCTAGTACAGGTGCTTGCTTATTAATTATTATTAAATGCTATAATCTCAATTCCTATTTACTTCTTCAAATAATCCATAATATTTACTACATTCTATTTAGCAATAATATTTTATCATTTGTTAATTATTTATACAACAAAAAATATCCAATTAGTTTATTAATTTTACAATATCTGCTATACAATAGCTACACCATTTTAACACTTTATCAATATATACTCCCCAAATTCCTCTATCACTTATATCTACCCTTGTCTCCTATCTTTGCTCTTCCCCCCCTTCCCTGCTCTTTTCTCTTTTCTCTACCCTTATCTTTTGCTCTTATCTTTTGCTCTTATCTTTTGCTCTTATCTTTTGCTCTTATCTTTTGCTCTCGTCTTTTGCTCCTGCTCTTTGCTCTTACCTATTAGCACTCAGCTAATAATCTACCTATTGGCTCCCAGCCCAATAATCTCCCTATTAGCCCTCAGCTAATAATTTATCTCTTGTCTCTCGCTCTTCTCTTTTCTTTTACATTGTTAGATTTCCTTGTTTTCATATTACCTACTAAAACCAAAAAGACGATGCATAACTGTTCAGGCGTGAAGTTCCCTTGCAATAATGCACCGTATAAATTATTTCACTTATTTATTTTTCTTCAATAACTCCGATAATACCGCAAACGGTAGTAATAATATGACTAGTAAAACCCACCCCATTACTTTCATCTCCCTTCAAAATATTATTTCACAATCTCACATTCGCTCCACATGCCGTGGCTCAGACACTCACCTTCGAAGGTGATCGTATCTCCCACAATTACTTGTTTTAATGCTTCTTCCTGATCCTTTTCAAACTCAGCATAGAAAAACACAATTGTGCCTTCCACGTTTGTCTGCATAGTGAGTGTCGCACCACCAGTTAAATTAAACAAACCATCCGTGGACATACCATTTATAGTAGCCGTAACCTGATACCTATTCCCCTTATACAAATCATCGGCAACCAATTCGTTACTCTTGTAGGCTTTATAAATATCTTCAAATGTAACGTCTGGTAGAGTAGGAGCAGGTTCCGTAACAGGTGTCTCCGCAGTTTCAATAGGCTCCGAAGTTTCAATAGACTCCGAAGTTTCAATAGGCTCTTTGGTTTCCTCTGGAGGGCTTGTTTCAGTTGGTTTCGGCAGCTTTTCGATAACCTTTACATCCTTCTTATCACACAGAGAACACTGATAAACAATCTCTCCTTCTGTATCCTGAGTTGGTTCCTTACGACTTATTTCCGTCATGTCATGTCCAAGAGCATCTATGGTTTCGCTATCTGTAATCCCGCAGTAATCACAGACATATTCAATCACCCCAGACTCATCACAAGAAGGTTCCGTGCGAGATACCTCTAGATAAGCGTGGTTTTCCATATCCTTTAAATATTCATCAGAATGGAATCCGTTGATTACTCCGCTGATTATCATCAAACCACAGAGAACAATAATCATACCCAACGCACTTGAGGATGCCTTGTGCTTCTTAAACAAGGGCAACTTCTCTCTCAAAGGAGTATTTGAGAGAAATATGTATGGAGAAATCATACCAATCAGAATAATGGCACCGTACACTTTATTGACCAAGAAATCGTGCATGGTTACTTGCCCCTCTCTACCCCCTAGAAAGGTTCCTACTGCAGCAAGGCCACAGAAAACCAAGTAGATACCCGATGTAACTTTTTTTCAAGCCTTGTTGGACCTAAAACCGAGTAACATAATTTAATCCCCCAATATCGACAATTCTTTAGCTTTAGCATACCACTTACTTGTACCAACGCCAAGCCCCTAACAGCACTATCATACATTTTTTTCATATTTGTTCAAATTTTATTAAATTAACAATCACTTTGGCAGGTCTACCTTCACAAAAGTCATCCAGCTCACTGGCACCAGCTTTACCTTCTCTGGCTCTCTCTACAATCATCCCTCTTAGTTCTGCTCTTTTCTCTCTTCTCTAAAAAAAAGCAGCGCCTCAGCGCTGCTTTTAACTACAAATTATATATCTCCCCATACTTCTTATTCAAATAATCAACAAAGTATTTAGCATTCAGCTCTTCACCGGTTACTCTCTTTACAAGATCGTCTGGTCTATATACTGCTCCGTGCTTATGGACATTTTCCTTAAGCCAATTACCTATAGGCTCTAGATTTCCCTTTTCAACCTCTTCATACATGTTTGGCATATCCTGAAGCATCTTATTAACAAATTGTGCTCCATAAAGATTTCCTAAGGCATAGCTTGGGAAATAGCCTAGAAGCCCTGATGCCCAGTGGGTATCCTGCATTAAGCCTTCTGCATAAGTTGTGGGCTCAACACCTAGATATTCCTTATACTTTGCTTTCCATGCTTCTGGGAGACCCTCAATGTCTATTTCTTCATTGATTAGAGCCTTCTCCAGCTCATATCTTATGATAATATGCAAGCTATAAGTAAGCTCGTCGGCTTCAATTCTAATTAATGAGGGCTCTACAGTATTTATGCCCTTATAGAAGTCCTCCTGGCTAACCTTTTCAAAGGCAGGGAAGAACTTTTTAACCTCTGGATAGAAATAATTCCAGAAGGCTCTGCTTCTTCCTAAAATATTTTCATAAAATCTTGATTGAGATTCATGAATACCCATGGATACTCCAGAATTCAGGCCAGTAGCCTTTAATTCATCAGGGATATTCTGCTCATATATACCATGTCCGCCCTCATGAACAGTACTGAACATAGCGCTGGTGAATTCATCCTCATGGTAGTTTGTGGTTATTCTTACATCCTTATTTCCAAAATTAGTGGTAAAGGGGTGCACGCTTACATCTAAACGACCAGCCTCAAAATCAAAGCCCATTTTTTCTAAAACAAATAGGGAAAAGGCTTTCTGCTTCTCTTCTGGGAAGGTTCCCTTAAAGAAGCTATCATCTATCCTCACTCCGCTATCCTTAATCTTGTTAAGAAGCTCAACTATAGCATCTCTAAGATCAGCAAAAACTTTATCTAGCTTTTCAACAGTTACACCAGGCTCGTACATGTCCAGCATGGTATTGTACTTATTTCCTTCATAGCCATAATAACCTACCAGCTCTTTCTGGAAATCTATTACCTTCTTAAGGTGAGGCTTAAAGGTCTCCCAATCATCCTTGTCCTTAGCTTCCTCCCATACGGATTCTGCATCAGATACAGCCTTTACATAAGCTGTCATCCTATCCTCAGGAACCTTCTTAGTTAGATCATAGGTCTTCTTTGCTTCTCTTACCATGGCTGCTTCCACATCAGATAACCCTTCAGCACCATGAAGCACCTCTATGAGCTCCTTCATTCTGTCAGAGGTCTGAAGCTTGTATACTTCTCCAGACAGATAGGCTAGGATTTCTCCTCTTCCTTCTAAAGCCTTTCTTGGAGCGCCAGTTCTCATATCCCACTGGACAAGTCCTAAGGTAGCAATTAAATGCTCCAGCTTAGTATTTATTCCCTTAAGCTCCTGTAATGCCTCTTTAACTTCCATAATCGTGCCCCCTTTATATTAATCTAAAATATTTATATTAATCTAAAAATAATACTGATTCTGTTTCTCTGCAGTATTTAACACAAAGACACTGTCCAAAATTTCTTGGACACTTTCTGCAGAGACAATCCTCTGCTGTACCATCACAGGTTTTATTAAATTCTGGACAGTACTCGCAATTTTTTCCTTTTTCCTTCATTAGTTATCTTTCCTCCTGAAAGGCGTTTCTATATTTATTCATTAAGCTACTGAAGATATCTCCATTAGAAGGTGGTGTGTAGGTTATAGCATTAGCTCCAGCCTCTATGGTCTCCAGTATACTTTCTTCTGTCGGTCCTCCCGTAGCAATTATAGGGAATTCCTTGTACTTCTCTCTTATTGCTCTTACAATTTTTGCTGTATTCTTGGCACCAGAAACATTGAATATTGTGGATCCAGCATTTATCCTTGCTTCGAAGTCCTCATATTCAGAAACCACCGTTACAATAATAGGTATGTCTATGACAGACCTCATCTTCGTAATGACCTCATTAGGTGTAGGATTATTTACTACAACTCCTAAGGCTCCCTTAAATTCAGCATCTAAGGCAAGATTAACAACTCTCTTACCCGTGGTTATTCCTCCACCAACCCCACAAAAAACAGGAACATCAGCAGCCATCATCAATGCTTCGGTTATCACTGGTTGGGGAGTAAATGGATAAACAGCGATAATTGCATCAGCATTGGTATTTTTAATAATGGCTACATCGGTGGTAAAAAGGAAGGATTTAAGTCTTTTCCCGAAAACTTTTATACCACTGGCATTGCGTATCACCGAGGGAACCTCTATCATGTGATTCCTCAGTGTTCCTTTTATTTCGGGAACGTATTTACCGCCTTTTGTTTTCTTTTCTTCCATAATATACCTCCACAACCATGAATTACTGATTCATATGATAATATCCTTATAAGGAATAAATAATTTTTATGATATAATGAAAACCGGATAATTTATGCGGTCTTTACTCTTATAATCACAATTAACTTTATTAATATCACATATAAAATACTCTAACTAATTATAACATTTATTACAACATCAACTATTACTTTTTTATTAAAATAACTACTTTTTATTGGAAATATTATCATAATAATATACCATATAAGTAAGTATGTACGAAAGGTGGATACTATGAAAAGACGTCTTTATCCCGCATACAAAATCCACGGGGCTATATTTCTATCATTTATAATTTTAGGTTTTATAATTGATGGCCCCATAAAAGTTTTTCAAGGATTACAAAAAATAATCTTCAATAGCGACATATTAATTACTGACTACGTAGAACTGGCAGGTATTGGTCCTGCCCTTGTAAATGCAGGTCTTTTAACTCTAATGATAATTCTACTATATTTATTATTAGGAATAAAGCCAAATGGCTCAACCATAATGTCCTTCTGGCTTATAGCAGGCTTTGCCTTCTTCGGTAAAAATATCTTCAATGTATGGCCTATTATTTTTGGGGTATATCTTTTTTCAAGATATCAAAAGGAGCCCTTTATAAATTTTATACTCATAGCTATTTTAGGAACAACTCTTGCTCCTACTGTAAGCCAGCTAGCCTTTGAAGGAATCTTTCCTCCTGGTATAGCACATCTGGCAGGGATATCTATAGGAATATTTATAGGCTTCATACTACCTCCATTAGCCTCAAGTACAGTAAATGTTCATCATGGCTACAATCTGTATAACTTAGGCTTTTCCGGAGGGCTTCTTGCCATGGTACTTATGTCCATCTATAGACTTCTAGGTATAAATTTCGAAAAGCGCTTTCTATGGAATACCGAAAACACTCTTTTCTTCGCAGTTTTCCTTTATTCTATATTCACTTTTCTGCTTATATATGGATATATAAAGAACGGCAAAAGCTTTAAAAATGTTAAAAAGATATTTACTCACTCTGGTAAGCTGGTTACGGATTTTTATCTCCTTTACGAAAAGGCAGCCTATATAAACATGGGAATATTAGGAATTGTTTCTACCACCTATGTATTGCTCATCGGAGGAGATTTAAATGGACCAGTAATCAGCGGGATTTTTACTATTGTAGGCTTTGGTACCTTTGGAAAACATCTATTTAATGTACTACCGATAATGATTGGAGCTTCCCTAACAGTATTTCTGCACATATGGGAGTTAAGCTCTCCTAGCATGCTTCTAGCTATTCTTTTCAGCACTGCCCTTGCTCCGATAGCTGGCCAATATGGATGGCTTATAGGTATACTAACAGGCTTTCTTCATGTGGCAGTGGTAATGAACATCGGTTCAGTTCACGGTGGAATGAACCTTTATAATAACGGCTTTGCTGCCGGTTTTGTAGCTCTTATTTTAATACCTATAATAAGATCCTTTAAGAAGGGGGGATAAAAATGAAAAGCAAAAAGACAAAAAAGAACTTTGACCCCATAAACTTAAAAATAATCAGCGAACTTATGGCCTTCTATATGAGTAATGGAGCCAACGACGTAGATATCAATTTAAAATTAGAGGACAATTTTGTAACTATATGTATTTCTGCAAAAATTAATCCTTTGTCAGAGGAATATCTATCTGAAGTCTTAGAACATTTAAATACTCCAAGGCAGCACGAGCTAGAAAGCTATTATTGGCAGCTGGGTGGTGAAGATGAGGATAGCGATTTATCACTTATTGGAGTAATGATTGATGAGGTTCAGCATACCTACGAAAATGATAAATTAACTCTTAATCTAACTCGTTTTAATCAGAGCAGTGAAGGATTATAGCTGTTAAAATAGCACTAAATAAAGAGGAGCTAATTGAAGTTTATTTCATTTAGCTCCTTTCACATATCATCTTAATTTTTAGAAAGCTCCTGAAGAACTCTTTTTACAACAGTCCTTCCAACTATATCTTCTTCCATTTGGCTGAGGGCATCGGTGATTTTAACCCATTCTACTCCCTCTACCTCCTGTGACTTTACAAGGTTACCACTGCTGTAATTGGCCATATAGGTGAGCATTAGAAGCTCCTTTTCTAGAATAGAACAGCTTCCTAAATATTTTATATCCTTGATAGCTATGCCTGTTTCCTCCTGTACTTCTCTCCCCACAGTTTCTTCTACTGTCTCTCCCTGAGATACATATCCAGAAACTAATACCTTTGAGTTTTTGAATATATAGCTCTGTTTTAAAAGGAGTATTTCATCATCCTTTATCACAGCAACAACCACCGTAGGCTTAGGAGTATCAAAATACATTGTATTACAACGATCACAGGAGGGAATATTCCCTTCATCATAGCTAAATCTTGAAGTTAACTTTTTCCCGCATGTGGGGCAATAAACATACTTCATAACCATCCTCCTGTAGGTCATTATTTTCTATCATTATTATATATATTCTACCATAGGGAGTAAAAGTTTAAAACCTTGTGAAATAACTATCAGAATTTATTTTAGCTTTATTATATTTGTATCCTGAGCAAAGCTTATAGTATTATACAAAAATAATACCTCCGGAATACCATTATCCTTAATATATTCTTTAACATCACCATTATAGTATCTCAAATCTATCACATGGATTTCCTCATAATCCTTTGCCATAAAAGGAATAAAACAATTTCCGTAGGAGTCCTTTATAACTATGACCTTCTTACCATTTTCATTACTGCTCTTTATCTTTACTATAGGGTCATTTCCCCATAGAAACATTCCATATTTATCTCTACCTTCAAGCTTTGAATAATCATAAAGGGTATCAGTAGTCTTCTCTCCAAGATTAAACTCTAGATTAAGGTCTACCTTTTCTCTAGGCTCATAAATTTCAATGGTATCAGGGTCTCCCCAAAGAATATTAGCCTGAGCATAGGTACTTCCTAAAAATTTATCTGTTACCTGCTCTATAGAATAATCCTCAATATCTACAGCAATACCTTTATCCTCACACCATTCCTTGTAAGCAAGGAAGGCTCCATAGGTAGTCCAGTGATGATCCGTTCTATAATATATATATTCTTGTCTATTTTCCTCTAAGGTCTCTTTAACATCAATATAATTTATATTAGAAAAGCTCTCCTCCAAGACATTTAAAAGCTCCTCCTGATTAAAAACCTCCGCATAAGCTGGAAGCTTATCCTTTTGAACCCCATCAATGGTGGGTGCAATTATCATATTGATATTCTCTAGAGGCACATCATCTTTAATGCCTTCTATAAATTCCTTTATAAAAGCTATATTCTTTTTGATAAGCTCCTGATTTACCCCTTCCTCTGAATGCTTTTCAATCAAATATCCATCTTTTCCGAAGTATACCCTTCCATTATCCTTCTTTCCTAAATATATTTCAGCTTTATTCTTTACAGAAACCCACATATCTCGAAGGGTAAATTGATCTGTTATATATTCCTCATACTCCTTAGAGAAGGTATTATTAAGAATTGCTTCAAGAGTGAACTCAGGCTTTTGTGCAAGAAAGCGATTTTCCCCCTCAGAGTAGCCTCTTTTAGGGGTAAAAACATTCATTATAGAAAGAGCTCCTAATACTATAATAAATACTATGGTTATAATTTTATTTTTCATGGCTCCCTCCTAAAACCTAAAATATAAAAATGGATTATAGCTACTGTCTACAATAAAGGCTATGGAAAGGAAAAATATCATTACAAGAAATAAACCTTCCATAATCCCTACAAGCAACTCCTTTTCTTTATATTTCTCAAGAAACTTATCAGCTACTGTAGCTGGCAGGGGAGTGCTTCCCAAAATAAGAGCTATGAGTAATAAGCCATTAGTATAAATAAGATATATGGCATTATTATCTATAAAGCTATTATTCCACATTCCCAAAAGAGCCTTTAGATAGTCAAATCCTATAGAATAATCATCAAAGGCGAAGATTACCCAGCTCAGCAGAACTAGAATTATGGCATAGCTGCTTCGGAATAAGGAAGGAAGCTTCTTAAGTAATTTAAGAAGAAAGATTTTCTCTATTATAAGAATAATAGCAAAGTATACTCCCCAAAGTAAAAAGTTCCAGCTAGCTCCATGCCATATTCCTGTTAATAGCCACACTATAGCTATATTTCTAAGCTGCTTTATATAACCTTTTTTATTCCCTCCTAGGGGTATATATACATTTTCCTTAAACCAGGTTCCCAAGGAAATATGCCATCTTCTCCAAAACTCCGTAATACTTTGTGATATATAGGGATAATTGAAATTCTCAGAAAAATTAAAACCAAATATTCTTCCAAGACCTATAGCCATATCAGAGTAACCAGAAAAATCAAAGTATATCTGCAGAGCAAAAGCAGCTATCCCTAGCCAAGCTCCTACCACAGAAAGCTCTCCCAAAGGTTTTGAAGAAATCTCCTCCCAGAGAAGGCCTATATTATTGGCAAAGAGAACCTTCTTTCCAAGACCCAGGATAAATCTCCTAACACCGTAGCCAAAGCTATCAAAGGTTTCTCTCCTTTCTCTAAGCTCTTTGTATACATCTTTATATTTAACTATTGGTCCAGCAATAAGCTGTGGGAACATAGCTACATAGGCTCCGAAATCTATAATATTTTTTGCCAGATCCACCTTTCCTCTATAAATATCTATAGTATAGGACATAGTTTGAAAGGTATAGAAGGAAATACCTATAGGTAAAGGTAGATTCATAAGAGGTATATTGGTTTTAAAGATTAAATTTACATTTTGTATTATGAAATCACCATATTTAAAAAAACATAACAGACCTAAATTGATTGTTAAATCAGATATAAGGAAAAGCCTTGCTTTCTTTTTGTTTCCTCTTTCTATATTTTTATGGACCTGTATACCATGAAAATAATCCACAACAGTGGAAAAAAGCATCAAGGATATATATATGGGCTCTCCCCAGGCATAAAAAATAAGGCTTACTATAAATAGCTGCAGATTTCTATATTTCTTAGGAAGCATGAAATAACTGAAAAGAACTAGCGGTAAAAATATAAATAAGAATAAAAGGCTGCTAAATACCAAAGTCTCACCTCATTTTATATAATAATGCCACCGAAGAAGCTTCCTCGGTGGCATAAGCCTTTTGTTATTTTAAAATACTATTGATAACCTCTATAGCTCTATCATTACCTTCTTCAATGGCTTTAATCTGAGCTTCTTCAATAGCCTCAGCCTGAGCTTCATCCTCTGTGCTTTCCATCATATCTTGAGGTACCTGACCTATACAGATGAAGAATACATAATTTCCTCTAGTATATACCTTAGAAGCCTTAGCCTTAAGCAGGTTACCTGGGTATTGAACATCAGTGTTAATTATCTTATCTCTATAAGCATCCAGAGCTGCGCGTACTTCCTCTACCTTGCCCTCCTTAGCCTCTACTCCTATAAAGGTATCAATATTTATGTTTATCATTGGTACCTCAGCAAAAGCTTCCTCATAGCTATCTTCCTTAATACCATACATAGTATCTATATGCTCAGCCTCATATGATACAGCTGGATAGTACATATCGCCAAACTCCTCTTTTACAGCAGCTAAAATCTCCTGCAGCTTTCCAGACTCATAGCTTGCATCTTTATCCTTTCCTGAAGTACATCCAGTGAAAATTCCTAAAGCTAAAACTCCAGCACATAATAAAGAAACTATTTTTTTCATTTTGTTAACCTCCGCGAATTAAATTGTCTACTTCCTCAAGAGTAAGCTCAAAGCCCTCTGGGGACTTAAATATTTTGTTATTATCTATTACGGTATATAACTTAAAAAGACTATTAGAACCTTCTGTTAGAATATAGCCTGAGGCTTCCCCTTCTCTTAAGAAAACCAGCACCTCTTCAGTAAGATTTATAGCAATCTCCTCAGAATTAGAAACCTTAATAATATCCTCTAAAGGCTCTCCTTTAAGGCTGTAAGAAATATTTATATATATAGTATCCTCTTCAATAGAAGAAACTTCTCCTGTAGCTATAAGAGAGCTGGATGAAATCATATTATGAAGGCCATAACTCTCTATTTTAGCTCCTTCCTCTCCTTCTTCCATCATTATATATCTTTCAGGAACGCCCTTGGTGGAAGGATTATCTACCCCCTCAAGAACCTTTAAAGAAAGAGGTATGAAGGCTATAACCGCTGCAGCTGCTACTGCTGTCTTAAGATTTATAGTGAAAAATCTCTTTTTTTCATCTACATTGTTTAAACTCTCAATTTCCTCTGCTTTTTTATAAACCCCTTCTAAAAATTCCTTATTACTCTTCATACTCAAACCCCTCCTTCTCAAGCCTTGCCTTAAGAGCCTTCCTTGCTCTGTAGAGAAGAATCTTAAACTGTGGTAAGGTTTTGTTCATTACCTTCATGGCCTCCTTATAGCTCATCTCCATAAAATCTACGAGATAAATAGCTACCTGCTGCTCCTCTTTTAAGGCAGTAAGTCCATAAAGGAGCTCTTTTTTCTCTTCCTTTTTTAAGATTGCCTCTTCCAGCTTAAAGTCTCCTGAAAGATTGTGATAATCTCGATGGTCTATAAGATAGGTCCTTTTATTCTTCCTTATATAGTCTACTGCCTTATTTCTCGCTATGGTATATATATAAGTACTGAAGGAATATTGAGGGTTATATTTCTCCTTAAAGACAAATACGCTAGCAAATACCTCCTGTGCTATATCTTCTGCTGTTTGAAAATCCTTTATATACCTTTCTATAAAAAAGATTAGGCTATCTTTATGCTTTATAACCAGCTCTTCAAAGGCCTCAATGCTGCCTTCTAGAAACCTTTTATATAGCTCTTTGTCTTTATTCATTATTATCCTCCTAATCTTTCATAATTTATTCGCTCATCAAGGTTAAAAGTTACATGATTTTATAAAATAACCGGTATTTCTTTATCAAGAGTTATGGAATTTTCCGTAACTATACTATTATAGGCATATATATCAACGCCATGTGTTTTTGCATATCTCAAAGCTTCTCCAAAGAGAGGATCTCTTTCATCATGAGGTGAAAAGCTTTCTACCCTTTCCATCTGAATTAGAAATAACACTCCTGCACCATAGCCCTGCTCCTTTGCCTCCACCAGCTCTTTTAGGTGCCTTGCTCCTCTTATAGTGGGAGCGTCAGGAAACATTGCTAGTCTCTGCTCCTCCAGGGTTACTCCCTTCACTTCAAGGAAATATTCCTCCGGAAGCTCTTTATTAATATAAGGCTCTATTTGAAGCTTAAAATCAAACCTGCTACTGTTAAAAAACTTTTCTCTTAAAACTATATTATAATCTCTTAAAGGCTTAATTCTCTTTAGCAGCAAAGCCTCCTCCACCACCTTATTAGGCACCTGAGAATCTATATTAATCAGCATATCTCCTTTATAGCCTCCAATAAGGTCATAGGGCGTCTTTCTCGTGGGCGTGGTTCCTTCTCGGAGCAATACCTCTGTACCAGGTATAAGTATCTCTCTACATCTCCCTGTATTAGGCACAGCAACCATTAAAGACTCACCGTCTAATTCTACATAAGCTTGGAATCTATTAGGCCTGTTTAAAAATCTTCCTTTTACTATCTTCTTATCGATTATCATAACATTTCTCCTTATAATCCTACGAATAATTTTTGTGGAATATATTCATAGTTATAAACATTATCCACAGAAATTATCCACACATTTGTGTATAGCTGTTTATATCTCATTTACTAAAATTAATATTTATTTCTATTTTATTTTAAAATAATTAAACTAACTTTGTAACCTCTCTTAATATAATTGTTTATAACTTATGATTTTGTACAAGTTAGTCACAGTTTTACCCACATTATCCACAATATAAATAAACATTCTCCACATTTCAATGAAAAAGCTGTTTTTTCTGTGGATAACTTCTATACTAAAAATAGAGTCCTTTTAATAAGGATTTACTCCTTTTAAAAGAACTCTATAAAGAGTTATAATTATTTATCCACAATTTTACGAAAAGTCTTCCTTTATATTATCATGGACTATTCCCATAACATCATCTACAGGAAGGGAAAATGCCATTCCTTTTCCTTCTGTATTAAGGCCGCATTTTTCTGCGATAGCATGCATTATTTCTCTTCTTTTTTCTTTTTCCACAAGGGTCATTACAATTTCCTTTTCCGGTTGGATAGAGATACCGAAGAACTTCTCTGCCTCATGAATACCTGCGCCTCTTCCATAAATAACAGTTCCACCAGTAGCTCCCTGTTCCTTGGCAGCTTCAATCACTTCATCAGCAAAGCCTCTATTTATTATCGTTAATATGAGCTCATATCTTTTTGTTTCCATAACATCACTCACCTCTTCCTTACGGGGATGTAATTCTATCGCTGACTCATCTTCAAAGTCAGGATGACTACCCTGCATATATTTCAAGGTTTTAGGACCGCTTACACTTCCTATAGAAATGGCAAATGCAATTCCTTTACCTGGATCTCTAAGAGTTATCTTTTCTTCAAGTCCTTTAAGAAGCTTGCTGCTATCTTCTTTGTAAATAGTTGATATAACTATTTCCTTTTTAGTTTCACCAAGGCCTAGATAATCTAACAGCTCTGAAGAGGCTGTCCCTCTTCCAAGACTAACAAAATTAAAGGTTATACCCTCACTTTGAAGATATTCTACAACTTTATCGCCTTTTCCCCTGTTCACAATTGTACAGAGCATAAGGATTCTTTTTCCTCGATAAACTGCTTCGTTCATGGTCTCACCTCCTAAAAATCTATTACCTCGTCGTCAGATATATTCTCATCAGCCTCATCGTCTCTTGTCTTGAATCTATATATTAACCCTAAAATTTGAATGGTTATAAGCGGTGTCATTGCTACCATCGCAACAATACCAAAGGCATCAGCCATTACATTACCTCCTAAGGAAGTGCTTGCTCCCATAGCAAAGGGTAGAAGGAAGGTGGCCGTCATAGGGCCTGAAGCTACTCCTCCTGAGTCAAAAGCCACAGCAGTAAATATCTTTGGTACAAAAAAGGTCAATAATAAAGCTATTATATACCCTGGTAGTAAAAAATACCATATGCTTATTCCAGTCAATACTCTTATCATAGCAAGTCCTATAGAAATTGCAACCCCTAAGGATAAGCTAATGAGCATAGCACGTCGAGAAATAGCACCACCAGAAATCTCCTCAACTTCTTTATTAAGAACATGTACTGCTGGCTCTGCTGCTACTACAAAAAAGCCCATTACCATACCAATAGGAATAAGAACCCATTTATAATCCAGTGAAGCAAGTATTTCTCCTATAAGCTTTCCTACAGGTAGGAAGCCTGTATTTACTCCTGTTAAGAATATTACTAAACCAATATAGGTATAAATAACTCCTACTATAACCTTAATGATCTGGCTTTTAGGTAGCTTTAAGCTTTTAACCTGAAATAATATAAAGAATACTATTATGGGGGATAGAGCTATTGCTACCTCCTCAGCATAGTGAATAATATTATGCCCATAAGTACTTATAATATCATTAATATTATTTATCTCAGCCATAGCTTCAGCACCATAGCTTGTGGAGGATGCATCAAAAAACATTCCCAATATCAGGACAGCTAATATAGGTCCTATAGAGGCTAATGCTACAAGACCAAAGCTATCATCATTAGAAGCTTTTCCACCTCTTACAGAAGAAACACCTATACCTAGGGCTAAAATAAAAGGAACAGTAATTGGACCTGTAGTAACTCCACCGGAATCAAAGGCTACAGGTAAAAAATCTGGAGAAGTAAAGGTTGCTATTATAAAAAGCATAACGTAAAAAAAGATAAATAAGTAAGACAGTCTTATCTGAAAAACTGTACGAAGAAGTGAAACCACTAAGAAGATTCCTACACCTAATGCCACTGTTAATATCAAGGTTAAATCCGGTATTGCCGGTACTTGATTGGCAAGAACCTGAAGGTCAGGCTCGGCTATAGTAATCATAACACCCATAATAAAATATGCACCTATAAACAGCAATAAATTTCTTGACTTAGTTAATTGAGCTCCAATTCTCTCTCCCATGGGCATCATAGCCATATCAGCTCCCAGGGTAAATAACCCCATACCCATTATCAAAAAAATAGTACCAACAATAAATGCACCTAAGGTCCCTCCCTCTAGAGGAGTTAAAGTAAAATGTAAAATAAGTACAATAATACTAACTGGTATTACTGATGATATTGATTCTTTGAGTTTTTCCAGTAAATTTCTATTCAATCATCTCCACTTCCTTTGCTTTATTAGATTTATGTATAGAGGTCCCTCCTTAAATATTTTAATCTTTATATATTTCTCTACATTATAGGTTAGCTTTAAAGCTCTCTTTCATTAATATCCTTGATAGAATCTGCTACCTTGTCACAAAGGTCGTTAAATACAGCTATCTCCTCTTCAGAAAGATTTTTCAGCACATCTTTTGTCCATGTATTGATTAATTCTTCAATTTCATGAGCTAAGGTAGAGCCCTCTGGAGTTAATTCAATAAGCTTTTCCCTTCTATTATGCTCATTGGTTGTCCTAATAATTATTCCTTTTCTTTCTAAACTAGAAAGAGCTTTAGAAGCAGTACTTTTATCAATTTTCAAGGTTTCAGATATTTCTTCCCCATTAACACTTTTATGGACTCCTAGATAAGCTATTACAGAATGCTCAGATCCATTTATATTTAGATGCTTAAGTCTCTTATGGAGAGATAAAGCTCCATACCTTACTATTGCATGGATGTTATCAATAAACATTTATATTACCTTCTTTAACATAAAATAGTTGATGTAGAAACAGTTTCCACATCAACTATTTTAGCATATTTAGAAAAATCAGTCAAATATGTATTTGTAAGAAAAAAGCATGAAGTAAAGCTACTAAATCAGCCTACATCATGCTCTTCTATATCTTTATTATAAACTTAATTTCATCACTTGAGTGTTTTCTTCGTTACTTACTGCTTTAAAGCCTTGAGCTTCAAATAGATGAACAGCAGCAGTATTCCTTGAGTCTACATTTAAAGATAGAGCTGAAATGCCCTTTTTCTTTGCATTCTCAAGGAGAGCCTCTAAAAGCTCCTTTCCTACTCCCTTATTTCTATATTCCTCAGAAACAGCAATAGATATTTCTGGTGTATTATCATCAATATATCCGAAACCTTTATTATCAGCCTTATATAACCTATACCAAGCTGCTCCTATGGACCTGCCTTCATCAGATTCTGCCACAAAGCCTATATCGGAGCTTTCTAAACCAAAGCCCTTTACATACTTATAAATATCCTGTCTCTTTAAAAATATTTGCTTACTAGGCTTTCTATTTACTTCTAATGAATAGGTTATTTCAAAAAGCATATCCCATAAAAATATTTCGTCACTTTCATTAATCGGTCTAAGCTTTATCATCTTAAACACCTCACTTATAATCTAACATTTATAATTTCTTATTATTTTATAATATAGCAATAAATCTATAATTACAAAGAAGCTTTTTTATTTAATATACAGGCTCTATCCTTGAAAATTATTAATGTGATTATATTAGTCAGTTGATACTAAGCATAAGTCAACTGAGATGTTAATATACTTAAAATGTAACAAAATTATTAACACCTATATAATTATTATAAGTTTAGTTAGAAAGTATTATTCTAAAATAAATAAACCTGATACTTAAAGTATCAGGTTTATTTTAGTTACCCGGCAACTTCCTACTCTCCCACAGAGCTTCCCCTGCAGTACCATCGGCCCTATGAAGCTTAACCGTCGTGTTCGGAATGGGAACGGGTGTTACCTTCATGGCATTGCCACCGGATATTCTGGTTTTGAAAGAATTTTTGTTCTTTCAAAACTGCATACAGAATGATGTTAGTAAAGTCGTCATTTATTTTGGTCAAGCCCTCGACCTATTAGTATCGGTCAGCTGAACACGTTGCCGTGCTTACACCTCCGACCTATCAACCTCGTGTTCTTCGAGGGGTCTTACTAGCTTACGCTATGGGAAATCTAATCTTGAGGTGGGCTTCACGCTTAGATGCTTTCAGCGTTTATCCCTTCCCGACATAGCTACCCAGCTGTGCTCCTGGCGGAACAACTGGTGCACCAGAGGTCAGTCCATCCCGGTCCTCTCGTACTAAGGACAGCTCCTCTCAAATTTCCTGCGCCCGTGGCGGATAGGGACCGAACTGTCTCACGACGTTCTGAACCCAGCTCGCGTGCCGCTTTAATGGGCGAACAGCCCAACCCTTGGGACCTACTTCAGCCCCAGGATGCGACGAGCCGACATCGAGGTGCCAAACCTCCCCGTCGATGTGGACTCTTGGGGGAGATCAGCCTGTTATCCCCGAGGTAGCTTTTATCCGTTGAGCGATGGCCCTCCCACGAGGTACCACCGGATCACTAAGTCCGACTTTCGTCCCTGCTCCACTTGTAGGTGTCGCAGTCAGGCTCCCTTATGCCTTTGCGCTCTTCGAACGATTTCCGACCGTTCTGAGGGAACCTTTGAGCGCCTCCGTTACTTTTTAGGAGGCGACCGCCCCAGTCAAACTGCCCGCCTAACAATGTCCCGTCACCAGCTTCATGGTGCCCGGTTAGAATTCCAGTACTGTCAGGGTGGTATCCCAAGGTTGACTCCACAGAGCCTGACGACCCTGTTTCCCAGTCTCCCACCTATCCTGTACAGACAATACCGAAACTCAATGCTAAGCTGCAGTAAAGCTCTACGGGGTCTTTCCGTCCAACCACGGGTAGCAAGCATCTTCACTTGCACTACAATTTCGCCGGATTTGCAGTTGAGACAGTGCCCAAGTCATTACGCCATTCGTGCGGGTCAGAACTTACCTGACAAGGAATTTCGCTACCTTAGGACCGTTATAGTTACGGCCGCCGTTTACTGGGGCTTAAGTTCATGCCTTCGCTTGCGCTAAGCAATCCCCTTAACCTTCCAGCACCGGGCAGGCGTCAGCCCCTATACATCAGCTTACGCTTTAGCAGAGACCTGTGTTTTTGCTAAACAGTTGCTTGGGCCTATTCTCTGCGGCCATGTCTCCATGGCACCCCTTCTCCCGAAGTTACGGGGTCAATTTGCCGAGTTCCTTAACTGCAATTCTTCCGCCAGCCTTAGGATTCTCTCCTCACCTACCTGTGTCGGTTTGCGGTACGGGTACTGTCTCTCTCCCTAGACGCTTTTCTTGGCAGCGTGGAATCATGTACTTCGGCCCCGTAGGACCTTCCCCATCACACCTCAGCTTAATACAGGCGGATTTGCCTATCCTGTATACCTAAGTGCTTAGACCAGCATCCAATAGCTGGCACACACTATCCTCCTGCGTCACGCCATCGGTAATAACGATTAACAGCAGTATCGGAATATCAACCGATTGTCCATCACCTACGCCTTTCGGCCTCGGCTTAGGTCCCGACTAACCCTCAGCGGACGAGCCTTCCTGAGGAAACCTTAGGTTTTCGGCCAATGGGATTCTCACCCATTTCTCGCTACTTATGCCTACATTCTCACTCCTGTACAGTCCACCGCTCCTTACGGTACGACTTCAGCCCATACAGGACGCTCCCCTACCACTGACACTATTGTGTCAATCCGTAGCTTCGGTGATAGATTTTAGCCCCGGACATCTTCGGCGCGGGATCTCTCGACTAGTGAGCTATTACGCACTCTTTGAATGAGTGGCTGCTTCTAAGCCAACATCCTAGTTGTCTTAGAAATCCCACATCCTTTACCACTTAATCTATACTTGGGGACCTTAGCTGACGGTCTGGGCTTTTTCCCTTTTGACAATGGCACTTATCTGTCACTGTCTGACTGCCGGACTCATAGTATGCGGCATTCGGAGTTTGATAAGGTTCGGTAAGCTATACGCCCCCTAGCCCATTCAGTGCTCTACCTCCGCTACTCATATCCGACGCTAGCCCTAAAGCTATTTCGAGGAGAACCAGCTATCTCCGAGTTCGATTGGAATTTCTCCGCTATCCACAGCTCATCCCATGGTTTTTCAACACCAACGTGGTTCGGTCCTCCACGGAATTTTACTTCCGCTTCAACCTGGCCATGGATAGGTCACCCGGTTTCGGGTCTACGGCATGCAACTAGTCGCCCTATTAAGACTCGGTTTCCCTTCGGCTCCGTACCTAAAGTACTTAACCTCGCTACATACCGTAACTCGTAGGCTCGTTCTACAAAAAGCACGTCATCACACACATAAGGTGCTCTGACCGGTTGTAGGCACATGGTTTCAGATTCTATTTCACTCCCCTCCCGGGGTTCTTTTCACCTTTCCCTCACGGTACTTCTTCACTATCGGTCATCAGGTAGTATTTAGCCTTGGGAGGTGGTCCTCCCTGCTTCCCACAAGGTTTCACGTGTCTCGTGGTACTCTGGATCAGAACTGGCTATCAATGACTTTCACCTACAAGGCTGTTACTTTCTGTGGCCCAGCTTTCCAGCTGGCTTCGGTTAGTCATCTCCTGCATTTATTGTTCTGTCCGCAACCCCGGAAACAAGTTTCCGGTTTGGGCTCTTTCCTTTTCGCTCGCCGCTACTAAGAAAATCGATTTTTCTTTCTCTTCCTCCAGGTACTTAGATGTTTCAGTTCCCTGGGTTTACCCTCCATAACCTATGGATTCAGTTATGGATACATGGGGTTACCCATGTGAGTTTCCTCATTCGGAGATCTCCGGATCACTGGCTATGTGCGCCTACCCGAAGCTTATCGCAGCTTATCACGTCCTTCATCGGCTCCTGATGCCAAGGCATTCACCATGCGCCCTTTGTAGCTTGACCATTCGCTCACATTAAGCTGCGTACTGCTTCGTCGCTTTCGTCACTCCGGTACTCACGTACGGTTTTGTACGCTCCGTGCCTTCGTTCCTCGGCTCCTCGCATTACTTCGCTTACTGTTCGCTCTGACGTTATAATTTTTGACATTATAACATCAAGATTCTAATTAGTTTACGGTTTTACAATTAATCTCAGCGAAATCATACATTGAATAAACAATTTATAATTTACACTTTAAAAGATTGTAGTTATCTTTACTTACATCAGTTTCTGTATGCAGTTTTCAAAGAACAAGTTGAAAGACATAGTCTCTCAAAATTGGACAGAGAATAAGATTTTAGAATAAACCCAGCTTTGTGAATCGGTGCTTTTCCAAGGGAAAAGGCTTCCGATTAAGTTTCCTTAGAAAGGAGGTGATCCAGCCGCAGGTTCTCCTACGGCTACCTTGTTACGACTTCACCCCAATCGCTGACCCTACCTTCGGCCGCTGGCTCCTTGCGGTTACCTCACGGACTTCGGGTATTGCCAACTCTCATGGTGTGACGGGCGGTGTGTACAAGGCCCGGGAACGTATTCACCGCGACATTCTGATTCGCGATTACTAGCAACTCCGGCTTCATGCAGGCGAGTTTCAGCCTGCAATCCGAACTGGGACGAGTTTTAGAGTTTTGCTCCACCTCGCGGTCTTGCGTCTCTCTGTACTCGCCATTGTAGCACGTGTGTAGCCCTAGACATAAGGGGCATGATGATTTGACGTCATCCCCACCTTCCTCCCGGTTAACCCGGGCAGTCTCGCTAGAGTGCTCAACTTAATGGTAGCAACTAACAACAAGGGTTGCGCTCGTTGCGGGACTTAACCCAACATCTCACGACACGAGCTGACGACAACCATGCACCACCTGTCTTCCTGCCCCGAAGGGCTTCCCCGATTAAGGGTAATTCAGGAGATGTCAAGTCTAGGTAAGGTTCTTCGCGTTGCTTCGAATTAAACCACATGCTCCGCTGCTTGTGCGGGCCCCCGTCAATTCCTTTGAGTTTTAATCTTGCGACCGTACTCCCCAGGCGGGGTACTTATTGTGTTAACGGCGGCACAGGGGGAGTCGATACCCCCTACACCTAGTACCCATCGTTTACGGCGTGGACTACCAGGGTATCTAATCCTGTTTGCTCCCCACGCTTTCGAGCCTCAGTGTCAGTTACAGTCCAGAAAGTCGCCTTCGCCACTGGTGTTCTTCCTAATCTCTACGCATTTCACCGCTACACTAGGAATTCCACTTTCCTCTCCTGCACTCTAGACGCCCAGTTTCAAATGCAGTTCCCAGGTTGAGCCCGGGTATTTCACATCTGACTTAAGCATCCACCTACACTCCCTTTACGCCCAGTAAATCCGGACAACGCTCGCCACCTACGTATTACCGCGGCTGCTGGCACGTAGTTAGCCGTGGCTTCCTCCTCAGGTACCGTCATTATCGTCCCTGAAGACAGAGCTTTACAACCCGAAGGCCTTCATCACTCACGCGGCGTTGCTGCATCAGGGTTTCCCCCATTGTGCAATATTCCCCACTGCTGCCTCCCGTAGGAGTCTGGGCCGTGTCTCAGTCCCAATGTGGCCGATCACCCTCTCAGGTCGGCTACGCATCGTCGCCTTGGTGAGCCGTTACCTCACCAACTAGCTAATGCGCCGCGGGCCCATCTCGAAGCGGATTTCTCCTTTAATCAGCTCATCATGCGATAAACCGATATTATGCGGTATTAATCTCCCTTTCGGGAGGCTATCCCCCTCTTCGAGGCAGGTTGCCCACGTGTTACTCACCCGTCCGCCGCTAGGAAACTCCCGAAGGAGCTTCCTCGCTCGACTTGCATGTGTTAGGCACGCCGCCAGCGTTCGTCCTGAGCCAGGATCAAACTCTCAATTTAAAAGTTTGATACTTCTCAAAATTACTTAAAAAAATTGCTGGTTTGTGTTTGTTCTAAACTTAGTTCTCTGTTCAATTTTCAAAGACCATTGCGGCTTCATTACCGACCGCTTGATTATATTATCACGTCGGTTTTTCTTTGTCAACACTCTTTTTTAAAACTTTTTTCTTTCTCAAGAAACCCAAGTTTCAATCTTAACTAAGCGAGCAAAGCGAGCTTCAAATCTTCTAACTCTTAGCTCTTATCTAAATAGGAAGCGAGTAAAACGAGCTTCATAATCTTTTACAACTCTTAGCTCTTACCTCTTACCTCTTAGTTGTTCTCAGTTCAAGTGTTTTCCGCTTGCCGTAAGCGACTTGTATATAATAGCACGATTAAAATCATAAAAACTCCTATAATCATTCATTTATTAAGTATAATCCATTATTCTCTTCATTTTTTCTTTAATAGCTCTTGAATACTCATACAGATACACTAGGTACAGTTTTTGTAGAAAAACACTAATATATCATATAAAATTCCTTTTATCATATTATTATTTATATAAAATCACTCCAGGATAGATTAAATAACCATATACTTATTTAGTTATTTTGATTATTATTTAACAACTTTATGCAAGAAGTATTGAATAATTGCAAAGTAAACCTTATAATATTTAGAAAAATATCAATATTGGCAACCTTGCTTATCAACCAATGTAAAACCATAAATAGCATATTCGATAAAGTAACCTTACAACAGCCATACTATATAAAACTAAAGGGGAGATAACAATGGAATTAAAAAACAAATACATGGAGGAGGTATACAATAGTGTATGCCTACGCAATCCTGGAGAAACAGAATTTCACCAGGCTGTTAATGAAGTATTAGAATCCTTAATACCAGTAATAGAAAAAAGACCTGACATCATTGAAGAAGGGATAATAGATCGTATGGTTGAGCCAGAGCGACTCATTATGTTTAGAGTGCCTTGGGTGGATGATAAAGGGAAAATCCGTGTTAACCGTGGTTTTAGAGTTCAATTCAATTCAGCTTTAGGACCCTACAAAGGCGGCCTGCGACTTCATCCTACCGTTAATAGCTCAGTAATTAAATTTCTAGGCTTTGAGCAGATATTTAAAAACAGTCTTACAGGACTTCCTATGGGAGGAGGCAAGGGAGGCTCCGATTTCGATCCTAAAGGAAAATCCGACAATGAGGTTATGAGATTCTGTCAAAGCTTTATGACAGAGCTTTCTAAACATATAGGAGCAGATACCGATGTACCTGCAGGGGATATTGGAGTTGGCTCTAGAGAAATAGGCTATCTGTTCGGACAGTATAAGCGTATAAGAAATGAGTTCACTGGAGTGCTTACAGGAAAGGCTCTTTGCTCAGGTGGTTCTCTTATCCGTACTGAAGCTACAGGCTACGGTCTTTTATACTTCACAGAAGAAATGTTTAATAAAATCAATCAAGATAGTATTAAAGGTAAAACAGTAATTATATCTGGATCAGGAAATGTGGCTATCTATGCTGCAGAAAAAGCCCAGGAAATGGGTGGAAGGGTAGTTGCCATGTCCGACTCCTCAGGCTATATATACGATCCTTCTGGAATAAAGGTGGATATAATAAAACAAATAAAAGAGAAGGAAAGAAAGAGAATTAAGGAGTATACAACCTACGTTAAGGAAGCAGAGTACCATGAAGACTGCAGCGGAATATGGAATATTAAATGTCAGGTAGCGCTCCCTTGTGCAACTCAAAATGAGCTGGATTTAAAAAGCGCTGAGATTCTTGTTAAAAATGGTGTACTAGCTGTAGCAGAAGGAGCTAACATGCCAGTTACCCCTGAAGCTATAGAGCTCTTCCAGAAATCAGGGGTTCTCTTTGGACCAGCAAAAGCAGCTAATGCTGGAGGGGTAGCTACCTCAGGTCTTGAAATGTCCCAAAACTCCATGAGATATTTCTGGACTTCAGAAGAAGTAGATAAAAAGCTTAAAGAGATAATGGTAGGAATTTTTGATAGTGCCTACAACGCTTCAAAAGAATACAACTGTCCTGGAGACCTTGTAGTTGGAGCAAATATAGCCGGCTTCCTCAGAGTTGCGGAAGCTATGAAATGGCAGGGCATAGCCTATTAAAGATTTAAGCTTAAGTGTTCACAAGATGGACAAATTAAGTGTTCACAAGGTGTGTATTTTATAGGATAATATTATAGATATAATTATTAATTCTCCTGATGCAGCAGAGGAGAAAATATAATCTACTGTTGTTAATTTACTTATAAGGAGACCTCTCCATGAAAAAGGATGAATTTTTAATAGCAATAGAAGCAAACCTATCGGAGTATCCTGAGTCTTGGGTAGAAGGCATAATAGAAAAATACACAGTGATTTTTGATAAAGAAATCTCTCAGGGTCTCACTGAAGATGCTGTTGTAGAGAAACTGGGAGATCCTTTTCTTTTAGCTCAAAAATGCAAGCAGGAGGGGTATATCCCTCCCTTAAAAGAAAACATAGATCAAGACAATGGTAATACGAATAGGTTTAAAGAAGAGAATGATAGTATAAAGCTACCGGATTTAAATACCATAGAACACTCGTCAAAAACCTTTTTACAGAAGACCTTTAGACTTCTCACCTTTGTTGTATTTTTAATCCTAGCCCTTCCCTTATTTGCTTCTTTACTATTTCTTTTCTCAGTCTCATTGGTCGTATTTCTTGCAGGCTTTATCGTTTCCTTAGGAGTATTTATAGCGCCATCCTATATAGATGTGGTTAATACAATACCTAAGAGTATAGTCACCTTTGGTGGGTTAGGCACAATCACCTTAGGCATTACTACAGCAATAGGAGGCATACTCCTATTAAAGCTCAATGTTAGATTTATAAAAGGGCTAACAAAGAAAATCAGCCAGCCTATAACAGATAAAAAGGAGTACTATCCAATAAATGAGAATAGAAGATTAAAGAGATTTTTTGTTTTCTTTATGGGGTTAACCTTAATTTTTTATGGTATCTTATTAATTTTTCTAAACAGCTATCAATAGGCTAAAAAATGCCCATATCTCATAAAATAGAGATATGGGCATTTTTATTAAGAGTTATGACTTACCTCTTTTTCTCTTTTCTTATCAATATCCTTTGATAGTCTTCTCCACGGCTTATATTTTATCACTACATAAAGAAGCCTTATAAAAGCAGCTACAAAGATGTATATGAACATAAGCCTGTAGGCAAGCTCCCAGGCTGTCTCCATTTCCATTCCCTTATTAGCTAATAAATACCCCATAGCTGTTCCAAGAGATAGAAATAAAGAAGCAGCAATTACCATAGCTCCAACGGTAACAATTTCAGCACCTATATATACAAAGTAATTACTAAGACGCTCTACCTTTAAATGCTTAAAGACCACCAAAGCTATACCTATAAATATGATTGCAAGGAAAAACAAAAGCAGTGTAATCCCTACCTGCATAGAGCTATTGTCAAAGGATAATCTGTAATCCTCAGTAATAAGCTTGTACAACTTATATACTGTCCTACCTTCCACCGCAGCTATAAAATTTCTTGTCTTTATATACTCTTCATTAATAAGATAATAACCAGTACCAAAAAACAGTAAAAAGGAGTATACGGTAAAAATCGGCATCATAACCACTGAAAATATATTACCGAAGAATCCATTAAAAGCCATTGATACTGCTGCCATAAAAAATATAAAAACCATGTGAAAGGCAAAAAACTTAATTATCTCAGTGAAGCCTATTGAAGCTTCATTGATAAACTTGCTAGAATTCATAAGATACAATAAAAACTTTACAAAGAAACAAGCTATAAAGCTTAAATATATACCAGTAAAAATTGATGCTCCTTTAGTAACAAAATAGATTATTCTATTGCCGCCCTGATACTTCTTATCCTGAAGCTTTGCTCTTTTATCCATCATTAATATAGAAGCAGCTATAAGATATACAAGTCCAAGGATTACAATCTCCAAAATGCTTAAAGAAAAATATTCCTTTATAGCAAGACCTCTATCTAATGCAGCGCCACTCCCAATAAGGGAAAGCATCCCCTGATTATTAAATATAAAAAATAAAACTAAAAATAGAATAGGCGAAAAAAACCTAAGCTTTTTTAGTTCACTTTTAAACATGGGTATTGAAAAATAACTCTCCATATATCCTCATTCCTCCGCGATATTATTGCTTGTTAATGTTTACCATAGCATATTGGTTATGCTTTCTATAAAAACCATAATATTTTATTTTTAAAAGGGCTTATATAAAATTGTAACACATTTCTTGAAGTGAGAATATACTGTAATTAGAAAAGATATTCAGAGCTCCTCGTATATATGTATTACTACTTAAAATTAACGATGCATTCTTCCTACTCCCATCTTTAATTAAAATATGGGCCGCCTAAAAGGCGGTCTATATTATTTAAAAAAACAGCTTAAAAACCACCAAAAAAATAACTCCTGGAACCCCAAAGAACCCGGCAATCAATGCCGTAACAGCATTTATGCCAATGAATATTCCAAAGTCTTGTCCAAAATAATTTAATAAGGTTAAAAGAATTACCCCTAGAAGCCCATTAAGCAGGAGCTTAATCAAGAGCTTCAATGGCCAAGAAAATATTTTTACTATAATAACTAAGGCCACCATAGCAATTATAAAATAAATAAACGTATCCATTTTCTCATCCCCTTAAAAATAAAGCTATTATATTAATATGTGGAGGTATAACAAATATTCCACTATTATACCTCTACTATTATAGCACGAAGTTCAATCAAATCCTTAGGACTAAGAGATATGTTTAAGGCTTTGGCTTCCTTTACTAGATATTCATAGCTCTTAAGTGAAGCCTGCTTATTATATATAGCCACCTCAATAAGCTTAGGATCTTCCGCATTCTGAAAAAAACTTTCTGCAGCTTCAATATCTAACAAGGCCCTTTTTATGCCTTCTATTATTTCTTTTCTCTGCCTTACAAACTCTTTATATTCACTTTTACTTATAGGCATATAGAAAACCCTCCTATTTATGTAATACTATTACTAGCTTAATTATTTCCATAAATAGGCATTTATATTCTGTGAATCTCTATATTTCTTTTCTTCCCTCTAAAGCTTTGGAAAGAGTTACCTCATCAGCATACTCTAAATCTCCTCCTACAGGAATACCAGAGGCTATTCTCGTAACCCTAATATCTAAAGGCTTAAGAATTCTTGATATGTACATTGCCGTGGCCTCCCCTTCAATAGTAGGATTTGTAGCTACTATCACCTCATTAACCTCTGGATTCATTCTTGCTACCAGCTCTCTTATCCTTATATCCTGAGGTCCTCTTCCCTGCATGGGAGATATATTTCCATGAAGCACATGATATACTCCGTTAAATTCCTTAACTCTTTCCATGGTCATGATATCCTTAGGCTGCTCTACAACACAGATAGCCCCCTTATCTCTGTTAGGATTACCACAGATAGCACAGGGGTCTGAATCGGTAAAGTTTCCACATACAGAGCAATATTTAATAGTACCTCTAGCCTGAACTAAAGCTTTAGAAAACTCCTCCACCTCTTCCTTAGGTAGGTTTAAAACATACAGCGTCAGCCTCTGCGCCGTCTTATGTCCTATACCAGGAAGCTTGGCAAATTCTTCTATAAGCTTTTCTATAGCCACTGGATAAAAATCCATTTAATCACATCCTTTAAGCTTACTGATAATTATATTATGCTTCAAAAGCATCATTAAAATCTAATGAATTAAATGAAAAAATTTTCCCTGAGGGAAAATTTTTTCATTGATGTATCATCGTTATTATTCTCGAATTTAAAATAAACCAGGCATATTAAAGCCACCAGTCATCTTTCCCATGGTGCTTGCTGCATCTTCTTCAGCCTGCTGGATAGCCCCATTAACAGAGCTTAACACTAAATCCTCTAGCATTTCCACATCATCAGGGTCTAGAACATCTGGTTGAATCTTTATGGATAACAGCTGTTTTTTACCATTAACCTTAGCTGTTACCGCTCCTCCACCTACAGAAGTCTCATATTCTTTATTTTCAAGCTCTTTTTGAGTTTCTTCCATCTGCTTTTGAAGCTTTTGTGCCTGCTTCATTAAGTTATTCATATTTCCGCCGCCAAAGCCGCCAGGAAATCCCTTTGCCATATGATAAACCTCCTTATATTAGCAATTACTCATATTATTATATAGTATTTTACCTCTTATTACTATATTTATTAGGAATTTTAAGCTAATCCTCAATTATTTGAATATTGTCCTCTCCAAAGGCTTCAATGAGCAAATCCTCTGGGCTTTTACTGCTCTGGACTTTTCTATCCACTGTGTAGACAACCTTCAACCTATCCTTAAGTATTTCAGAAAAGACTTCATCTACAATCCTTCTGTTCTCATCCTTCTCAAGCCTTACCTTATTAAAGGAATATTCTTCTTCATAGTTTATCTCAACAATACCTTTTTCACAGCTTACAGGCTTACCAGTAACTAAGGAAGCATAAATAAGCATAGCTCTGCGAGCCTTTAAACTTTCTAATATATCATTCCAGGCTCTCTTAACTCCATCTAAGGTAATCTTTGAATCTGAATTAACTCCCTGAGCACCACTAGCTATAGTTTGTTTATCCGGTGCCTTTCGTCCCACTGGAACTCCTACTCTTTGCCCTTCCTTAGGACTTACAGAGCTAGAAGCTTCTCTAGAAGCACTTACAGCAATTTTCCCGGACTTTAAAGCATCCTCCAGCCTGTTAAGCCTTGTAAGGATTATCTCTGGAGAGGAATCATATTCAATCTTACATAGCTTGATAGTGGTAAGCTCTAGATATAATCTCGATTGCTTACTTACCCTGGACTGCTCCTCGCATTCCTGAAGAAGCCTTATGCTTCTCATTATCTCTTCAGTTCTTATCCCTTTGCTCTGATTCTTTAACAGCTCAATATGCTCTAAGGAGGCATCAATAACTGTTTCAGGAGCATTGCTCACCTTAACCATTAGAAGATTTCTATAGTGAGTAATTATATCCTTAATAAAAAGATGCATATCCTTACCGGTCATGACCATTTCATCAATGACATTAAGGGCTTTCTCAGTACTTCTTTCTATTATTGAGTCAGTAAGCTTGAAGAGATTCTCGTTAGTTACAAGACCAAGCATTCCTATGACGTTATCATATTCAACCTTACCGCCTCCCATGGAAATTCCCTGGTCAAGTATACTTAAGGCATCTCTCATAGCTCCATCTGACACCCTAGCTATGAGCTTTAGGGAATTATCATCAGCAAAAACACCCTGCTCTGTGACAATTTTTCTTAAACGCTCTGATATGTTCTCGGTGCTTATCCTCTTAAAATCAAACCTCTGACACCTAGAAAGTATGGTTATAGGCAGCTTTTGAGGATCTGTGGTAGCTAGTATGAACACCACATTCTTAGGGGGCTCCTCCAAAGTTTTAAGAAAGGCATTTACAGCTCCCTGAGAGAGCATATGAACCTCATCCATTATATATACCTTAAATCTAGCCTCCTGTGGAGGATATTGAACATCATCAATTATATCTCTGATTTTATCCACACCATTATTAGAGGCTGCATCTAGTTCAGTTATATCAATGGCAAGTCCCTTATTAATTTTTGTACACATTTCACATTCATTACAGGGTTCACCATCATGAAGATTCAAGCAATTTAAAGCCTTTGCCATGATCTTTGCTGTAGAGGTTTTACCTGTACCTCTAGTACCGCAAAAAAGATAGGCGTGGGCGGTTCTTTCATTTTTAATTTGATTTCTTAAAGTTATGGTAATATGCTCCTGCCCAACAACATCGTTAAAGTTTCTGGGCCTCCATTCTCTATATAAAGCAGTGTATGCCAAGGCGTCCACCTCATTTCTATTTCTACCTTATTATTATACACTAAAAATCTATACTTTTAACATCGGAACAATAATTTTAAATACAACAAAAAACACGCCATATAAAATGCGTGTACTTATAATCGATATTATTTATTTATATTAAAACCGTGCACCTCGCGTTGACAGTAGCCTATAAGCGTTACCCATATAGTTAGCTCAAGCCAGGTTGATCCACGGCACATGCAAGATTCCACTTACCGCTGCTTCCTTCCGGACCTGACGGGGTTCATGGGCTTACATTGCGTGGGACCCAGACTCTCAACACCACTTTTATGGGGCAGACCCTACAGGCTAAAGCCGAAGCGAGGAATTCAATCCTGCTATAGCGGATTGCAGGTACAGGGCACCGCTGACTCCCCATCTAGCACGGCAAAATTTAAATGGCGGAGAGAGAGGGATTCGAACCCTCGGTAGAGTTTCCCCTACACCCGCTTTCCAGGCGAGCCCCTTAAGCCAACTCGGACATCTCTCCACATCTTGTCTTTAGAAATACCTTTATTAAATTTTAATAATGAAACTAGCTGTATTCCTGCGACGTATTTCATTATAGCAAGTTTATTTAACTACGTCAACAATAAATTTTACTTAGTTTTTACCAATTTCACTATAAAAAATGTTAGTGTTCCAAATATTAGTATTAAGAAAACAGGCAAAAAATATGGAGATAAGTTAAGTCCCAGAGAGGAATTTATTATTGTATAGAAAAAGTTCCCTACTAATGTTAGCTTAATCATATTAAGCATATTTTTTAGAGTTCTATACACCCTTTCTCTATTATTCTCTGTAATTGTAACCCCCGTGTTCCATATTTGAGGATATCTCTCTATAACCGTTAGCCCAATAAATAAAATCCATGCTACTGCTAGTGTAAATAGCAAGGAGGTTTTGCTGGAGATAATATCAGCCTCTCCCACCCCATTGTAATGGCTTGGAATATCCTGAGCTATATTATCCCAGAATACAAGTAAATACAAGGTGAGCCCTATCAAAAGAAGCAAGGAAAAGACACTAGCAAAAATATCAAATTTACTGTTTTTAATTTTCATCATACACCCCCCTCAATCCTTATGTTTCATTACACAATTTACATATTATTACTTTATATTATACTCCTTTAAAATATACTTCTCACTTTAAATTATAATTATAAATTTGCCGGTATTACATTGACTTGTACACTTTAATATGATAAATTATTAAGAAAAATTAAAATATTTGATAGAGGCGCAATAAGTCAAGAGTAGCTTTAGTCGAAGATCCTCGCAGGATTATGGCTAAAGAGAAAGGGGCTGTTGCCGAAGGAAGTCTTTGCGAGAGGCTTTCCTGGGTAGACAGAGAATATCTGTCTAACTGTCGCGTATGCGGAGTGCTATCTCAATTTCTAAAAAAGATATTTTTATATCCTTGGAGTACTTTGATAGCCTTTATTTTTGAGGCTATTTTTTTATTTATCCAATATATTTATATCCTTCATAGATCTATCAGATATGAAAACAATTATTGTAGCAAAGTTACCACCGAGAGCAAAATCCTATGAAATTATACAAAGAAATGAAGGGGATATCTTATGAATACAAAGGTCTTAAAATTTGGCGGAAGCTCCTTAGCCGATGCTGCTCACTTTAAAAAGGTTGGTCAAATTATTAGAGAAGAAAAGGAAAGAAAATATGTAGTTGTATCCGCCCCAGGGAAAAGACATAATAAGGATGAGAAGGTTACGGACTTGCTATACCAGTGCTATGACCTTGCAGTAAATAATCAGGATATAACTCCTGTATTTTTAAAAATCGAAGCCAGATATAATGAAATCATAGATGGCTTAAGCCTTAAGCTATCCTTAGCTAAAGAGTATCTGGAAATAAAAAATAATATAATAAGCACAAAAAGTAAGGATTACGCCGCCAGTCGTGGAGAATATCTCAATGGCATAATCTTAGCTAATTATATGGGTTTTACTTTTGTAGATCCGAAGGATATGATTTTGTTTAATGAAGATGGTATTCTTAACCCCGAGGGTACCGATGCTTCTATTTGTTCTGCCCTAAAGGCTATAGAATATGCTGTGATTCCTGGCTTCTATGGCTCCCTACCTGATGGCTCCATAAAGACCTTCTCTAGGGGAGGCTCTGATGTTACTGGTTCTATGGTAGCCAAGGCTGTGAAGGCTTCCTTATACGAAAACTGGACAGATGTCTCTGGAGTTCTTATGGCTGATCCCAGGATAGTTAAGAATCCTAAGGTTATTGAAACCTTAACCTATAAGGAGCTTAGAGAGCTTTCCTACATGGGAACCACTGTACTTCATGAGGATGCCACCTTACCTGTTCGTTCTGAAGGGATTCCTATAAATATCCGAAATACCAATTCACCTGAAGATAAAGGAACTATGATAATACCTACCTATAGATTTAAAAATCCTAATGGGATAATAACCGGTATTGCAGGGAAGACTGGCTTTACTACTATTATAATAGAAAAGGATATGATGAACGGAGAGCTAGGAATCGGTAATAAAATACTAGAGGTTTTAGCTAAGAATTCTATTTCCTTTGAGCATGTCCCTTCCAGCATCGATGCCCTATCTGTGATAGTAAATTCCAAGGACCTTGAGGAAAAAGAGGAATTTATAATTCATCAGATAATAAAGGCTGTTAAGCCTGATAGCATAATGATAGAGGATGGTCTTGCATTAGTTGCTGTGGTAGGGCACAATATGGTTAGAGCTAAAGGAACAGCTGCTAGAGTATTCACTGCTATTGCTAAGGCAGATATAAACATAAAAATGATAGACCAGGGTGCTAGCGAGCTGAATATAATAGTTGGCGTTGAAGAAAAGGATTATAAAAACACTATTAAAGCAATTTATAATGAGTTTGTAAACAATTGATATTGAAGATATTATAATAAATAGAAGAAGTAAAAGGAGGCTGTTATCATGGATAAATTAAAGGTAGGTATAATTGGAGCCACCGGAATGGTCGGTCAGAGACTTATTACCTTACTCACAAATCATCCTTACTTTGAAATAAGCGCATTAATTGCCAGCCCTCGTTCTGCTGGTAAACCCTATGAGGAGGCAATTAAAAATAGATGGAAGCTCTCCATCGATATGCCTGAAAAGGTTAAGAAATTGAATATACTCTCATCAGATAACGTTAAAGAGGTAGCTTCTCTGGTAGACTTTGTTTTCTGTGCTGTAGACATGCCTAAGAAGGATGTAATTGACCTTGAGAACACCTACGCTAAGGCAGAAGTTCCTGTAGTGTCCTGTAACTCTGCCCACCGCTGGACCCCTGATGTTCCCATGGTTATACCAGAGATCAATGATGAACATTTAAAGGTTATAGAGTCTCAGAGAAAAAGACTGGGTACAGAGGTTGGCTTTGTTTCTGTTAAGCCTAACTGCTCCATTCAGTCCTACGTTCCAGCCTTGACCCCTCTTTTAAAGTTTAAACCAAAGAGAGTAGTAGCAACCACCTATCAGGCCATCAGCGGAGCAGGAAAGACCTTTAAGGAATGGCCAGAAATGATAGATAATGTAATACCCTACATCGGAGGAGAGGAAGAAAAGAGCGAGCAGGAGCCTCTAAGAATCTGGGGTAAAATCTCCAATGGAGAAATAGTAAAGGCTAACGCTCCACTGATTTCTACTCAGTGTATAAGAGTTCCCGTAAGCGACGGCCATACTGCTGCAGTATTTGTAGATTTTGAAATTAAGCCTTCAAAGGAAGAAATCTTAGAGGCCTGGAGAAGCTTTAAGGGAAAGCCTCAGGAGCTGGAGCTTCCTAATGCTCCAAAGCAGTTTATAACTTACTTTGAAGAGGATAATAGACCTCAGGCAGCCCTAGATAGAGAGCTCTACGGAGGAATGGGAATAACCTTAGGACGTCTCCGCGCAGATACTATTTTTGATTATAAATTTGTGGGCTTATCTCATAACACCCTTAGAGGTGCTGCTGGTGGAGCTGTCCTCATTGCAGAGCTTTTATACAGAGAAGGCTATATAGTGAAAAAATAACCGGTGATTATTCCCATTATTTGAAGCAACAAATTCTTAAGTGTACTAGCTATTTCATTGCTATATAACCGAAATATAATAGAATAATAAAAAAAGGGTTCCAGTACTTATTAACCATTACTAAGTTCAGGAGCCTTTTAATTTTGACATTTTTTTATTCAGTTTTTCCCTTCCAGCTCATCATTCCACCCTTCATATTAACAGCGTCGATGCCTTCCTCTTCTAAAAATCGAACAGCCTGAGAGCTTCTTGCACCGGAACGGCATACCATTATATATTCTTTGTCATCATCTAGCTCTAAGTATCTTGCTGGGATTGCCTTTAGGGGTATATGAACTGCTCCTGGTATCATGCCCTGTACTACCTCATCAGCCTCTCTCACATCAATAATATTAAGCTCTTTTCCTTCATTTAATAGTCTTTCTACTTCCTTAGCAGTTATTTCTCTCATTTTTATTTCCTCCTAATTACTTTGTATATATTTTTATCTGTAATGTTTTATCTCCAGGCGTTCATTCCGCCCCTTACATTTATTATTTCTTTAAAGCCTTTTTTCTTTAGAAGCCTTGCAGCATTACTGCTCCTCATACCACTCTGGCATATAACAAAAACTGGCCTATTCTTATCTAAAGCCTCTACCTTATTAGGCAGCTCGTTTAGTGGTATGTTCTTAAAGCTTTTAATGCTACTTTGCTTAAACTCTCCAGGAGTTCTCACATCTATAAATTGATTATTTTTATTTTTAAGCTCTTCCTTTAGTTCTGAAATTATTATCTGCTTTATTCCTTTTGCAAGGATAAATCTCCAGATTAGATATAGTACTCCAAGAAATAAAATTACATATTCCATAGTTCCCATTAAACTTGCTCCTTATTCTCACTTTTACCCCTGGGGGTATATTTTTATTAAAAAAAATTATCTACTTTTAACTAGAAGATTTACGGCTTCCTGTATGAGCTTTTGCTTATCTTCCTCTCCCTGCTCTCCTTCTACCACACATTTTACTAGATTTTCACTTACTATAAGTCCTATGGCCTTATCAATGGCAGAGCGTACTGCAGAAAGCTGTGTTATAACATCCTTACACTCCTTGTCCTCTTCCATCATCTTGAGAACTCCTCTTAGCTGACCTTCTACTCTTTTAACTCTATTAACCATTTGCTGATCATATTTCATTTTCTCACCTCTATATGTTCCGCTTTTATATATGTTAACCACATTGTATACCCCATAGGGTATTATGTCAATAATATTTTCCAGGAAATAATTATTATTATTTGTAATGGCTGCTGTTATTATTTTTATCAGCAGCCATCAGAATTAATTTAAGCCTGCTGTAAAAGCTGAGCTAGCTGTTCTATACTCTTCTTTCCAAAATGCACGGCTTCATCATTAATAACAAAACACGGCACACTCATTATAGTATACTTTTCCTTGTATTCAGGATAATGGGCTAAATCAAATACCTCCATCTTTACTTTAGAATTCAATAGAGCTATTCTTTGAGCAGCCATAACCAACTCTGGGCACATAGTACAAGCAAGGGACATAAATACCCTGAGATGAACTTCCTTATTAATAGACATAACAGAATCTCTCACAGCTTCATCTAGCGGTTGGCCAGGACCTGCACTATTATAAAGGGCAAGAATAAAGGAATTGAATTCATGACCTCCTGGCACTCCATGGTATTGAACTCTTAAATATTCATCCTCTTCCGTAAAAAGCATCAAGGCTGGATAATCCTTGGCTATGGAGCTGTACTTTTCTGCTTCAGTAGTGCCTGAATTAATAAACTGAAGAGTGAGCTTATCACTAAGAGGCTCCAGCTCTTTTAAAAACTCTTTGAGCTCTTTTGATATAGCTTTATCATCCAATATGGTTATCAGTTTAATAGACTTTTGGAACTTTCCAAAAATAGGCTTAAGCTGTGCTGCCATTTCAGAGGTTATAAAGGTACCTCCTGGGGTATCCTCTTGAGTTAGCTTTTGGACTTCAGAGCCCGAGCCTTCAGGAATCTTACTGTGCTTCTGATTTCTTTCTTCTAGCTGTTTTCTTTCAAGGCCTAGCTCTCTATACTTTTCTCCTATATATTTTTCTAAGTCAACAGCAGCTATTGCACCATCGGCAACGGCTGTTACCACCTGTCTTAGATTCTTAACACAGACATCCCCAGCGCCATAAACTCCCTTTACCGAGGTCTTCTGGTTCTCATCGGTGATTATATAGCCCATCTTATCCAGAGAAAGCTTATCTCTAAAAAGTTCTGTTGCAGGTACATAGCCCGCAAAGACAAATACTCCGAAGGTTTCCTTAGGATTTGGTGGAGTGTATTCCCAGGTTTCTCCCGTTTCATTATTTATAAAGCAGGCAAACTCTAAGGTATTCTTGCCTCCAATCTCCACTATCTCCGTATTAAAGTATATATCTATTCCTTCATGAGCCTTTACCTTATCTGCTATGGTTTTGGCACAGGTAAAGTCAGGCTCTCTGACAATAACTCTAACCCTTCTGGCATATCTGGTTAAAAACATAGCTTCTTCCGCTGCAGCAAATCCCCCTCCTATGACAAAGACATCGAGGCCGGTAAAAAATTGTCCATCACAGGTTGCGCAGTAGGCCACGCCTCTTCCCTGAAATTCCTTTTCTCCCGGGAATCCAAGCTTTCTAGGACTAGCTCCTGTAGCAGCTATAACTGAAAGTGACCTATAATCTCCACGGGTGGTTTTTACTTCCTTATAATCTCCCTCTAATTCTACTTCTAATACTTCAGCAGATAAAATCTCCGCTCCAAAGGCTATAGCCTGATTTTTTATAACCTGTGTCAATGCATTACCACTGGTTCTCAAAACTCCTGGATAGTTTACCACCTCTTCAGTAATGGTAATCTGTCCTCCTATATTTCCCTTCTCTATTACTAAAGCCCTGAGCTTTGCCCTAGCTGCATAAACCGCCGCTGTAAGTCCTGCAGGACCTCCACCTAATATAATCACATCATATAGCTGTTCCATATAAACCTCCTAAACCCTTCCATTAAAAATAACAGAAGGGTTTTAGTTAAATTATATTTTCATTTGTGTTTCTCTAGTAAGAACTATAGAAGTCCCACTAAGTCTAAGCTAGGCTTTAAGGTTTCAGCTCCTGGCTTCCACTTGGCAGGGCATACCTCATCTCCATGCTCAGCAACAAATTGAGCTGCTTGAACCTTTCTTAAAAGCTCCTCGGCATTTCTTCCTATATTTCCTGCATTGACCTCATAGACAACAATCTTACCTTCAGGATTTACCACAAAGGTTCCCCTCTCTGCAAGACCATCACTTTCTATTAGAACCTCAAAGTCTCTGGATAGTACATGAGTAGGATCTGCCAGCATTGGATATTGAAGCTTCTTTATAGTTTTAGAAGCATCATGCCAGGCTTTATGGACAAAATGAGTGTCTGTTGATACAGAATAAATTTCACAATTAATATTCTTAAATTCCGAATACTTATCCGCTAGATCCTCTAGCTCTGTAGGACAAACAAAGGTAAAGTCTGCAGGATAAAAGAAAAATACTGACCACTTACCTAAAACATCTTTTTTGCTAACATCCTTAAAGGAATTATCATGATAAGCCTTAACATTAAAATCACCTATTTCTTTGCCAATTAAAGACATAGAATCTCCTCCTTATAGTTTAATCTACTTTAGTATTTCCTAATAATATTCAAGTATCCTTAGCATTAATAGGATTTTATAAATTCCATTTGTTTCATAAAAGCTTCACAGTTAACCTCTATAGCCATAGAAAAATCTAAGATATCAATAAAATATAAAAGCGATTAATAGCTTTATCCATAGCCATTAATCGCTTTAAAACTAAATTTATTTTATTTACTGTTAAAGGGTAACGTAATCTTATATATCTTTGTTGGCCTTCCCTTAGAGCTTGATGCTTTATTGTATAATACCACTGCATATCCGCCTCTCTCCAGATTACTCAAGATACGATTAGCATTTCTTACTGTAGCATTAAGCTTTGCTGCCAAATCATTTGTTGTCAAAAGATCGGTACCCATCATCTTTAAAATAGAAGCTAACTTCTGAATAGTCAAAGTAGACAACCTGGACTTTTCCGCAATTTCCTGTATTTCAGGAGAAACATCACTCCTTATTACAAGAGAATGCTCTGTATTTAAAGGTCCAATGAGATTATACTTCTCATCCATTATAAAGGTTCCACCCATCAAAAGAGCTTCTTTTTTAGCTTCAGCAGCATTGTTTTTTGCTTCTACAATATTATTTCCTATGCCATAACCTATAGATACTTTAAAAGGTAGATGCTCCTCAAGATATAGACTAAGCTTACAGCCTTCAAGGAAATTAGTAATTATATTTGTAACACGTAAACTGGTATAGATATCAAAGCCATCATTGCTCCTCTGTACCAGAAAATCAGCGACATTTTCCTTGTTAAAGTCCAGCAGGCATTTTTGTAGTGACACTGTATCTAAGTCAGAATCCTCAATATTTCTCTCACCCTTTTGACTCACAGAAATTACCACAGGAATATTTTCTCTCATTTTATTTAATTTAATGCTAGCTAATAATCGGCTTACGGTTTCTTTAATATGCTCAGCCTCTGGCTTGGCAAAAATGTAAGAAATATTGTTTTCCTTTAGAATAGGTACAATGCTACTATATGTACATATCACAAGATCAATTTTTTTGTCCTTCCATAGTTTAATTATCTTTTCTGATATATCCTTCTCAATAGTATACAAAGTATCAACACTAGAATTCTTTCTCCACCTTTTTAAATCTCTTTTCACTGAGTCTAAATTTTTATTTTCTAGTATTTCTGTACACGTTGGGTTCTCACGGATAGGAATAAGAAAGTCCATAATTACTCTATTAATATCCATATTTCTATTATCTAAAAAAAGACCAATAAAAATGCGGTACAAACTAAGCAAGTCTGTTCCAAACCACATCATCGGCTTTTTATGCTTATTAATAGTTTTATCTATTGTGGAATGAGCAACATTACCACTTACCATGTATCCATCCACTTCATCTTCTAAGGAATAATAAGTCTCTGAGATATTTTTAAAATTTTTATATTCTATTACTTTAAAATCACAATCCATGTTTATTTCATTTAGAACTTTTTCAATAAATTCACGAAGATAACTAGTTGTAATAACTGCTATTTTTGTTCTCATATTCTATATCCTCCCGCTATTTATTGTAGAGGATGCTATTCCATAAATCAACATTTATATTCTAAAAATACCTAAAATAAAATATATTTCTAAATATTCTATTTTTTACAATTTTATTATAGACACTTTCCATTAATTGTCATAAAATTAAATTATGGTATATTCTTTTAATGTTCCATAAATATATTTAAAAGTATAAATTAGACCATTAAAAGCTTATACAGAGAACTAATAAATAGATGATTGGAGGGCTTGAATGTGAACTATTTAGAGAGAGCACAAAAACTAAAGACGGAACTAATTTCATTCAGACGTTATTTTCATAAAAACCCTGAGATAGAAATGAACCTCCCTAAGACAACGGAATTTGTTATGAGCACCTTAAAAGAAATGGGCTATGAACCAAAGAAAATATGTGAATCAACTATTACAGCTTCCGTGGGAAAAGGTAATGGTAAAGTAATTTTACTTAGGGCAGATATGGATGCCCTGCCTATGAAAGAGGACAGTGGTCTGGATTTTGCCTCTACAAACGGATACTGCCACGCCTGCGGTCATGATTTACACACCTCTATGCTTCTTGGAGCCGCTAAGATGCTTAAGGAAAATGAAGAAAATATAGAAGGTACTGTTAAGCTTTTATTCCAGGCAGGTGAGGAGGTTTTTCAAGGATCTAAGGCTGCAATAAAAGCAGGGATACTGGAAAATCCAAAGGTTGATGCTGCTCTTGGCTATCATGTAGGTGCTGGAAAAATGCCTGTAGGAATCTATATGTATAACAGCGAAAATACCATGATGTTTTCTAATGACGGATTTAAAATTACCGTAAAGGGAATAGGGGCTCATGGTGCATATCCTCAATATTCCATAGATTCAATTAATATTGCAGCTCATATATATATTGGACTTCAGGAATTAATAGCCAGAGAGGTTGATCCAACGGATACTTGTGTGCTGACTATAGGAAGCTTCAATGCCGGTACAGCTCCTAATATTATTCCTGAGACTGCTATACTTCAGGGGACAATCCGAACTGCCTCTACAAAAACTAGAGAACAGCTTGTAAAAAGAATGAAGGAGGTTTCAAAGCTTACCGCCGAAACCTATAGAGGGACCGCTGAGGTGGAAATGATTTCAGAAGTGCCTCCGCTGATATGTAATCCCGAATTTACAAATGAAATAGTAAAGTATATGCAGGAGCTGCCATTAGAAGGACTTATGGGATATCCAAAGATACAAGCCAGTGCTTCTGACGACTTTGCTGAAATTTTAAACCGTGTTCCTGGAGCATATATGTATCTTGCTGCTGGCTTCCCTAATGATGAGATAAACTATCAAGCCCATACTCCAAATGTAAGATTCAATGAGGATGTTCTTCCTTTTGGTGCTGCAGCTTTAGCACATTCAGCTACTCAATGGTTAAAGTCTCATAAAGATTAATACTAGAGAGAAGCTTTAATAATTAGCCTTGTATAAAAAGGTAATAAACTAATGAAGATTAAGGGAATGTAAAATTCTTTGGGAGAAATTAAAAATCTTATATTAATTAGGGGGAATTATATTATGTCAAAAGAACAAGCTTCCGCTACTTCAGTGGCAATACCTCTACCTAAAGGCAAAAAGCTAGCAGTCCAGATAGGCTGTATATGCATGATGCTCTCCGTTGCAATGTTAGGCCTCAGCTTAAGCGTTTTACAGGGACCTATTCTTACAAAAATGAATGCTATGAATTATTTTTCTCTACTAACTATTTTTGCCTCTCTTGGACTTTCAATAATGACTCCAATAGGAGGAAAGCTCGGGGATTTATTTGGTCGCAGAAGAATTGTAATCGTTTCAGGGATTATTGCTACAGTATGTGGTCTTGGACTAGGTATAGTAAAGAGCGTCGTTCCTTTTATGATACTGCGTTTAATTCTTGGTGCAGCTCAAGGGGCATACACTGCTGCTCCATATATTATTGCTCGTGAAATAAACGAAGCTAAGGATGTTCCAAAAGCCATGGGTTTGTTATCAAGCTCTATTGCCATAGGCGGTTTTGTTGGCAGCATTATAGCCGGTGCGTTAACCGATATGGGCTACCTGAATCTTGCTATTATGTTTCCTGTTATCCCTCTTATAATAGGAGTTGTGCTTATTGGCCTTAATATGCCAAATAAGGTAAGACAGGATAAGGTAAGTATTGATTTCCCAGGGATAATAGCTCTGGCTATTGTTCTCACTTCCTTCCTTCTTGCGATGAATTATGGGGGTAAAATAGGATGGACTAATCCTTATATTCTTGGTGGCTTTGTAATTGCAGTTATCTCTATATATTGCCTTATTAAAATAGAAAAGAAAGCAGCAGAGCCTATTATCCCAGTACAGTTATTTTCAAGCAAGCCCTATACCACTCTTTTATTAGTCGGCTTCATAGCATACTTCTATCAAAATACAATGAATGTTTATGCACCTCTAGCAGTACAGGAAGTTTTAAATGCTTCTACTACAGCTTCAGGAGCTCTTCAATTACCACGAACAATAGTGACAATGATTTTACCTGCTTTTGCGGGAATTTGGGTGGCTAAAAAGAAGGATAATTCATGGAAAGCCATGGCTATCGCCATGATCATGGTTATCCTCTGCTTCATGCCCCTTAGCTTTACTACCAGCACAACTTCTATAGCTATCTATATTGGAGCTATTACACTTACAGGTATTGCCGAAAGCTTCCGTGCCGTTTCTATCACCCCTGCAGCTCAAGGAACCTTATCACCTAAAAACTTAGGCATTGGTACAGCTCTTGTAACCTTTGTTAACTCTCTTGCCACTTTGTTTTCAGCAGCAATATCAGGAGTAATCTTTGATGCCAATGCTGACTCAATAAATACTGCTATCAATTCAATATATATCACTACCACTGTTATTACCATTATAGGCTTATTAGTTGTTTTAATTTTAGTTCGTAAGAATACACGGAATAACGCTAAGGAAAGTAGTATAGGGGTTTAGTGAGATAGTAAAATAAAAAGCCCATTGCTTATATTCAAGGTATAAGCAATGGGTAAATTTATTTAACTAAAATATTCTTATGGAAATCAAAGACATCCTACAAGGTTAAATCCTCTATGCTGCTCACAGGCAGACTACACACTCTATTCCTGCACAAATAATATGCAGCAGTTTCCTCTAAGGAAGCATAATCCGCAGTAAAAGGAGCAAGCTTCTCAAGCTCTTTACTATTTTCCTGATCCTTTACAATGGTCAAAAGATTAAAGGGTGATTTTTCTCTTAAAAACTCTAATAGCTGTGTCTTATCCTGTGAAGACTTGATAACAGCCACCAGGTCTAAGGGCTCACTGAGGGCAAAGGCTGCGGCTACAAGATAGAAGGTATAGTTCATTTCATAGCCTTCCTTTGCACCAGTAATGTAGGATAGCTGCTCATCGGCCTCTGCTTCTAACTCCTCTCTCCCTGTAAGCCTTGCTAGGCGTATAAGATTATAGGCAGCTACAGAGTTTCCGGAAGGCATTGCTCCATCATAGAGCTCCTTAGGTCTTGCTATGAGATTTTCTCCCTTATTACTGTATAGATAATAGCCTCCGCCTTTTGTATCCTTGAAGTCCTCTATCATTTTATCTGTAAGCCTTAGGGCTTTTTCTAAATAATCTATTTCAAAGGAAGCTTCATAAAGCTCTATAAGTCCATGGGTTAAAAAGGCATAGTCTTCTAGATAGCCATTAAACCTGGCCTCTCCTTCTCTATATCTAGCTAACAAGCCACCTTCCTCATCAACCATATTATTAAATATAAAGTCTACAGCCTTAGAAGCTTCCTTCAGATATACTTCATCTCCTAAAACCCTGTAAGCTTTACCTAGAGCTGCTATCATAAGACCATTCCAGGAGGTAAGGAGCTTATCATCTTTGTGGAGCTTAAATCTATTGCTTCGATATTCCTGTATTTTTTCTTTAAGTCTATTTATCTCTTCTGAACTCTCATCATAAGCCTCATTCTTAAGGAGATTAGGTATATTCCTTCCTTCAAAGTTTCCTTTTTCAGTGATGTCGTAGTACTGATTAAAGAAACTGCCCTTCTCTTCTCCTAAAAGGTCAATCAACTCATCAGGAGTAAAGAGATAATACTTCCCTTCTTCTCCTTCTGTATCAGCATCCTCGGCACAATAAAAGCCTCCTTGAGGAGCTTTAAGAGAATTAAATACATAGCCAATTGCATCTTCAGCAACTCTCTTATATAAATCCTTCTTAGTAATCTCATAGGCTTCTAGATAAACTGTTATGAGCAGGGCATTGTCATAGAGCATTTTTTCAAAATGTGGTACTAACCACTTTTTATCTACAGAATATCGAGAAAAACCTCCTCCTATATGATCAAAGATTCCTCCTCTATACATCTGCTGGAGAGTCTTCTCTACGATATGAAGTGCCTTCTCCTCTTTTGTAAGGGCATAATATCTAAGTAGAAACATAAGTCTATGGCCTGTAGGGAACTTAGGCTCTTTTCCAAAGCCACCGTAGGTTTCATCAAAGCTTTCTTGTAGCTCTCTGTAGCCCATCTTCAGTACATCCATCTTAAGAGGCACCTCTTGAGCCTTTGCTACGAAAAATTTGTCTAAATCCTCCATTACCTTATCACTGGTGCTTCTGAGCATGATCTCTTCCTTATCCCATCTATGAGCAATAACTGCAAGGATATCCATAAAGCTAGGAAGTCCATATCTAGCCTTCTTAGGAAAGTATGTACCAGCATAAAAAGGTTTCTGTTCGGGGGTCATAAATATACTGAGAGGCCAGCCACCCTGTCCTGTAAAGGCCTGACATACAGTCATATATATACTATCAATGTCCGGTCTTTCTTCTCTATCTACTTTGATAGACACAAAAAACTTATTCATAAATTCTGCAGTTTCTTTATCTTCAAAAGACTCTTTTTCCAAAATATGGCACCAATGGCAAGTGCTGTAACCTATACTTAAGAAAATCGGCTTATTTTCCCTCTTTGCCTTTTCAAAAGCTTCCTCTCCCCAGGGATACCAATCCACTGGATTATAGGCGTGCTGCAGAAGATATGGAGACTTTTCATTTATCAACTTATTAGGGCTTCCGTGGGCAGTAGTCATAGTTATTACCTCCTAGCTTAGGCTTTCATCATTATGTATTAGTATATAGCATTTTTCTTTTTTATTATGTCCGAAGGGAAAGGATTTAAAAGTTATTTCATAAAAGCTGCTCCTTTTTATTATAAAAAAATACGGTACTGCTTTAGAGCAAACCGTATTTTAAATATTATAGAGATTTCTTTTTCACCTGAATCTCATGCTCTTCTATGTAATTTTTAAAAGGCTTCCCTTTATGATAGCTGATTATTTCTTCAGCTATAGCTGGATACATCTCTATATCTTTAAGCTTCTCTATAGGAATCCACTCCACACCAGTCTGGCTGGGGTCAGGTTTTTCAGGCATTTTAGGAATTGAACCTTCCTTCAGGCTGCAGTGGAAGGTTATGTCCACCCAGTGAGTATCTCCATAGATATAGCTGCTTTTTGTAGGCTGATATTCATAAACAAAGGCAATGGGTCCTACCTCTATATCTACACATACCTCTTCTTTTGCTTCTCTTATAGCTGCTTCCTTGAGAGTTTCACTACTCTCAGCTCCTCCAGCAGGAAGATTATAATGAGGTTTTCCTGTGGCTTCATTTTTAAAGCGAGACAGAAGCACCTCATCATCCTTTATAATTAATGCCCCTGCTCTAAGCCTGACTTTTTCCATAAATATCCCACCTTTCTATATAACTATATTTTATATCATTTTTCCTCATTTATAATTGAACTATTATTGAATTATCGTATAAAAAAACGGCACCATTAAGAGTGCCGTTTTTTATCAATAAGTCATAACTCATGTGCCTGTCACCAACATTAACTGAACCATGTCCTTCTTTTTCTTATGAGAACTATTATACCAATAACTCCTATTACTATTCCTGCTATGCTCACTAGCTGAGCAGTTCTGAGGCCCATGATCATTAGGCTATCAGTTCTTAGACCTTCTATGAAGAATCTTCCTAAGGAGTATAAAACCATGTAGGAAAACATCACTATTCCTTTGCGGTGCTCTTGTCTCTTATAAAGAATGATAAGTAATATTGCAAACACTACGAGATTCCACAGGGATTCGTATAAAAAGGTTGGGTGATAGTAAGTGCCCTCTATGTACATTCCCTTTTGAATAAATTCTGGAAACATGCTTATGAATTCCTCAGTTACTGGACCTCCATGGGCTTCTCCATTCATGAAGTTTCCCCATCTTCCTATGGCCTGGGCTATGATAAAAGAGGGGGCTGCTATATCAACCATGTCTGCAAAGCTAATTTTCTTGAACCTGCAATATATATAGGCCGCTCCTACTCCAAAGATTACTCCTCCATGGATAGCAAGTCCACCTTCTCTAATATTAAATATAGATAATAGGTCGTCCTTGTAATTATCAAATTCAAAGATTACATAATAAAGTCTAGCTCCGATAACTCCTGGTACTAAAGAAAATAGAAAAGTATCTAAAAAGCTATCAAAGCTAATGTTTTTGATCCTGCAATTAAACCATGCTACCACAAGTGCGATAAGCATGCCTGATGCTATTAATATTCCATACCACCTTATAGGTAGTCCAAAGATTTCAAAGGCTATGGGATTCATATATTTCCTCCTAGGTTTTTAGTTAATTGTAATTTACTTCATTTTGTATTTCAAGGGCTTCAGGGAAGTTATTTCTGATTAATCAGAACATTACAAAGAGCCTCATGAGGTTTTCCCATTAAGGCAATTTGTTAAAGCTCCTTAAAATGCTCTCTTATTAAATCGAAATGTGCCTTCATGGCTTTATAAGCACCATCTACGTCTTTATTTTCAATAGCTTTTAAAATTCTTTCATGATGAATTATTAAATTGCTCCAGGTATGCTCCGCTTCAAAAATTGATTTTCTAGCATCCATAATAAACTCATCTATGAGCTGAGATAATACCTGCAGTATGTTTATTATAAGGATATTATCCGACGCCATAGCTATCTTATAATGAAATTGCTTGTCCAACCAGGTACTTTCCCACTCCTCATCTGATTCCTTTAATTCCTTTAATATCTCCCGGAGCTCTCTTATATCCTGTTCCACAGCTCTTTCTGCGGCCAGAGTTACCATCTGAATCTCCAGCATCTCTCTAAATTCCATTATATCTCTTGTCTTACCTTCATTTAAGATAAACATTGTTGATAATGGTTGAAACAAACCTCCCTGAAAATCACTTTTTATATAATTTCCTGCTCCCTGTCGACTTTCTATGAGTCCAATAATCTCCAGAGCTCTCAGAGCTTCTCGAACGGAGGTCCTGCTTACCTTAAGCTGCTCTGCCAGTGCCCTCTCCGTGGGAAGCTTGTCTCCCTTTTTTATGGATCTTTCAAATATCAACTCTTTAATCTGATCTACTACCTGATCATATATACTATTATTTTTCACTTCATTTTCCATAAAATCTTATTTCTCCACTACTCTATTTATTTTCTTATACCATATCCACCGTAGATAGTTTTTGTATCGCTTATTGATATAACTGTATTTATTTCGCTCTTATGAAGAAGCTTTATAATAGCATTCTTTCTCTTTCTTTTTGCATGGAGAAGGAATATCTTCTTAGGCTCCTTATAACCTTCTGCACCCATAACAGTCATCCCTATATTCTCTTCCTTTAAAAGAGAAGCTAATCGTCCTGCTTCCGACTCAGGAACAATTACATTTATGGTTACAAGTCCTAATGCAAGCTTTTCTTCTATAGTAGTTCCCAGAAGTATACCTACACCAAAGCCCAGAGCATAAAATACCATTCTAATAGGATCCTCCTGAATTCCAACCAAAACAGTACTCATCAAAAAAAGCCATATAGTCACTTCAAAAACTCCAATAATAGCACCATAAACTCTTTCACCTCTGGTCATCAGCACAGTCCTAAGGGTCATCAGAGTAACCTCTAAAATCTTAGCAAAGAATATCAATAAATAATTTAACATACATGGCTCCTCCTTTTTATAAAACAAACTCTCATTTATTAACAATGATAGTACAATATCCAATAAAAAGAAAGTAGTACTAGGGTAAAATGATGATATTTAACTATAAATTAAAAGAACTGAGGTTGTACTACTGTACCTTCTCAGTCCTTATAAATATTCTATATTCTAATAGTTTCTTGCAGCAATCTGGAAGTAGCTCTTAGGATGTAAGCAGGCTGGACACTTTTCAGGTGCAGCAAAAGCTTCAACTATAAAGCCACAGTTTCTACACTGCCAAAGAACCTTCTCTTCTCTCTTCCATACCACTTCTGAATTTATATTATTTAAAAGAGCAAGATATCTTTTTTCATGCTCATACTCAACCTTAGAAATATTATCAAAGGCAGCAGCAACCTCTGGGAAGCCTTCCTCCCTAGCAACCTTTGCAAACTCAGGATACATCTCTGTCCACTCTTCATTTTCTCCCATAGCAGCAGCCTTCAGATTAGAAGCAGTGTCCTCAAATAAAGCTACAGGATAGGAAGCCGTAATTTCTATAGCCTCTCCATTATAATCATTCTTTAAGAATTTAAAAAACCTCTTGGCGTGTTCCTTTTCCTGTTCAGCAGTTTCCATGAATATTTCAGCAATCTGCAGATAGCCTTCCTTCTTTGCCACGCTAGAATAATAAGTATATCTCGTTCTAGCCTGTGATTCCCCAGCAAAGGATTTCAATAGATTTTCTGCAGTTTTTGTACCTTTTAGTGATTTCATTAATAATACCTCCTTAAACACTTACACCAAAGTTTAAAATTTAACTAATATATTAAATTTCGTGTATATTTTAACATTTTAATATTTTTTAGTCAAGCTAACAATAATTAATATTAGATAAAAACTCTTGCAAATTTATAATGGTAACAATATAATTAATTTAATACAATATGCTAACTATAAGTAATTATAAATTACTTGCATAAGAGCAAACTAACGCTGTCTGGAGCTGTAAAATTAAGAAAGGATGATGGATATGAAAATAGATAACGTAGACAGTTATCTGAGGGACAACGGAGTCAATCCTTCCTATCAGAGAAGCAAAATTTTCGAATATATAGTAAATAATCATAATCATCCTACGGTGAGTCAAATATATGAGGCCTTAATAGAAAAAATACCAACCCTTTCTAAGACTACGGTGTATAATACCTTAAATCTTTTTGTTGAGAAAAAGCTGGTTGAAGTAATTACTATAGAAGGTAATGAAGCACGATATGATATATATAACCCCGAGGATCATGCCCATTTTAAGTGCACAGAATGTAAAACTCTTTATGATATTCCAATAAACTTTAACAATATATTTGTAAAAGAGCTAGAGGGCTTTCAAATTCAAGAGCAGTATGTTCATTTCATCGGCAAATGTGCAAATTGTTTGAAAAAATAATAAATGTAATTTATAATGAATACAATACAAATAATGTAATGTATTCATTTTTTTTATAATTATCTATTGACAAACTACTATATAAGAATTATTATTATATTGTAACCAATACAATTTTAGAATAATTTTAAAGGAGTGATTATTAATATGAAAAATGAAAACTTAATTAAAGAAATGAATGTTTATCTTGCTAACTTAAATTTACTATATGTAAAGCTTCACAACTATCATTGGAATATCCAAGGTAAGGGCTTCTTCCAGCTTCATGCTACCTATGAAACCTTATATGATCATGTAACTGAAACTCTTGATGAAGTAGCTGAAAGAATACTTATTATAGGAGAAAGACCTGCTGCTTCCATGAAGGAATACATGGCACTTGCTACTCTTAAGGAAAGAGAAAGTGCACCAATAGCTGTAGAAGCTTCCGTAAAAGAAGTTTATGAAGATTTTGAAGTTATGTATCAAGATACCTTAAAGCTTATCGCTCTTGCTGAAGAAGCACAGGATCCTGTAACTGCAGATATGTTCACTGGCTATGCTGCAGAGTTCCATAAGAACCTTTGGATGATGAGATCCTATCTAGCATAATATATTAGATAATTGAGGATGTATTGAAAAGCTTATGCAGCTTTTCAATACATCCTTTTTATATTTAAAGCTGCTATCCTCTCACTTCATTAATAATAGAGAAATATTTCTGAAAAATAGTATAATAATAATTAGAGCTTATAAAAATATAGATACATAGGAGGGATACAATGAATCTTGAAAAATTTACTCAAAAATCCTTACAGGCAATACAAGAGGCCCAATCCCTTGCACTATCCTATAAAAATATGCAGATTGAACAGGAGCATCTATTATATACCCTTTTGACTCAAAAGGATGGTCTCATACCTGAGATGATTAGAAAGCTGAATATTAATCTTGAAGGTCTCATAAAAACTGTTAAGGATAAGATAGAGAGGCTTCCTGCTGTTACAGGTTCAGGAAGAGAAGCAGGGAAAATCTATGTTTCTTCAAGGGTAGAGGAAACCTTAATAAATTCTGAAGCCATAGCTAAAAACATGAAGGATGAGTTTGTTTCCGTAGAGCACATAATGCTCTCTATATTAGCTAATCCATCCACAGGGTTAAAGGATTTATTCACAGATTATTCCTTAACAGAGGATAAGTTTTTACTGGGACTCCAGGAGGTTAGAGGCAACACTAGAGTCACCAGTGAAAATCCAGAGGGAACCTATGATGTATTAGAAAAATACGGCTATGATCTGGTTAAGAGAGCTGCTGAGCAGAAGCTGGATCCAGTGATAGGAAGAGATACAGAAATAAGAAATGTAATCAGAATACTATCTAGAAAATCTAAAAATAATCCAGTACTTATCGGAGAGCCAGGGGTTGGTAAAACTGCCATAGCTGAAGGCCTAGCTCAGAGAATAGTAAGAGGTGATGTACCCAATAGCCTTAAGGATAGAAGGGTATTTGCTCTGGATATGGGAGCCTTAGTAGCAGGAGCCAAATATAGAGGCGAGTTCGAGGAAAGGCTTAAGGCTGTACTTAACGAGGTAAAGAGTTCTGAAGGTAAAATAATCATGTTCATAGATGAGCTTCATAATATAGTGGGAGCTGGTAAGACTGAAGGTGCAATGGACGCAGGAAACCTACTGAAGCCTATGCTTGCCAGGGGAGAGCTTCACTGCATCGGTGCCACTACCTTAGATGAATACAGACAATATATCGAAAAGGATCCAGCTCTAGAAAGGCGCTTTCAGCCAGTTATGGTAAATGAGCCTAACGTAGATGACACCATAGCAATACTTAGGGGACTTAAGGAAAGATATGAGGTATTCCATGGGGTTAAAATTCACGATCAAGCTCTCATAGCAGCAGCTACTCTATCAAATCGCTATATAACAGATCGCTTTCTTCCTGACAAGGCCATAGACCTAGTGGATGAGGCTTGCGCCATGATTCGTACAGAAATGGATTCTATGCCTATTGAGCTGGATGAAATCTCTCGTAAGATAATCCAGCTGGAGATTGAAGAAGCAGCTTTAAAGAAAGAAAAGGATGAGCTATCCCAGGAGCACCTTAAAGAAATTCTCCAGGAGCTTTCAGAGCTTAGAGAAGAATTTACTGCCATGAAGGCAAAGTGGGAAAATGAAAAAACCTCAATTAATAAAGTACAAAAAATCCGTGAGGATATAGAAAAGGTCAATGCAGAAATAGAAAAAGCTCAAAGAGAGTATGACTTAAACAAAGCCGCTGAGCTAAAGTATGGAAGACTCCCTGAGCTTCATAAACAGCTGGCTATAGAAGAAGCTGCCTCTAAGCCTCTAGAGAATCAGGATTCCCTTCTTAGAGATAGTGTTACAGAGGATGAGATAACCAAAATTGTAGCACGATGGACTGGAATACCTGTTTCTAAGCTTATGGAGGGAGAGAGAGAAAAGATCCTTAACCTTGAAAAGCACCTTCATGAGTATGTAATAGGACAGGATGAGGCTATCGTTAAGGTTTCTGAGGCCATCCTTCGCTCCCGTGCAGGAATTGCCGATCCTAATAGGCCTATAGGCTCCTTCTTATTCTTAGGACCTACCGGGGTGGGAAAAACACAGCTGGCAAAGGCCTTAGCAAAAACCTTATTTGATGATGAGAAGAATATAGTAAGAATAGATATGACAGAATATATGGAGAAATTCTCTGTAAGCAGGCTTATCGGGGCTCCTCCCGGCTATGTGGGCTATGAGGAAGGTGGCCAGCTCACAGAAGCAGTAAGAAGAAGGCCTTATTCTGTAGTGCTTTTCGACGAGGTAGAAAAAGCTCATCCAGAAGTATTTAACATACTCCTTCAGGTACTAGACGACGGAAGAATCACCGATTCTCAGGGTAGACTCGTGGACTTTAAAAATACTATAATCATTCTCACCTCTAATCTCGGCTCCTCCTATATATTAGATGGAATAAAGGAAGATGGAACCATCAGTGAGGCTGCCAAGGAGGAGGTTAACAGGCTGCTCAGAAGCTCCTTCAAACCAGAATTTTTAAACAGGCTGGATGAAATAGTATTCTATAAGCCTCTCTCAAAGAAAGAAATCTTTAATATTTCCGACCTTCTCCTTGAGGATCTAAGAAAAAGACTTAAGCCTCAGCAGCTGGAGCTGGAGCTTACAGATAAAGCAAAGGACTATTTAGTGGAAGCTGGCTACGACCCTATTTACGGTGCTAGACCCCTGAAGAGATTTATCCAGAGCAAGGTAGAAACCCTGATTGCAAGGCTCATACTCCAAGGGAATCTTTCTACAGGAAGCACCCTAATTGTAGATTATGTAGAGGATAAGCTCACCGTAAGAGCTGAGAACAGAAAGCTTAAAAAAGTTGATTAAAAATAAGTGCCGAGAAGAGACTACTCTTCTCGGCACTTATTTTACACTTTAATTGTGCATACTTCTGTTTTATAGGTAATATACACCAATTTATATATCATAATGAATATTTTATCGGTCTATTTCTCTTTCACTAGAACGGAAGGAATTGTCCTCTCTCCATGCTGAGATGAAATCAGCTTACCTTCGGAGGCTCTTGAATATATCCCCTTCAGCTTCTCATTGTACACATAGAGACCTGTAAGGTTGCTATATTCTTCGAAGTCCGCTTCCGGATTATTAAATAAATCTATGTTTAAGCTCCTATATGGGTTATGAAACTCCTGAAGGATATAAGAATCCTCCCTGTGCTCCTTCACTAGCTCCTCCCACTGAGAGGAAGTATAGCTAACTCCTGCAAAAACACCCTTTGAGCCGTAGGAATCCTCTGGCTTTATAATCCATCTATCCTTTTCTGATAAAACAATTCTTAGGTCAGCAGCCTTTAAATCAGCGGTATAAGGAACATGACTCTTAACAAAAGCTATCTCCTCTGGTGTTAAAAGTCTCAGTGTTTCTTCCTGGTGAAGAAGCTTAAATAAAACTTTATTATGAACAAGCTGAGTTCTAAACTCTCCTAAGAGACAAACCTTCTCATCCTTAACTGCCTGAATAAAGGGTTGTATTTCCTGTAAATTAGCCATGATATCAGTGGTAACAGCCCTTCTATAGATAGCGTCTATCCTTTTACCTGTAGGAGAGATTAGCCTTCCATCCTGATATTTCAGCTTCCTTATTTCACAAACTTCCGCACTATAGCCCTTCTTCTTGAAGCTTTCGGCGAAGATCTCAAACTCTGTAGGATTTCCCTTTTCGATGAAATCCACTATGGCTATATGGGGTTTTTCAGCTTTATGCTCATAGCTGTCATAAATCTTCATAAATTCTTCTACCCAAGAATCAAAAAGCTCGAAGGAGGAAAGGTCATATAGCCTTGAAAAATCCTGATAAGCCTTAGTTTTTTGAATTGCTATGTTAAGCTCCCTATCCTCATTCATGGCACTGGAGCCATCAGTATTAAATTCGCAGAATTTAAAGCTCTTATCCTCTTCATTATAAAATATGTCTATCCTGGCCATGGGTATCAAGGAGTCATATAGAGGTCTTCTTAAAATCAGCTCCTCCAGCTCCTTAGAAAAACCGAAAAGCCTTCTATAGTCTTCATTTTTATAATATTCCTCTATAACCCTTCTAAAAATTCCATAAAGGGTATCTACTAGCTTCTCAAATACTTCAACATCCCCTTCCGTAAAGAGCTTGGGGATAAAAAGAGTTCTTATAACCCTGCCCCTATATCTAGCAGAGGAGTTGTTTATATATCCTAAAGCTTCCTCTCCTGAGGCGATGTTTTCTGCCAAGCTTTCTGTTATAAGCTTCCTATATATACTATTTAATTCCTTTAATTCCTTCATTGATATATTTCTCCTTCTCCATGCTTGCTAGAGTTTTTCTTTCCTCTGTAAGCTTAATAAATGGAGCTAGATACTCCTTTTCCTGGATATCAGCCTCTTTAAGGGCTCTTTCCATTAGATAATCTACTATCTCACTGACAGGTCTTTCATATATCCTTCCCTGGTAGCCTTTTTCCATAAGCTCTAGCTTCCCTTTTTCTATAGCTTCTAAGGAAACCTCACCAATATATTGGCATATATCTTTAAGAACCTCCCAGGAGCTAAAAAGCAGCTTTATCAGTGTAACATAAGAAAGGACATACTTAAGCTCCATGCTGTCAGCCATTCTTATTTCAACATAGCTCTTCAATCTAACATCTGGAAAAAACATAGAAATTATATGCTCTATTTCTTCCTCTGTCAGCTCTCTTTCGGAGTAATATTCGCTTATCTTCTTATAGCCTGTATATACAACCTCTCCCTTATCCATAAGAAGTATAGCTGGTGAATCATAAATATATTCTGCATAGGCTTCAAAGCCAAAATCGTCATTTAGTGCACAGGGCACTACATTGCACCTATCCCTATCAACATTGTTCCATATATGAGTTCTAAGAAGATTTAAGGGATACACCTCTCCCTGAAATATCGGTGAATTATCGGTAATTAAAGAAAATATAGGTCCTAATATGGAGGCCGTCCTAAACTTTTTAACAAAATCCTCTTCACAATAATAATCTATGGATACCTGAGTAGAACCTGTTCCTCTCATCATATTAATCCCCATAGTTCCACTGGTCTTAAAATGATCATTCATAAGTGCATATCTTTCCTTAGGAATAAGCTTTAAATCCTCTACCCTGCTCTTAGGTTGATAGCCCAAGACTGAATAGGTGTAGGGAGTATTCTTTAATATAGCTTCTAGCTTATCTAAAAATCCCTTATATATCCTATGAATGTCCATTATAGTCCTTTGTGGACTTATACTGATTTCAAACTGGGAGGCTGGTTCTAAGCTAATGCTGAATTCTTCACAGTCAAAGCCTAACAGATTTCCCTCATCGTAGATCAAGCCTTCACCCTTTGATGAAAACTTCTCTATTATCCCAGCAACCTCCTCATAAGGAGCTGCAAGACCTGTTTCCTTATCAATTATAAAATGTTCTACCTCAACCCCTAAGGTTGGTTTTACATTACCCTTTATACCACCTTTAAAATAATCAATAAGCTTTTTAATATTTGCCTTTCTATAGTCCAATTTATACAGCCCGCTTTCATCTAATATATTCTAGTAAACTATTATGTATTCTAATAAATTTATTCTGGAATTTTGCATACATCAATCCAGTCTACAGCTTTTGAAGCTATAAAAAGCTCCTCTGGATTAAGCTCTATAGCAGAGCTAGTGGTTCCCGCTGCAGGGAATACTGTGTTAAACCTTTCTAGAGATTTATCAAGATAAACCCTGACACCTTCCTTAAGAGCAAAGGGACATACTCCTCCTACAGGATGACCTGTTAACTCCTCAACCTCTTCAAAAGGAACCATTTTAGCCTTTTCTCCAAATACAGCCTTAAACTTACTATTATTAATCTTACCATCTCCTGCAGTCACTATGATTATACAGCCTTCCTTTACCTTAAAGGACATGCTTTTAGCAATTCTAGCAGGGATAACGGAAAGAGCCTCTGCCGCTAGCTCTACCGTGGCACTGGAGGTAGTAAATTCCTGTATCCTATCCTCCAAGGACCATTGTTCCAAATATTTTTTTACAGTTTCTACAGACATTATTCTACCTTCTTTACTATAAATAATTATTATGATTATGTGTCAATTCCAAAGTTATAAGCATTTTATATTTCCTTATATTATATAATAAAAAGTACGGAATAGAAAACTATTATTAATAGCTTTATTCCGTACTTTTCTCTTTTCACACTATGTTAAAATCTTTTTAATTATCTTATTGTATACTTTTAGCTAGTCATTAATATTTTCCGCAGCCTTTAGCCTGTTAAGAGCCCTTTTAAGTGCAAGCTCAGCTCTTTTAATATCAGTGCCTTCCATGGTAGACTTAAGTCTAACTTCAGCTCTTTCTTTAGCCTTCTCTGCACGATTTAAATCTATATCCCTTGAGCTTTCCACTGATGGAGTAAGAATAGTAGCTTTATCTCTTTCAAAATAGAGCATTCCTCCTGCAATAGCATAGGTCTCCCTATTATCATTTTCTATAGTAGTAATATTGGATATTTCAAGAATTGCTACCACAGGCATATGGCTTGGAAGTATACCTATTTTTCCATCGGTAGTAACAACATTTAATATAGAAGTCTCCAGCTCCTTATAAAAGCCCTGGGGAGTTACTATTCTTAGTTTAATCATGAATTACCACCTAAGGCTCTATCCTTTTCTATAGCCTCTTCTATTGTTCCTACGAACATAAATGCCTGTTCAGAAAGATGGTCCACCTTTCCTTCTAAAAGCTGTTTAAAGCTTTCTATGGTATCCTTAAGAGGAACATATTTTCCCTTTATTCCTGAGAACTGCTCAGCTACATTAAAAGGCTGAGAGAGGAAGTTTCTAGCTCTTCTTGCTCTATTAACGATTATTTTATCTTCATCAGATAGCTCATCCATACCAAGGATTGCTATGATATCCTGAAGCTCCTTATATCTCTGAAGCAGCTTCTGAACACCTCTTGCCACCTGGTAGTGCTCCTCACCAACTACTAGAGGGTCAAGCATTCTGCTGCTGGAGTCTAGTGGATCTACAGCAGGATATATACCTAAAGCAGCTATGCTTCTATCCAGCACCGTCTTTGCATCAAGATGAGTGAAGGTGGTAGCTGGAGCTGGGTCAGTAAGGTCATCAGCAGGTACATAAATAGCCTGAACTGAGGTTATAGAACCATTTTTTGTGGAGGTTATTCTCTCCTGAAGCTGTCCCATTTCTGTAGCAAGAGTAGGCTGGTAACCAACAGCTGAGGGCATTCTTCCAAGAAGGGCTGAAACCTCTGAGCCTGCCTGTGTAAAACGGAATATGTTATCTATGAATAGAAGTACATCAGCCTTCTCCTCATCACGATAATACTCTGCCATGGTAAGTCCTGATAAGGCAACCCTCATTCTTGCCCCTGGACTTTCATTCATCTGTCCATATACCAGTACTGTTTTATCCAGAACTCCTGAGTCCTTCATCTCGTGGTACATATCGTTTCCTTCTCTGGTTCTTTCACCAACACCGGCAACAACAGACATACCTCCATGCTCCTTAGCGATATTGTGAATAAGCTCCTGCATCAGTACTGTCTTTCCAACACCTGCTCCTCCGAAGAGACCTGTTTTACCTCCCTTAGAATAAGGGCAGAGAAGGTCTATAACCTTTATTCCTGTCTCTAAAATCTCTGCAGAGGTCTGCTGCTCAGCAAAGGATGGAGCGGTTCTGTGAATAGGTAGCCTTTTTTCTGTCTCTACCGGTCCCTTTCCGTCTATCTCCTCACCTATAACATTGAACATTCTTCCTAATACTTCTTTTCCTACAGGTACAGAAATTGGACCTAGGGTATCCACACATTCCATTCCCCTAACAAGTCCATCGGTGCTGGCCATGGAAATACATCGAACACAGTCATCCCCAATGTGCTGGGCCACTTCTACTGTTATTTTTTCTTTATCATTTATTTCTATAAGAATAGCATTATTTAATGCAGGAAGCTTATCCTCCTGAAAGCGTATATCTACTACAGGACCGATAACCTGCACGATCTTTCCTATATTCTGCATTTCTTCTCCTTTCCTACAATGCACCAGCACCAGCAACTATTTCAGTAATTTCCTGTGTTATAGCTGCCTGCCTTGCCTGGTTATATTGTAATGTCAGCTGCTCCTTTAATTCCTCTCCATTATCTGTTGCGCTTTCCATTGCTACTCTTCTGGAAGCCTGTTCACTGGTCTTAGTCTGAAGCCACAGACTATAAAGTACTGATTTAAGAGTCATGGGAATCAGCTCCTCACAGATTTCATCAACACCAGGTACAAACAAGGTTTCCTGAAGCACCTTCTGCTTTTCTTCCTTTATGTTTTTTTCAACGGGGAGCAAAAGTTTTTTTGCTGGCTTAAAGGTTATAGCATTAATAAACTCTGTATAAATTACCTGTATCCTTCCAATCTCATTTTTTAGATACATATCTATGGCCTTATCCATAAGCTTAGAGCTTTCACCATAATCTAAATTATCACTATCTATATAATCATTTATAACAACATAGCCTCTATTAGAAAACCATCCTCTGCCCTTTGAACCAATTACCATGATAGGATCCTCTAGCTTAGAAGCTTCCAATGCGTAACGGAACATATTAGAATTATAACCACCACAGAGGCCTAGGTCTGAGCTAAAAACTATCGTTAGAACCCTGTCTGAGCTCTTTCCCTTCAGGAATGGATTATCTAAATCTCTATTGTTAGCTAATATCTGATGAAGGGTTTCCAAGAGTACCTCTGAGTATTCTCTATTTTGTTCCATGGTATTTCTTATCTTAAGCAGCTTTGCATTAGCTATGAGCTGCATGGCTTTTGTTATCTTTATCGTGGCCGTAGTTGAACGAATACGACTTTTTAAAGCTTGCTTATTCTGTGCCATTTTATTTACCTAACAGCTTATATCTATCAGAATATTCTTTGATAGCTTCCCTAATAAGGTTCCTCAGATTATCATCTAGAGCTCCCTTTGTATCTATCTCCCTTAATATATCCTGCTTTGAATTTTCAAAGAAGCTGTGCAGCCCTTTCTCAAAATTATGCACTTCATTAAGCTCTATCTCCCTCAAGAATCCATGCTTTGCAGCAAAGAGTGAAATTACCTGCAGTGGCATAGACAGAGAAGAATATTGTCCCTGTTTGAGAAGCTCCGTAAATCTTGCTCCCTTATCTATTACTGCCTTAGTAGAAGCATCTAAGTCACTTCCAAACTGAGTAAAGGATAAAAGCTCATTATACTGAGCTAGCTCCAGCTTTAAGGATGAAGAAACCTCCTTCATAGCTTTCGTTTGGGCAGCACTACCTACACGAGAAACACTTAAGCCGCTATCCACTGCTGGTCTTACCCCTGCATTGAAAAGCTCAGTCTGTAGGAATATCTGTCCATCAGTTATTGATATAACATTCGTTGGAATATAAGCAGAAATATCTCCTGCCTGAGTCTCAATTATTGGAAGAGCTGTTAAAGAGCCTCCACCTAACTCATCGCTGAGCTTTGCAGCTCTTTCCAATAGCCTTGAATGAAGATAGAACACATCCCCAGGATATGCTTCTCTTCCTGGTGGTCTCCTAAGTAATAATGATAATGTTCTGTAGGCAACAGCATGCTTGCTCAGGTCATCATAAACGATGAGCACATCCTTGCCCTGCTCCATCCACTCTTCTCCTATAGCACAGCCTGTATATGGTGCTATATATTGTAATGGAGCCAGCTCTGAGGCACTGGCAGATACCACTGTGGTATACTCCATTGCTCCATGATGCTTTAGCTTTTCTACGATTTGTGCCACGGTACTTGCTTTCTGTCCAATGGCAACATATATACAGTTAACATTCTTACCCTTTTGATTTAATATTGTATCAATGGCTATAGCAGTTTTACCTGTCTGACGATCTCCTATTATAAGCTCACGCTGACCCTTACCTATTGGAATCATAGAGTCTATAATCTTTAGTCCTGTCATAAGAGGCTGATGAACGGATTTACGAGTCATAACTCCAGGGGCTACCCTTTCTATGTTTCTCCACTTAGTAGACTTTATCTCCTCACCGCCATCAATAGCTTGGCCAAGGGCATTAACAACCCTTCCCAGCATGCAATCTCCAACGGGAACATCGACGATTTTACCAGTTCTCTTAACCTCGTCTCCTTCTTTTATATTTCTATCGGAGCCCAGCAATACTGCTCCTACATGGTCTTCCTCTAAATTAAGCACCATGCCGTATACCCCTCCTGGGAAAAGAAGAAGCTCGCTGGCCATGGCCTTTTCAAGACCATGAATTAAAGCAATACCATCTCCCACAGTTATTACTGTTCCAACCTCAGAAACATCAAGTACCTTGTTATAATTCTTTATTTGGGCCTGAATAACCTTACTGATTTCTTCCGGTCTTAAATTCACCTCTGTCACCTCCACTAACCACTTTGCTGCTATTTATGGCAGCTTCCTTAATAGCTCTAAGCCTTCCTGCAACGGTATTATCTAAAACCTTGTCCTTTATCTTGACTCTTACTCCTGCAATACAGCTCTTATCTATCTTTTCTATTAGTTCTATGGTTTTATTAAATCTTTTCTCAAGAAGGGTTCGTATCCCTTCTAATTCATCTTCTGTTAATTTAGTAGCTGAAGTAACCTCAGCCAACTCTATATTCAATGCTTTATTAGCTTCCTGTAAAAACTCACTGCAGATTTCTCCAAAATGATTAAAGCGTCCTTTATCAACGAGAATTTCTAAGAAATTCTGTATAAACTCCTCACATTCAAAAAGCTTTCTAAGGATTCCCTTTTTATCGCTTTTCATAACACCAGGATGCTTCATAAGCTTTAAAAGCTCTTTATTTTCTTCTATGCACTCTTTTATTTCCTGAAGCTCCTTTTTATAAAGCTCCACCTTATCTTCCTCCACTGCTATATTAAACAGTGCCTGTGCATAGTTTTTTGCTATTATGCCTGCCACAAGCTCTCACCTGCTTCATCAATAAATTCAGCTATAAGCTTACGATGATCCTTATCATCCAAGTCCTTTTTAAGGATTTCTTCTGCCACTGTCAATGCAACATTACTTATTTCCTGCTTCATCTCATCAGCAACAAGATACCTTTCCTGCTGGATTTCAGCCATTGCCTTTTCTCTTATAAGCTTGGCATTTTGTTTAGCAGAACTTACTATTTCCTCTGCCTCCTTTTTAGCGTCTATCTCAGCCATCTCAATTATTTCCTTAGCTTGATGCTTGGCCTTTGCAAACTCTTCCTTGGAGCTCTCACAGTACTTATTTCCTTCTTTATTTTTTTCTACAGCTTCTTCAAGCTGGCTCTTAATAAATTGCTGTCTCTTATCTAGATAATCCTTTAAGATATTCCAAAAATACTTTTTAGCAATTATAACAATAAGAAGAGTTGATATAAGCACCATTACCATATCTACAGGATCAATCCTCAGATAATTATCTATATTAATCATAAAGGAATCTCCCTTCTTTCCCTACTATTAACCCTTTAAGAATATTAATATTAAAGCTATAACTAGGGCATAGATACCAGTAGTTTCTGATAATGCTATACCAAGAACCATCATTGAACGAATTTCTCCTGCAGCCTCTGGATTTTTACCTACAGCTTCACAAGCCTTGCTAGCTGCTATACCTTCACCTATACCAGGACCAAGACCTGCTACCATCGCTATACCTGCTCCTAAAAGTGCCATACCTGCTACAAAATATTCATTATAATTCATCTTTAAAGTTCCTCCTTAAATATATAAAGTCTTTGAAATTTTTAAGCTGCTTTCTTCCCTACTGTGCTTCTGATAGGAAGAAGGAAGCTAAAGTAAAGAAAATATAGGTCTGCATAAATGCAGTAAATACATCAAAATACATGTGTAAAATGGGTGTAACAGCAAAAGCCACAACTGTATAAGGCATCATAGATTCTATCATCCCATATAGCAGGGTAACAATGATTGTCCCACCCAGCATATTTCCAAATAAACGGAGAGTAAGAGATAACGGAAATGCTAGATCTCCAATAACGTTCAGTGGAAATAAAAAAGGAAGTGGCTCACACCAAGCCTTTAGCTTTCCCTTAACCCCATGAAGCTTAATATCTGTACCATGAATCAAAAATACCATCATTAAAGACAGAGTAGCATTTACACTGAGATTAGAGGTGGGTGGCTGCAAGCCTAAAAGTCCCGCTAGGTTACTTATAACCATACACAGCATCACAGTTCCCATGAAGGGCAGATACTTCCAAGTTTTTTCATTTAGGTTACCTCCAATGACGCCCTTTACTAGTCCAGCAAGAACTTCAAATACAAGGACTACTCCCCTAGGCTCAGTGGTTGGATCTGCTTTCCTTATCCTGCTTCCAGCCCATACTAGAAGTATTCCTACTACTGCCAATATACCAAGCCATATTACAATACTTTGATGAATTAAAAATTCACTGTTTCCAATGTGAATTAATATTCCTTCCAGGTTTATTCCTCCTCCTTTCTATAAAAATAAATTGCTGGATTTAATAATGAAAATCCTATAAGCAAAGTGATTATATTAATTTTATTCTTTAAAGCAAACACAATAACAACACCATAAAAAGCAAATCTAATGAAATAAGATAACATCGTTGCTCTATATGGCTTTCTTGAATATATTAACTTCTCTGAAGTAATAACCGTACCAATAAAACCTGTGGTTCTTGCTATTGCCCCTATTAATAATCCAAGGACTACTGATATGTCTTTAGTGATCAAATAACAGATTCCGGCTCCTATTAGAGCTAAAGTATTATTCATTATAATAATCTTACTGAATAATTTAGTCATATTATTTCACCTCCTATTCAGCATATTTTTACATTATACCGTCTTTTATTTAGACAATTTTTTCTCTTTTATGGTTATATTTGAAAATTAATATAGTAATTTTTACTATATTTTAAGTTATTTTTTATTTTAACAATAAATTTATTCTAACAAAATTTTTGTATAGGTACAATATCACAAATAGATTAATAAGATAAAATTAATAGACTCCTTTAAAAACACAAACCCGTTAGCCCAAATAAAATTTAGACTAACGGGTTTCCTTTATATATTATTTTTAATTATCTTGCTAGGACACTTCTCAGCACACTTGCCACAGCCTATGCACTTCTTCTGATCAATGTACGCTATATTATTTTCTACGGTTATAGCATCAACCTCACAAACTCTAGTGCAGAGCTTACAGCCAATACAACCAACAGAGCAGGAGGTCTTTACAGCCTTACCAAAGTCCTTAGAGCTGCACTGTACAATATACCTCGCTTCATAAGGAACAAACTCTATCAGGCTCTTAGGGCATTCAAGCACACACTTACCACAGGCCTTACACCTTTCCTTATCAATCACAGCAATACCATCTACAATATCTATAGCTCCAAACTCACAAACCTTCTTGCAGCTTCCAAAGCCCGTACAACCGTAATTGCAGGCCTTTGCTCCACCAGAAGGAACGAACTCCAGGAACTTACAATCCTCTACTCCATAGTAATTATAGTTCTGCTTGGTCTTGCTGCAGCCTCCTCCACACTTTACGAAGGCTACCATGTGCTTGTACTCCTCAGTCTCTACCCCCAATATATCGCTGATTTTTGCTGCCACGGGGGCTCCACCAACAGGGCAAGCACCAGCAGGAGCTTCTCCGTTAGCTATAGCCTTTGCCAGAGCATCGCAGCCTGCATAGCCACAGCCACCACAGTTATTTCCAGGAAGGACAGCCGCTATAGCCAGCTCCTTCTCATCCACCTCAACATTAAACTTTTCTCCAGCAACTCCCAGAAAGAGACCTATAAAAAGCCCTGTCCCCCCAACTATAGCTGCTGCTATTAAGATAATCTGTATATCCATCTTCGCACCCCCTATATTATTCCTGAAAAACCGAAGAAGGCTATAGCCATGAGCCCTGCGGTAATCAGTACTATAGGAGAACCCTTGAAGGCTTCTGGAACATCATTAAATTCGATTTTTTCTCTTATTCCTGCCATTATTACTATAGCTATTGTGAAGCCTATAGCAGTGGCAAGACCATTAATAGTACCTTCAAGGATGGTGTAGGAGTTCTGAACATTTAATAGTGCAACTCCTAAAACAGCACAGTTAGTTGTTATAAGAGGAAGATACACTCCTAAGGCATTATAGAGCCCTGGACTTATCTTCTTAAGAACCATCTCAACAAACTGAACAAGAGCAGCTATTACCAGAATAAATACTATGGTCTGAAGGTAAGCGGTATCGGTTTTAACTAAAATATACTTATATATTACGCTTGTACAAAGTGATGCTACCGTAAGAACAAAGGTTACGGCTGCTCCCATTCCAGCTGCGGTCTCTACCTTTTTAGATACTCCTAAGAAAGGACACAGTCCTAAAAACTGACTGAGTACAACATTGTTAACCAGGGCCGAGCCTATAGCTATAATGATTAATTCCTTCATTACTTATCCCCTCCCTGAGTTTTATCTTCTATTTTTATGGTGCTGCAGCCACTACCGCAGGTACCACAGTCAGCCCCACAACCAGAAGGAGCAGTACTTTTCATTCCCTTTTTAGCATTTTCTATCCTAATCTTGTTCTGAATAGCTGTGAGCATAGAAAGAACAAAGAAGGCTCCAGGAGCAAGGATGAATATAGTTATAGGTTCATAGCTTCCTGGCATCACGGTAATTCCAAAAATCTGTCCTGCACCTAAAATTTCTCTTACAACACCTATACAGGTAAGACCAAAAGTAAAGCCCAATCCCATTCCTATACCGTCAAAGAGTGAAGGTATCACTGGATTCTTGGAAGCATAGGATTCTGCACGACCTAAGATGATGCAGTTAACAACTATAAGAGGTATATATATTCCGAGGCTTTCGTATAGAGATGGTATAAAGCCCTGAAGTAAAAACTGAACTATGGTAACGAAGGAGGCAACGATAACGATAAATGCAGGCATCCTCACTCCGTCGGGTATAGCCTTTCTAAGGGCAGATATCATTAAGTTTGACATAGCAAGGATAACCATTGTAGTAAGTCCCATTCCTAGACCGTTCATGGCAGAAGTGGTTACCGCAAGGGTAGGACACATTCCCAGCATAAGTACAAAGGTTGGGTTTTCTTTAATTATTCCGTTATATAGTCTTTCTACAGCACTTTTCATCACTGGTTACCTCCTTCCTGGATACTTCTAAAAAAGCATAGCCCTGCATTTACACCATTGGTTATAGAGTTACTAGTTATGGTAGCACCACTTATAGCCTCTATATCACTTTCTGAGGATGAAGAACCTTTTATCACGTTAAAGGCTTCTACCTGTTTATTTGCAAATTGATCCAGCCAGTTAGTTGTCTTAGCCTTCATACCAAGACCTGCTGTCTCACTGATAGAAAGAAGTGAAACTCCCTTGATGGTTCCATCCATAGCTATTCCTAAAGAAAAGCTTATATCCCCGCTATAGCCACCACTATCCGTTACACTTATTACATAACCTAGGGTATCTCCACTGTTATCAATGGCCTTAGCTACCTCATCAATAGTGACACTGGTTATTCCATTTTCTAAAAGCAGCTCTCCTGATTCCTCCATATTCACAGCAGAATCCTGAGAAAATTCACTAGCCTCTGAAAAAACAGCCTGATAGGCCTTCTGTTTGCTAATTAGGCTCTGCTCTTCTATAGGCTTCTTAGTAAGCTTGTAGGTAAATCCCAGAGCGATTCCTGCTACAAGGGTTATTATAGTAATCATTAAGGTATCCTTTAATATCTTCTTTATATTCATGCCTTCCTGCCCTCCTTTCCGAAAGCAACGGGTCTTGTTACCCTTTCAATGAGAGGTACCAGAAGGTTTGAGAAAATAATAGCATAGGATACGCCTTCTGCAGAAGCTCCAAATATCCTGAAAAGACCTGTTAGAACTCCTAAAAGACACCCATAGATAAGCTGTCCTTTTTTTGTTATTGGTGAGGTAACATAATCTGTAGCCATAAAGAAAGCTCCCAGCATAAGACCTCCACCGCAAAGCTGTGCTACTAGATAGGATAAATCTAGACCATGACCTCCAAAAACAAGAACAAATATAGCAAAGCTACCGAGGTATGTCCCAGGAATTCTTAAATCAATGACACCAGTTACCAACAAGAATATAGCACCTATTAGTATTGCAATTATTGAAGTCTCTCCTATAGTTCCAGCAGTTGTTCCTATAAACATATCCAAAACATTAACTGCTTCCCCTGCCTTTAAAGATGCTAGGGGAGTTGCCCCTGTAAAGGTATCATAGGTAAAATTAGTCATTCTACCAGCAAAGGATATGAGTAGAAAACACCTTGCTGCCAGAGCTGGATTCATAAAGTTTTGTCCTAATCCCCCAAATAGCTGCTTCACTACTAGGATTGCAAAAACTCCACCTAACACTCCCATCCACCAAGGAGCTGAGACAGGAAGGTTCAATGCCAAAAGAAGTCCTGTCACTGCCGCACTGAAATCTCCTATGGTTATCTTCTTATGCATAAAATGCTCATAAACATATTCCGTTGCAACACAGGAAGCCACTGTGAGAATAATATGCATAAGAGCTCTAAAGCCAAAATTATATACCCCAAAGATTGAAGCTGGCATCAAGGCTATGAGCACATAAAGCATAAGCCTACTGGTTGTACAGTTCTCTCTGATATGAGGTGATGAAGAAACATTTAATAGCTTTTTTGCATTTTCCATTTCCCTCTACCCCCTTTTCTTCTTTGCTAAAAGCATTCTTCTCATAGATTTTATAGATTGAGTCAAAGGCCTTTTTGCAGGGCAGGTAAAGGCACAGCAGCCACATTCACAGCATTCCATACCATCAAGCTTCAAAAATCCTTCTTCATCATATCTCTCTGAAATGCTTGCAAGCCTTGAGGGCAGCAAGTTTTCAGGACATACACTTACGCAGCGACCGCAGTTTATACAGGCTGTGGGCTCCATCTCTGCTACCTCATCCTTTGTTAGACATAACAGTGCTGATGAAGTTTTAGTCACAGGAACATCTAAGTTAAATATCCCAAACCCCATGAGAGGACCTCCAGATATTATTTTTATCGGATCCTCTTTAAACCCACCAGCTTCTTCAATAAGCTCACGATAGTTTGTTCCTATAGGTACAGAGAAGTTCCTTGGATCAGCTATGGCATCTCCAGTAACGGTAATTACCCTGTGCATTAAAGGCTTTCCTTCATAAAAAGCATTATATATTGCTGTAATAGTATCAGTATTATTCACTATACAGCCAACATCAGCAGGTAGCTTAGAGGAATTAAGCTTTCTTCCTGTGCAGGCATAAATGAGCATCCTTTCTGCGCCTTGAGGATATTTTGTTTTAAGAGGCATTACTTCTATTTTTATTTCATTTTTGCAGGCCTCCCTAAGCTTTTCTACGGCATCAGGCTTATTATCTTCTACGGCAAGTATCCCTCTGGCATTTTTAAAGAGGCTCAAAGCAATTCTTAGCCCTCCCACAATTTTTTCTGGGTCCTCCATCATCCTCCTATAATCAGAGGTAAGATATGGCTCACACTCGGCGCAATTGGCTATAATATAATCAATCTTATCAGGCTCTTTAGGCGAAAGCTTAACATGAGTAGGAAATCCCGCTCCTCCCATACCTACAATACCTGCTTCTTTGATAATCTTTAGCTTTTCTTCTCTGGTCATTTCCTCCACAGCCTTTACTTCAGGCCATTCCACTTCACTATAACCGAAATCATTTTCAATAACTATTGAATTTACCATGGTGCCTGTAACTGTAAGTTTAGGTTCAATAGCTTTAACTAACCCAGAAACCGTTGAATATATAGGTACTGATACAAATCCTCCTGCTTCTGCTATTTTCTGTCCTAGAAGCACTTTGTCCCCCTTCTTTACCACAGGCACTGAAGGTGAACCGATATGCTGAGATAATGGATAAACGAGCTCTCCTTTGGGGTATACCAATTTTATAGGCTTATCCTTTGATAGCTCCTTGCCATCATAAGGATGGACTCCCCCTTTAAATAACAAAGCTTTCATAATTCACGCTCCCAAAAATTTTTAGTTATTATGTTTATATTTGTAAATAAACAACATATGTAGCCCTATATTTTACGTCATTTTTTATTAAGACAATAAATATATTCTATCACTATCAAGAATATTTACAATATTAAAAATAAACTCAATATATGCTAGCTAACCTTAACATTCTTTCGTTAAAAGACATATATACTAGAAATATCACCATAAATAATGAAAGCACCTCTTAGAATAAGAGAACATAAAAGTCTTATACCATATGTAGAGTAAAAAATAACAAATAACTTAATATTTCCTTAATAATACAATAGTCCATTGACTGAAATATAAATAAGGAATAAAATATAAATTGAAGAAATATTTATTTAATATTTAACAATAATGTTAAATATTAACTGTAAATTAGTTTGTTTATATAGTTCAAAATATAGTCACTTAAGATATATGATTATATCCTTTTAACATATAGCAATAACTTCTTAGAAAATATAAAGAAGGACAGTTTAAGGTGATAAATATGAATAAGAGACTGGATTTTCTTAAATCCATAGAAAAAAGACCAATACTTACCCTGAGTGTTTTAGCTTTTGGACTAAACTTAATATTAGAAGCTCTGAGCCGGCGCTCTTTGCTTGAAGGTATAGGATATTTATTTACTCATCCTGTTAATTTTCTATACAATTTTATAATTATACTGCTTACTTTATCCTTAGCCCTTCTAATTAATCGTAAGCTTTTTGCTATCTCCTTAGTAACCTTCTTATGGCTTGCCCTAGGAATAGCTGATTGCATACTTTTGGGCTTTAGAACCACTCCTTTAAGAGCAGTGGATTTTCGAGTTTTTAAATCAGCCCTTAAAATTGCCAGCATTTACTTTACTCCTCTTCAAATAGCTTTAATAGCCGCTATAATTATTGCAATACTATCAGGAATTGTTTATTTGTGGATTAAAGGTCCTAAGCATAAGGCTAGCTATCCAAGAGATATATTATTTGTTGTCTTTATGGGCATCTCTGTTGTATTAGCAACAAATGTATCTGCTAAAGCTGGAGTTATTCCAGAGAACTTTGAAAATATAGCCAATGCCTATGAGGATTACGGCTTTGTATACTGCTTTTCCCGAAGTGTAGTGGATATTGGTATAAAGGAGCCTGATGGCTACAACGAGGATATGGTCGAAGAAATTAAGTCAGCTTTAAAAACTGAGTCTTCAGAAGTTTCTGCTATAAAACCAAACATAATCATGGTACAGCTGGAATCCTTCTTTGATGTAGAGAGACTAAAGGAAATTGGTTTTTCTGAGGATCCAATACCAGTCTTTCACTCCCTTATGAAGAACTATTCCTCTGGGAGCTTCACTGTTCCTGTAATAGGAGCAGGAACAGCAAATACTGAATTTGAGGTAATTACTCAAATGAGCACTGAATTTTTTGGTGCGGGAGAATATCCTTACACCACAATACTCCAGGAATCCACCAGCGAGTCAACAGCCTATAATTTAAAGGAGCTTGGCTACTCTACCCATGCTATACATAATAATACCGGTACCTTTTATGATAGAAATCTAATATATAGCATGCTTGGTTTCGATACTTTCACCTCTTCAGAATACATGGAAAATGCTGAGGAGAACCCCCTGGGCTGGCTGAAGGATGATGTATTAACAGAGGAAATACTTAAAGCCTTAACCTCTACAGCGGAAAAGGATTATATTTATACTGTTTCAGTACAGGCACATGGTAAATACCCAAAGGCTCCTCTGGATACTCCTCAAACCATTACCTTAACTAATAGTGGGGACTTAGAGGAAGAGGAAATAATAGCCTTAGAATATTATATAAATCAGCTTAAGGAAATGGATAACTTTATATCAGAGCTCTTGAGAGAGGCTCAAAACTATCCTGAGCCTACAGTGGTAGTATTGTATGGTGATCATTTACCTTCCCTGGGGATAGAGGATGAGGACCTCTCTACTGGAAACACCTACAGCACTGAATATATTATATGGAGTAACTTCGCCATGGATAAGGCAGATAAGGATTTATATGCTTATCAAATATCCTCAGAGGTTCTTGGAAAGCTAGGTATAAATAATGGTTATTTAACAAAGCTCCATGAGCTATACAGCAATAATTATAGCTACAAGGAGTACTTAAATATTTTACAGTACGATATGCTCTATGGAGAAAAATATTTATATGAAGGAGAAACGCCCTACACCCCTTCTATGCTTAAGATGGGCATAGAAGATATTGTTATTAAGAATTGCTACCTTGAAAATGACTCTCTCTATATAAAAGGACAAAACTTCACCAAATGGAGCAAGGTTTATATAGGTGAGGAGTACATGGAAACTGAGTTTATAGACAGCACACTTCTCTCAGTTAAGGAACCTAAGCTTCCAGAGGAAATCTTGATAACCGTAAAGCAGGTTAATAAAAGCAAGGAAATATTAAGCAGCACAGAAGAATTTCCCATATTAATTAAAAAATAATTTCCTTATATAATTAAATATGACTATTACAATGAATTTTAGGGGGCTACAGCATTCTGCCTCCTTTTTCCTTTGTTGACAGCATTTTTATTATATTCTAATATTAATATATAATTAATAAATAGAGAATTATTTTACGGAAAGGATGAGATGCCTTGGCGTCATCAATAAAAATACAAAAGGAAAATAAGATGGGAACAATGGAAATTAACCCACTTCTGATTTCTATGGCAGTACCCATGATGCTTTCAATGTTAGTACAAGCATTATATAACGTTGTGGACAGCATTTTTGTAGCCCAATTAGGAGAGGATGCTCTCACTGCCGTATCCCTGGCCTTCCCCATACAAAACTTAATGATAGCTATTTCCGTAGGTACAGGAGTTGGAGTTAATTCCCTTCTCTCTAGAAGCCTAGGTGAAAAAAACTATGACAGAGCTAATAAAGCAGCTAAAAACGGAATATTCTTAGCAGCTATAAGCTCTTTATTATTTGTCCTTTTTGGCATGTTCTTCACGGAGTTCTTTTTTAAAACTCAAACACAGGAAGGACTTATTATAAATTATGGAGTGGATTACCTAACCATATGCACCATAGCTTCTACAGGAATATTTGGCTCTATAATCTTTGAAAGACTTCTCCAATCCACGGGAAAAACAGTATATACCATGGTTACTCAAGGAGTAGGTGCAATAATAAATATAATACTGGATCCTATAATGATTTTTGGTCTCTTTGGTTTTCCAGCTATGGGTGTTAAGGGTGCAGCTTTGGCTACAGTAATAGGTCAATTTGGAGGGATGTTCTTAGGTATATACTTCAATGTAAAGAAAAACCATGAAATTAATATCAATATGAAGCGTTTCAAGCCTGATTTTAAAATAATCAAAAGAATATATTCTGTAGGAATACCTTCAATAATGATGGCTTCCATAGGCTCTATAATGACCTATGGAATGAATTCCATACTAATGACCTTCTCCTCTACAGCTGCTGCTGTCTTTGGAGTATACTTCAAGCTCCAGAGCTTTATATTTATGCCGGTGTTTGGACTAAATAACGGTATGGTTCCTATAATAGCCTACAACCTTGGTGCAAGAAAAAAAGATAGGATAATCCAAACTATAAAGCTTGCAATAATCTACGCTACCATAATAATGCTTCTAGGCTTTGGGGCCTTCCAGCTTATACCGGATAAGCTTCTTTTAATGTTCAACGCCTCCCCTGAGATGCTTTCTATTGGTACCCATGCCCTGCAAAAAATAAGTATTAGCTTCATCTTCGCAGGCTTTGCTATAGTAGCTAGCTCTGTATTCCAAGCCTTGGGTAATGGACTTTTAAGTTTATTTGTCTCTGTTGGAAGACAGCTTATAGTTCTGCTGCCTATAGCTTATCTCCTTGCAAGACTTGGAGATGTTAATCTAGTTTGGTGGGCCTTCCCCATTGCAGAAATAGTTTCCATGATTCTCTGCTCATTGTTTCTTGTGCATACTTTTAAGAAGGTTATCTTAAAATTATAGCTAGGAAAAGCTTAAATACTATTTTCCAGGAAAGGTATATTAATGATTAAAGATAGAAAATATTTGTTTCTTGAGGATAAAAACATATATAGAGCTTTTATGTATTTAGCTTTCCCTGTTATGGTAGCTAACATGTTTAAGTCTCTTCATGATATGGTAGATACATATTTTATAGGACAGATTCCAGGCTCCGTAGCAGCTCAGGCTGGAATATCAATAACCTGGCCCCTATATAATTTATTCATGGCTCTAAGCGTAGGCATGTCCGTGGCTGGTGTTTCTCTTATCAGCCAGTACTTAGGCCTTAAGGCCGAGAAACGAGCCAGAGAATACGCCTCTCTCCTTCTTATTTTAAGCGCAGTTATTGGTATATTGTTCAACCTCCTTCTATACTTTGCCTCACCTGCTGTAATGACATGGATGGGAGCTGAAGGAGGAGTTTATGATGCAGCGGTGATATATTTAAAGGTTAGGGCCTTTGAAATGCCTTTTTTATTCATATTTGCGGCTTTTCAGGCTATAAGACAAGCTAAAGGAGATACCACTACTCCTGTAATACTGACAATTGCCTCAATCCTTATAAATATAATACTGACGGCGATTTTCGTTAGGAATTTCCACATGGGAGTCTTTGGAGCTGCTTTAGCAACCTTAATCGGCCAAGTACTTATTGTTCCACCAGCTCTATATTTAGTATTTTCCAAAAAAGATAGCCTTCATATATCTTTAGAGACCATGAAGCTGCGTAAAAAGGATGTTAAAGCACTATTAAATATAGCCACTCCTTCAGCAGGTAGCCAGGCCTTTAGCTCTCTAGGCTTCTTGATTTTACAGGCAGTAATTCTAAGCTATGGAGAAAGTGTCTCCGCAGCCTTCAGCATAGGCAATAAGATATCAAACCTTCTTCTCATCCCTGTCATGGCTTTAGGCTCAGTCCTTGCCGCCTTCGTAGGTCAGAACATCGGAGCAGGAAACAAAAAAAGAGCCAAGGAATCCTATAAAACCAGCAGAAACGTAGCCTTTGGTATAACAGCTATAGGCTCTCTCCTCCTATTCCCCCTTAGAGAGCCACTTATAGGACTGCTCACCAACGATACAGAAACTCTCCATAATGCCATGGAATACATGCTCTGGGTTCTTCTAACACAGCCCCTCATGGCACTATTCCAAAATTACCTTGGGGTATTCAACGGTTCAGGAAACACGAGATTTTCCTTTTACATGGCCATAACAAGACTCTGGCTCCTGCGCCTTCCCATGATACTCATTATGAAAAACTTTACCTCCTTCGGCCATTCAGGAATATGGTATGCCATGGTTCTCAGCAATCTTATAATAGTATTCCTGGGACAATACCTCTTGTCTAAGGTGAACTTTACTCCGAAGGTTAGTTAAGCTCCTTACCTTTAAATGTTGATGCCTGATAAGCATCTGCTGTATTAGAAATTGAATTATCCCTGTTAATTATCTATAAAAAAGACGTGAAAGAATTTCCTTTCACGTCTTTTTAAGCTATATTATTAATCTAAAACAAGAGTAGGTGCTGAATATGTTCTTGAAGCTAGCTCCTGATTCAGAAGGTACAGGCTCTTTGGATCTTCTCCAAACAACTTATACTTCTTAACGAGTCCAGAAGCATTAGCTTCTTCCTCTCCCTGCTCCTTTATAAACCAATCTAAGAACTGCATGGTTCTAAAATCCTTCACTGTATAGGCCACATCATAAATATTGTTAATTAAGCTTGTCACATACTGCTCATGGTCATAGCTTACTTCTAAAGGATCTGCAAATTTATTAAACTCTTCATTTGGCTTGTCTATAGCTTTTAGCTCTACCTTAGCACCATTGTTCTGAAGGTATTTTATAAAAAGCATTGCATGGTCTCTTTCCTCTTGAGCCTGAATATTAAACCAATTACCAAAGCCATCTAAGTCATTATCAATATAATAATTTGCCATATCTAAATATAGATAAGCACTATAAAACTCCTTATTCACCTGATCATTTAATAGTTCAATTATCTTTTCGTTCAGCATAGTAAATTCCTCCAATAAAACTATTCGACATAAATGTCTATAAATTTTCATTTAATATGATTTTATCAGAGGATGTTTATCCGGTGCAATGGATATGAATATAAGAAGAGGGAAATTGTTACTGATGAGGGGATTATCTCGCAGGGCTCGATAGGGAGATTGCTCGCGGGGGCTCGCAGAGCTCGATAGGTGTATTATTCTCCGAAGCTCACAGATTGTTTTTTAGAAATCACTCCTAAGCAGATTATAAACTAAAAGATTATCTCCATCACACTAATCCAATCACTTCTACCTCGACGCAGTCGAATCTACCTTTGCGAAGCAAACCTCCCTCGGCGCAGCCGAATCTAACAAAAAAAGCCCAACGCAACGCGTTGAACTTTTTTTATCATTACATACCGATAAGGTCAAAATCCTCAAAGGACACAGTAAGCACTACATCCTTCTTAGGGTTCTTATACTTAACTTCAACTGCTTTTTTAGTCTGGCTATAGTACCAGCCTTCTTCTGCAGCTTCGAATTTTCTTCTATTTAGGAAGTGTTCTAATTTGGAGTCTCCTAAGGTAACCCAGTATGGACTTTTGTCCTTACGGATCATCTCTACGGTTACATCTTCTACGAAATCCTCATAGGAGCCTTCTGATGCAAAATGTACTTTTACAACATCCTTGCCTTCCATGGTTATATGAGTCTTTCTGAATTCACCCTTTTTGAAGTTGTTAGTAACTCCGTCATCATCGTATAGAGTGTAGGTGTTTTCTATTCCTGGTGCTAGGGTTAGGTGAAGCTTGGTCATGTGGTCACGTTCCATGCTCATGAGTTGGTTCTTGGCCATTGGGATGATTGCACCTTCTCTTATGAACATTGGGATTGTTTCAAGGGTAACAGGTACTTCTATAGTCTGTCCTCCCTCGTAGCAGGCAAAGTTGTTGTTCCAGTCATACCATTTGCAGCCAGCAGGTAAGTATACCTTTTGAGTAGTAGCTCCTGGTTCTAGTACATTTGCTACTAGAATGTCACGACCAAACATAAATTCAAAGCTTTCATCAAAGACCTTAGGATCATTCTGGAATTCATATACAAGAGCTCTCATTATTGGTGCTCCCGTCTCACTAGCTTCATACTCTAAGGAATATAGATATGGAGTCATTCTGTATCTTAAAAGTATAGCATCTCTAATTATATCCTTGGAGCCACTGTACATCCATGGTTCTGTAACGGTGTTATCATTGCTGGCAGAATGTATGGAGAATCTTGGTTGGAATATACCATTCTGTACCCATCTAACAAATAGCTCTTCTCCTGGAGCTGGTCCAGCAAATCCACCTATATCAGCACCTTCATTAGGCTGTCCTGAAAGACCCATTCCTGTTATTATAGGAATGTTGTATTTTAGAGAGTCCCAGCTTGTATAGTTATCACCGCACCAGGTCTGAGCATACTTCTGTATACCTGAGCTACCACTTCTGCAAACTACATATGGTCTTGCATTCTCATCATTTTCTTTAACTGCATCAGCAGCAAGCTTACACATGATGGTACTCATAAGTGGCTTTAACTGTCCGATAGTACCGCCTTTTCCATCATAGTCACAGATAGCATCCTTATCTAATATACTGTCGTATTCACAGTTATCATTCCAAATAGAATTTGTACCTACTTTTATAACATTTTCTATTAAATAATCCTTCCAGGTGCGACGAGCTGATTCCTTTGTAAGATCCCAGAAAGCACCTTCTCCGCCCCACCATCTTCCTGTGACAAAGCCTTCTCCTTCCGAGGCCTTTACAAATACATCCTTGGACTTAAACTCATCAAACCATGGATGATCTAAAAGTATTCCAGGCTTTACGTTGGGCACATTTTGAGCACCTCTATCATTCATTGCTGCAAAATAAGCTTTAGGATCCTTGAACCGAGTTTTGTTCCAAGTGAACACGCAGCGAAGATTTTCATAGCTTGTATACCCTGATGAAAGATGGAAGCCATCAATAGGGAAGCCTTCTTCCTTAATAGTATCGATAAAGCTTATAACTGCATCATCACTGTCCTTCTCCAGCTCTGGGTAATACATTGAGGAACCCTGATAGCCTAAAGCTCTTTTTGGAAGTAGTGCTGGACGTCCAGTAATAAGGGTGTAGTTATCCACTATACGCTTAAGGGTGTTTCCACCGATTAGAAACAGATCTACATCTCCACCATCGGCCTGCCAGTAGGTGTATCTGCACCAGTAGTTACTCTTCTCGCAGCCCATATTAAATACGGACTCATAGAAATTATGATAGAAAAGTCCTACAGCCTTATGAGTACTACGATTCATTCTGATGTAAAAAGGAATGTGCTTATATAAGGTATCCATTTTTCTTGAATCATAACCCATAGCATCGGTAGCTCTTTCACGGATAAAGGTTTTATTTTTGTTAAGCTCTCCACCCTTTTCACCAAAGCCATAGTAGCATTCTTCTTCGCCCTGCATCTGGCTATAGTGATTTACTCTATTATTAGAATCTAATATGTAAGGACTTCCTTCTAAGTCACTATATAGAAGTGTTCCTTCCTTATCATAAAGTCTGAAGCAGAATGGCTCCTTAGTTAGCTCTAGTTTTATAGCTTCTGTTGTGAAGACTACCTTACCATCCTTTTCTTCCACCGCTGGAGCTACTGGCTTCTTTTGACTTCTTTCTCCCTGGAAAAGACCATCTAAACGGTCTTCCCAGGCAGTAGTGGATAGAACATAGGATGCTTCATCCATTTCTCTATCAAAGGATGCTCTTACTCTAACTATTTCTTCGGTAACAAATGTTATACTGATATCTGCACAGTTGGTATGAATAATAGATATACCCTCACGGGTCTCCATCCCTTTAAATTCTTTACATATCTTCATTTGGTTTCTCCTTTAATCTAAACACGACATTTTGTCTTTTTAGTACTTCTCCTAACAGAGTTCTTATATTACATTGATGGTACTAACTTAAATAAGTATGGAACTAAAAGGGAAATTGCTGGAATATAAGTTACCAATAAAAGTGCTATTACCATTGCAATAAATAATGGAACTATATATTTAGTAATACCTTCAATAGCCACCTTTCCTACACTGCAGCCTACAAATAAGCAGGAGCCTACTGGTGGAGTAACAGAACCAATACCCAAATTCATTATGAGCATAACACCAAAGTGTACAGGACTCATTCCAATACTATTTATGATAGGTAAAAATATTGGAGTGAAAATTAATACCGCTGGAGTAAGGTCAAGGAACATACCCATAACTAGTAAGAATACATTCATTATAAGCAATAATACATATTTATTGCTGGAAGCTCCCATTATCATCTGGCTTATTGCTGCAGGAATTCCTGAATAGGACATTATATAAGACATAATGGTTGATGCAGCAATTAAGAATAAAATAGTAGCGGAGCTAATCATTGTATCTGCTAATATCTCATAAAGATTTTTTATATTTAACTCTTTATATATAAAGCCTAAAAGACCACAATATAGAACTGCTACAACACCAGCTTCTGTAGGGGTAAACCAACCTGAAAGGATTCCAGCCATAATAAGTATTACAGCAAAAAGTGAAGGTACAGCATCTATAACTATTTTTATAGCTGGGTCTGTTTCTTTTACAGTAGAAGCTTTGTAGCCCTTCTTATAAGCTATGTACATGGAGAATATCAATACAGATAGTCCAAGAAGTATTCCTGGAAGATAGCCTGCCATGAATAGAGCTGCTACGGAAACACCACCGGCAGTTATGGAGTATAATATCAGCGGACCGCTAGGAGGTATAAGTATTCCTGTGGGTGCTGAACAGATATTTACTGCAGCAGAATAGTTTGGATCATAGCCTTCTTCTCTTTCTAAAGGACTCATTATGCTACCCATAGCAGAGGTTGCTGCTACGGAAGAACCAGAAATAGCTCCAAAGAACATATTAGCAAGTACATTAGTTGCAGCTAGATATCCTGGAATCCAACCAACAACTAGTCTAGCAAGACGTACTAGACGCTGAGCTATACCACCCTTGTTCATTATGTTTCCAGCTAAAGTAAAGAAAGGTAATGCTAATAGTGCAAAAGAATCTATACCTGAAAATACACGTTGGGCAGCAATAACTGCAAAGATTTCTGGATCAAAACTAAAAAATGCTGTAACTATTGAAGCAATTCCAATACCTACTGATATAGGCACACCAGTAAAAAGCATTGTAAAAAACACACCAAAAAGAATTAAAGTGGATTGTATTATCATTTTTAAGCCTCCTTCTTATCTGCTTTGGAGTCCTGATATAGCTGAATGTACTTGAGAACTCGTGCTATTACTATGAAAGCGCCAGATATAGGCAGAATCATATAAAGATATTTGTATGGAATCTGCATAACTGGAGAAAGATTTGTACTTCCTATAGCTTGTCTAAAGCCTCCATACACAAATACATAGGTTATAAAGAATAAAATCATTGCTTCTATAAATACATTTAGGATTACAGTAACCTTTCCCTTAGCTTTACTTTTGAAAAGGTCTAGGCTAAGATGCTTATCCTTGTAGAAGCAGTAGGCAGAACCAAGCATACTAGCCCATATAAGCATAAAACGCATAAATTCTTCTGTGAAGGTGGAAGGGTCTTTAAGAATCCATCTAGTGAAGATCTGCCAGAATCCTCCTATCACTAAGGAAAGCATGGACAAGGCCATCAATCCCTTCATAAAATCATCGATTATTTTATCTAACTTTTTCATAATTCTTCGTTCCTCCGATTTAAGACGAAATCATTATTTTATCAATAGGAAAGGCTACAGCCACCTTCTGGGACTGCAGCCTTTCTTAATAAAGCTATTTTACTTAGCCATTTCTCGTATAGAATTTACAACCTCATATACTTCTGGGCTATCCTTTTCAAGCTTTTCATAGATTGGCTTCACAGCTTCTTGGAAAGCTTTTATATCCACATCTCTTACTAGCTCTACTCCAAACTCATTAGTAGCCTTTTCTAAAACTTCATCCTCAAAGTTTTTCCATCTAGTCTTGTAGCTTTCACTAGCTTCTTTAGCTGCAGTCTTAACTACCTCTTGTTGTTCTTCAGACATTTCATCCCAAACCTTTGCAGAGAAAACTACTACGTCTGGAATTCTAGTATGCTCATCAAAAGAATAATATTTAGCTACTTCACCATGGTCACGAAGTGCAGTTACATTGTTTTCTGCTCCATCGATAACTCCCTGCTGTAAGCCTGTGTAGATATCACTATAGCCCATAACTGTAGCAGAACCACCAAGAGCGCTCATCATATCTATAGCAATCTGAGAATCCATAGTACGGATTTTTAATCCCTTTAAGTCTGAAGGCTTACGTATAGCCTTGTCAGCAGTATAGAAGGAACGAGCTCCTGAATCTAACCAAGTTAAGCCTACGAACCCATCGTTAGAAGTGCTATCAAAGATATTTTGTACTACTTCACTGTCCATTACTTCATAGTAATGCTCTTGATTATCAAATACATATGGTATTGAAAATGCATTATACTGTTCGCTGAAGTTTCCAAGGGTTGAAGCAGAAACCTTTGCCATATCTAGTGCTCCGTTTTGTATTTGAGAAATCATGTCACTCTCACTACCTAAAGTACCATTAGGGAAAAGCTGAATATTGATAGTTCCATTGGATTTTTCCTTCACAGACTCAGCGAAGTCAGTAAGTTCTAGATGAACAGCATGGTCTTCAGCTAAGTTATGACCTAATTTTAAATTGAATACTTTTTCTCCTCCAGCTGTTTCACTATTACTTCCACCACCACAAGCAGTAAGGCTTAGAGCCATAATAGCTGCAGCTGCCATTGCAACAAGCTTCTTTGTCTTTAACATTTTTGCCTCCTAGATTAGTAGATATTTTTAAAATATATTATTTTCTATATAGTAAATCGCTTTAAAAGCGAATACCCATCAATAAATTGCTTCCAAGGTCTTCATTTTTATTGCTTAAGAAGTTGAAGCAGTTCTTTTAGACTCATATTGAACCAAGAAGTATTTTTCTGCCACTGAAGATTTGTCTTCCTTGAAACAAAGTCTTTAAATTCCTCCAGTGAATCAGGCTCAAGGGTCTTCGAATCAATCATACAAGCAGAATTCTTATGAAGAAAAAGAAAGAAATAATCGTTTTCTTCTACGATATGCTGAAAATCTCTATATCTAAGACTCATTCTCCCTTCTCCACTGAGTTCCATACGGTCTTCATAAAAAGTTGAAACTAGAATAGGCAATGGCTGCTTTCTCTCCTCCAGAGTGCGATCAGCCCTTACCTTTGGTGGAAAATCTCTACTTACAATAAGCCATGCTCCTGTCATAAGTAATATTCCTTGAATAACCTGATTAAGCTCACCGAAAAGTCCTAAGATAACCATAATCACCCCAATGGTAAGTCGAATTAATATCCTCTTCATCTCAAAGGTGTCATAGGCTACCTTAAACAAAAGGGTAATGGTTTCCCTGTTATGTTCAATCTGTCCTTGAAATCTTTTCATGCTATTTACTTTTCCTCTGTCTTCTATTTTCTTTTGACTGTCATTATGTTATGATTTTATTACAAATATTTCGTCAAAACTAGACAATTTTTGCGAGATAACCATTAGTTTTTTACACATCTTGCTCTATAAAGATGCTTTGAAATCGTTTGTTTTGCAATTAATGATAATATTTTTTATTTTTAAAAGAGATAAAAGGAGACTTTATATGATTGACTATGCAGGTATAAGAATGGCGCAGGGTCAAGTGATTTCCTGTGAAGAAAAAGAAGGGGTAAATGATAATATGACAAAATCTCACTTCCATGATTTTTATGAGCTGTACTACTTGGAAGGTGGCGGACGTCATATTATTATTGAAGGATTAATAAATACTATAGAACCAGGAATGTTTGCTATTAAGGCACCTTACGTAATGCATCATTCCTTTGGTTCTGTTGATGTTCCCTTCAAAAGAATTGTTCTTTATTTCAATCCTAGTGCCATAGACTCAGAGGCTTTATCAAAGGCTTTAAGCAACTCTACCGGAATCTATAGGCCAACTCCTAAGGCTAGCGCTGCTATTCATAATATATTAAAGCTAATTCTAAAAGAAGAAGATAATCCTACCATATATAGAGAAGAATTACTTCACAGCCTTCTCAATCTTCTTCTTATAGCCATCTTAAGACAAGCCCCACATAAAGAAAAAAACTCCAGCAGACATCTCATTGGAGATATCATAGATTATATTCACGATAATTATTTTGAAGATATCACTCTAGAAGATCTTTCAAAAAAGTTTTTTGTCAGTCCTTATTATCTCTGCAGGGAGTTTAAACGGATCACTAATAGAACCATAGTCCAATACATAAATATAACTCGAGTTTCCAATGCACAGCGTAGCATCATGGAGACAGATAAAAGCATCACTGAGATCAGCCGCCTCACTGGTTTCTCAAACCTTACTCATTTTAATAGGGTCTTCAAAAAATACTCCGATATGACCCCCTCACAATATCGCAAAAAATATAGAAGTGTTTCTAATAACTAAGATTTCCTTGGAATACTTCAGTTTTTCTCCATTAAAAAAGACGATGGTTTTTTATCAAAACCATCGTCTTTTTTTGGCGGAGATGGAGAGATTCGAACTCTCGCGCCGGGTTACCGACCTACCGCATTTCGAGTGCGGACCCTTCAACCACTTGGGTACATCTCCCTATATACGCTTACCTATGTAATTATATAGGAAGTTTTAGGGTTTTTCAATTAATTATTTTATCCTATATCACAGATAAACCTTCCCATTTTTCTTCATATGTTATACTCCTTTAATACTCCTTCAAGCTCTGAAGGTAATTTTTCTATGATTTCTCCACTTTCCTTATAAACTACTCCATCTATCAATATATAGCTTCTTTCTTTCACATGTCTTCCTGTGTAATCTCCAAAGTATTCTCCTATGAAATATTGTACTACAATCATAAGAAGCTCTTTATTATTTATAGGTTCTCCCCCTATCTTATCCACTTCATAACCCTTAATCAGCTTAATAGCAGCAGTATTTTGGGCGAAATAAGACTTATTTTCTAGGAGAGTGATTTCATGAGGAGTATAAAAGAAAAGTCTATTTTTCTCTTGCTTAAGGGTTTTAAAGCTCTTATATGGCATTATTATCACCTCGGTATATTAACTTCTATAAATGAAAAGCTCTACTTCATCTTATCATATTCTTCCCTGAGAAGACCCATTATTACCTCATCAGAATACTGATTATTTATATATAGCTTGTCTCAAAACACCTTCTATGGTGAAGCCAGTCTTTTCATAAGCCTTACCCCCCTCTTGGATTATGAGATTAAATAAGTTAAGCTTCCGTTAATCATTTTACTCTCCTATGTTTTATAAAATTTATAAATAACAACAAATATATTTTTATGGTAGTATCGCTTCCTCCCAGGAAGTAACCTCAGGCCAGCCTGTTGTGTCAAAGGCCTTTCTTATTGCTAAGTAGTAATACTTAAGCTTTTCCTGCATATTCTTACCCTTCATATAATCAGGAGCTCCTTCCTTCAGCAGGCTATATTCCATAAGCCTCGCTCTATCCTCTGTGGGGAAGGTCTTAGAATAGGAGTCCACAAAGTAAACCTCATCTACTTCCCCTCTTTGTTCATAACCTTCACTCAGTGGAGTATATTCCGTGGAGCCATTATACTGATAGCTTTCACCATTTTCATCTAAATAATTGTAATAATAGGCAAAATCCTTAGGATTAAGCTCTCCCCATTGAGCCTCATTAAAATGCAAGCCATCGTTAACCATGCTAAGGCTATACAACCTTGTATCTATTGCATGAGCTAGTTCATGGGTAAAGGTTTTTCTAGTAGACTCAATATATTGTCCATTAAGCACAATATATTGCTTTCCATAATTATTAATAGTAAAGCCCACAGGATTATCAATATTCCCAGATATTATTGAAGAAATACTCCCAGTGATATAAATACCGATTCCTCCAGGGGAAGTATCCTTAAATTGACGAAAGAAATTCTCTGGATAAAGGCTCAGAGCATCTTCCAACGCAGTTAAGGCTTGATATGTCTCCGTTTCACTTTCTAGAGGAGTAACAGCATAATCCACAAAGCCAACTACAGCATTATCCCCAATATATATATTCACTCCATGCTTTTTTGATAGATAATCTGCATATTCACTTAATCTTCCATAGTATTTATTTTCTCTAGGGGCAACACTGCTATAGCTATCCCAATTCTCAGAAGACTTAAGAGACTTATTTATAGGAGCTTCTTTGCTTATATTCCATACAACAATATCCTGTAAAGCTCCTGCTCTAGTAATATTGAATATTAAGCTGGACTCATCTTCCGTAAGCTTCTCTGTCCCAAGAATACTTATATCCGTAAATAATTGCTCTTCAGGATATTCCTCTTCTTTAGCATAAGCCTCTTCTTCCACATAATTTATGAGATCAAAGGAGTAATCCCCCTCGTAGACAAGTTTCTTCTCTATAATGTTAATAGCCTTAAGTTTAGCAGTATTATCATCTATCAGAGAATAGAAATAAAGGTATCCGCTAGGCTCATGGACATAATATTCGAAGTAATATTCTTCTCCGGAAGCTATTTCAATAAAAGGCTCAAATATCCCTTCTTCCTGCTGATATAGAGCTATTAGTATCTTATCCTCATTTTGCCTGAGTCCATATACTTTTCCTTGAAGCTCAAATAAAGTGATTTCTGAAGGAAGCTCACAAATGACCTCACCCTTTTCCATGTCTACCAGCAGCTTTATAGCCTTCTGATCAATAAATCTTGTGGTTGAAATCACAGCGATTCCCTGATCTTCAAAGATATCTTCGAGGATAAGGTAGCTATAATCCATATTTTCTGTGTAGATTTCTGCAAGCTTTTCATCCTCAACAGAATATGAATTAAAATAATTGGTATCATAATCTATAAAATGAATACTATTATTTCTTTCTGAATATAAGCTATCATAAAATCTTAAATCCTCCAGAGAAGACTCCTTTACATTAGAGTACTTCTCATCGAAGGAATAAAGTCTCATAGTGGAGTTATCCTTTATCATAAGTGGAGAAGTATTTAAGATTTCAAAATTAAAATGACTGAGATAATAATCTCCCGTGCCAGTAAAAAGCTCTCCTTTATAAAGCTCCTTAAGCTTTCCTGAGTTCTCTGTCAATAGAACAATAGTATATTCATAGCTGCCCTCATCGGCATACATAATGATTATTCCATCCTCAGCCTTAGCAGAAGCGCAATATGAATATCCCTCTGGGATTCCCTCTTCTAAAAGGCTATAAAAAGCACCTTTATCATCCTGAGCCTTAAATATACCTAAGCTACTGCAGCCAGCTAAAAGTATAAGCATTCCTATAGCTAGGACTAAATAGCTAATTCTTTTCACCTTTTCCCTTAATGAATATAACTTTTTATGGTGTGTTGAATGAAATATATTATAGAACATCCCTTACCTCCCTGTAGGTTCCTTAATAAAAGATACGTAAAGAGAAGGGAATTTGATACATTTTAAGGAAATTAATTACACTTTATTTTTATTATTGTGTTTTTCGACATTTTATGATAAACTTCTTTCAGTTAGTCTAGACTAACTCAAGGGAGCTAATAGGACACAATTTTATTATATAACTGCCTCATACTTCCACATCTTTCATTGGAAGATTATTTATACATAATAAAAGAAACCTCTTTTGTGCTGGTGGGCAAGGGAGGTTTCTTTTCATCTCAATTATCCTTATTTCCTTTTGCTGTATTGATAGAAGCTATCAATATCACACGAATATTTGCACAAGCTGCATCTAGTGCTCTATATGTTTCAACATCAATATAGTCTGTTTTAAAGAGCAGCTCCAACCAGTAGCCCGTTTCATTGGCTTCTTTTAGTGCTATTTGAAGTTTTGCAATGAAGTCAGCCTTTCCATGAGCATACTGTGCTTCCCGAATATTAGCACCAATAGAAGTGCCACTTCTTCCTATCTGATTAGATATAATAGTTTCCTTATTTAGCTTTAATTCTTTTACGAGATTGATGATGGAGATTGCAAAATCCATGGATTGAACAGATAATTTGTCATTTCTCATATGGATCACCTCTTTTAAGAACAATATCATAAAATTTACATAATTTCAATGAAGTGTTTGCTTAGCAAACATGAAGCGGCGATGGTGTCGCCACGAAGCACTCCCTTACTCTCGTATGAAGCGAAGCGCCCTCTTAATGTGCAGCAGCACACTTCATGTCCGAAGGACACTTCATCAGCGCAGCGACTTCATGTGCCCCAAGGCGCGCTTCATTCGAAAAAGACCAGATTTGTCGCTTAGACAAATCTGGTCTTTTTCGTGGTGCGGGTAGCAGGACTTGAACCTGTATGAGGGAACCCTCACTAGAACCTGAATCTAGCGCGTCTGCCTATTCCGCCATACCCGCAGGCTACTATTTTATTATATCAGAATCTTTACAAAAATAAATAATTATTTTCTTCTTCTTAAAAAAAATTCTTTAAGAATATCTCCACATTCATCCCTAAGCTGCCAGTATAGTTTTGTGTGAAGGTGAAGGCTATCATTTTGAGGGATATTGATTATAGAGCCACAGGCTCCAGCTGCTGGATCAATAGCTCCTATGTAAACCTCAGGTATACGGGCTTGGGTTATGGCTCCTGCACACATGACGCAGGGCTCAAGGGTAACATAAAGCTGGCAGTCATTTAGCCTCCAGCTATTTAGCTTTTCAGATGCCTCTTTTATAGCAATGATTTCCGCATGAGCTAGAGGAGAATTTAAGTTTTCTCTGAGGTTGTGACCTCTCCCTATGATTTCTCCATTCCTTACTACTACAGCCCCTACGGGTACTTCCTCTTTAGAAAGAGCCTTTTTAGCCTCCTCTAAGGCTTCCAGCATAAAGTCCATATTATCACCTTTATTAATATTATTCTTTAGAAAATTATAGCTGCAAATTAATGCAGCTATAATAATACTTAGGTAAATATTCTTACCTTCTTAATTCTATTTTTATCTATATCTTCTACGATAAATTTAATGTGCTGATACTGAATCTCCTCATCCTGTTCAGGAAATCTACCAAGCTGTCCAATGACAAAGCCACCTACGGAATCAAATTCCTCTGATTCAATATTCGTTCCTATCATATCATTAAGATCAGAGATTCTTGTGCTTCCAGTCACCACATATTCATCTTCTTTAATTACTTCTATTTCTTTATCTTCTTCATCATCATATTCGTCTTCAATATCCCCTACTATTTCCTCTATGAGGTCTTCTATACTAATAAGACCTACAGTGCCACCATACTCATCTAAAACTACAGAGAGATGATTTCTGCTCTTCTTCATCTCAGCAAATAAGTCTGTGATCTTTTTAAATTCAAAGGTATAATAGGGAACTCTCATTAGCTTTGTAATATCAAAGTTCTCTTCATCCATGTCTGTTACTAGCAGGTCCTTAGCATATAAAATACCTACTATATCATCTATTGTTTCCTCATAAACGGGAATTCTGGAAAACTGCTGTTCCTTTATTACCTGAAGAATCTCATAATAGCTAGCTTCCGTATCTACTGCAACAATATCTACTCTCTGAACCATTACATCCTTAACCTGAAGATCACCAAATTCAAACACATTATATATCATCTGCTTTTCTCCAGTCTCCAGGACACCCTCTTCCTCACTGACATCCACTATGGTCCTGAGCTCCTCTTGAGTTATAAAGGGCTGGTTAGCATTGGGATTGCCTCCAAATAGCCTTATAAAGAAGGAGGATATGAAGGTAAATACAGCAACTAATGGTCTAAAGATAAATACTACAAAAGCAATAGGTCTGCTCACCTTTAAGGAAATCTTCTCAGAGTACTGTGCTGCTAAGGACTTAGGAGTAATTTCTCCAAATATCAGTACCAAAAGAGTCATAACCCCTGTAGCCAGAGCCACCCCAGAGCTTCCTAAGGCATCATAAGCTATTGTAGTTGCAAGGGAAGAAGCCCCTATATTAACAAGATTATTACCAACAAGTATACTTCCTAAAAGTCTTTGTGGGTTCTCAACTAGCTTTTCCACAAGCTTTGCATTTTTCACATTATCCTCTACCATATGCCTTATCCTTATCTTACTAAGGGCCATAAGGGCAGTTTCTGACATAGAGAAAAATCCAGAAAGGAAAAGCAAAATAATTAGTGCAACGATCTCCCACGTACTACCAGGTTCCAAAAATACCACACTCCTAAGTCTTCATTGTAATTTTAATTATATTTTATACGATAATCATTATAGCATATAATATTATAGCATATATAGATATGGAACTTAACCGATTTATCAGAATAAAGCAGCTAATCTTTATTTACAATAGAAAATAAAAGATGCACCTTGTGAAAACTCCGTTCATCCACCTTATGAACACTTTCTTCATTCACCTTATGAACACTTCCTTCATCCACTTTCTCCACACCTTCTCTTTTCTTCCTACTGCCTTTATTTTTTATAGTTTTAACATACTCAATAAGCTCATTCATTTCTTCTACTGTTAAAGAAAGATCTGAGGCGCTGATTATCATTGGAGTAATTTCCTTAGAGCTATCCCCACTGTTTATAGCTCCTCTGATTGTCTCCAGGCTCTCATCATAAACACTTTTAATTGTTTTATAGGCTTCATTTAAAAAGAGAGGATTATGCTGTTCCTCCTCATACCCTTCTATAGTATAGGTATCTGCAGTCTTTTTATAATACTTGGCTACAATACCATTAATCACCTCAGTTTTTACTATTTCAATAACCCCTACTTTTTCAAGCTTTTTGATATGGTAGTAGACCTTAGAAGGAACCTCTTCCATTTCTTCTGCCACCATACTGGCTGTAGCACCTTCTTCATAGGAAGAAAGGACCCTTAATATTTTTAACCTATAAGGATCCGATACAGCTTTAATTTCTTCGGTTGTCTTTAAAATCATATTATCCTTCAAATCAATCATCCTTAATGGGTACTTAATCTTCCTCCAAGCCACATATAAAGGGAAGTTACGATAATTATAGCACCCATAATTAAGAAAATCAATGAAGCTGCCAGGTACTCAGCCATTACCCCGGTGAGAGCTGCTCCTATAGGCATTACCCCCGTGGCAATTAAGGATATTATTCCACTGACTCTTCCTAAATATCTTTTATCAGTTTTAGAAAGAATATATCCATTTATCGGGGCTGTCATTCCAGGAACCATGAATCCCATAAGGAAGAAGCAAACCGATGATACAATAACTGCTCCCGTAGTTAATACAGAAGGTAGAATCAATAATGCATATACAGCTCCAAAAATTAAGGAAGAAGTAATCAAAAGACTGTTACCTTTAAATTTATGGGCTAAGGCTGCCACAGCTACTCCTCCTATGATTGTACCTAAGGTGAGGCTCATAAGTAAAATACTGAGAGTTTCCGGTCCTCCTAACAGCACCTTATCTGTAAATATTGGGGTAAGAATATTTAAAGGAGAGAGGCAGAAATTTATCACTGCAAAAAGCACTATAACCATCATTATAAACTTATTTAACTTAATATAACTGAACCCTTCCTTAATCTCCCTTAAGCCACTTTTAAGGTTTAAGGCTTCAGGTAACTCTTCCTTTTCTTTTGCTTCAAGCTTCATTGTACTAATAATCATAGCTCCAGCAAAAAAGGTTAAGGCATCTACCACAAGGGCTCCTGTAATGGATATCTGAGCTATGATAATTCCAGCCATCCCTGTTCCTATAAGCTCTAAGGTTCTGTAAAGGGAATTAGAAAAGGCTGAAGCCTTAGTGAAGGCTTCCTCAGGAAGAAGCTCCGGGGTAATTGCTGTTACAGCAGGGTGCATTAATATCTCCAGGGTAGAGTTAAAGGCCGTTAAGGCAAAAATATGCCAAAGGCTTAGGGTATTTGTATAGTAGAGCATAGATATAATAGCAACGGACATGCCTCTTCCTAAATAGCTGTATATTATTAGCTTCTTTTTATTTAACCTGTCGGCTAATAGTCCCGTAAAGGCTCCAAATAAAAGATTAGGAAGACTGTTAACAGCAAAGGTTATCCCTAGCAGCATCTCTGAGCCTGTAAACATATATACAAGCCAGCTGAAGGCTATGGCATCAATGGAATCCCCAAAACGGGAGATACTGTTAGCTATTAATAGCTTTCTATAATTTTTATATTTAAAAAGGAAAAACATATTGGCTAAGGATAACTTCTTTTTAGAATTCTTAGTGGTAGTAGCTGTGTTTTCCATAAGCTCACTCCTATAAAATTATTTTAACGTTAAAATATTTTTAACGTTAAAATAATTTTATAGTACTTTTCAATTTCTGTCAATTGGTAAATAAAAAAAAGTGAAGAATCCACAGGGAATTCTTCACGTCTATAATTTTAAGGGTATTTATAGAAAAATCATCTAAGATTATATTATTCTTATTATGTGATGAAATTATGATGGCTATAAGAAGGTTATGAAAATACCAGTATTTATCATTAAGCTTCTATATCTTCATCCTTATCTATATCATCTATTGGGCTGTGTTCACCCATGTATTCTCCTACCCTGACCCTTCTAGCAAGCTTCATCTCCTCAACCTGTTGATGAAGCAGCTCCTTAACCTCATAAGCCCTCTTAATATTCTTAAGCTCCAATACAGGAGTACTCTTATCGGAGGATTGCAGAATTATAGTCCCAACACCTAAAAGCTTTTGTCCAAAGCTTCTGCTGAGTCCTATATCTCTTATTCTATATAACAAAACCTCATCATACTTTGTGCTCAGAAGACCTACCTCACAAAATAACCTATCCTGAGTTAGAGAATACTTTGTAAAGGATATAGGCATACCGAGAATTCTTTTTCTATCCTTCCATATATATTGCTTAGCTGACATAAACCTCTCCCCTTAAATTTATTATCAATATATATTATATATAATTTATATCATTAATAACAGAATATTATAAATTCTACTACATAAACTAGTTGTATTCAGCATTCTAATTATTGAGATATCTCTACTTATCTATAGTAAATCTAAATATTAATCGATTTAAATCGACAAATATATTGGCAAATATGTAACTAAGGTGTATATTAAATCTTATAGGAATTATAACTAAGGCTTAATTAACTTATTTATAATTCTCTATTTATCTCTATTTTAGTATTTATTAAAATTCACATTCCCTTAACATTACTTCCAAACTCTGCTCACAATAAAGCTATATTATATCATTAGCGCATTATACTTATTTCATAAGTGCAACTTTTATAAAACTATAACGTATATAATAATGTAAATTACTATTATATACGCCCTTAACCTATGAACTACACCAATGATAAACTTCAATAAATTAATTACTCAATAGCTATATTAATATCTAAAAAATTTATATAAAGGTGATAATATGAAAAAAATATATCAATTAATAAATCGGCTTTATGAAAGGCCGTTGCTTTTTTGCATTACATTATCTCTTTTATTAAACTTAGTAATAGAATCCTTAAGTAGAAGATCTATCATAGGCGGATTTGTTCATTTATTTGCTCATCCCGCTAACTTTTTATACAATTCACTTATTATTCTCCTAACTCTATCCCTGGCACTGCTCATAAAAAGGAGAACCTTTGCTCTCAGCATTGTGACCTTAGGATGGCTTGGTCTAGGAATAGCTGATTGCATTATAAGAGGATTTAGGACAACCCCTCTTAGAGCTGTAGACTTTAGAGTTATAAAATCAGCTATAAGCCTTATCAACATATATTTTAATCCTTTAGAGCTTGTTCTTATTATAATTGCTATAGCCTTAGTTATAGTAGGAATAGTATATATATGGATTAAGGCTCCAAAGCAGAGGACCTATTCCTTCAGAGGCTTTTTAATGGTTTCTATTATTGGAATAACTCTAATCCTGGCTACTGATGTATCTGCAAAGGCAGGTGTTATATCTACTACCTTTGAGAACATAGCCAACGCTTATGAAAATTATGGCTTCGTGTACTGTTTTTCCAGAAGCGTTGTGGATATTGGAATAAATAAACCAGAGGATTATTCTGAAGAAATGGTAGCTTCCATCTCAAATAAAATAGGAGATGAAAGCCCTACACCAGAGAAGACCCCCAATATTATTATGCTGCAGCTGGAATCCTTCTTTGATGTAGCAAGGCTAAAAAATATGACCTTCTCTGAAGACCCAATACCTGTATTTCACTCTCTTCTTGATAACTATTCCTCAGGTCTTTTCAAAGCACCGGTTATAGGAGCAGGAACGGCTAATACAGAATTTGAGGTTATCACTCAAATGACCACAGAATACTTTGGGTCAGGAGAATATCCTTATACCACTATATTACAGGAATCAACCAGTGAATCAGTTCCTTATAACCTAAAGGAATTAGGCTATACAGCTCATGCTATTCACAATAATACAGGAACCTTTTATGATAGAAATCTAATATACAGCATGCTTGGCTTTGATACCTTTACCTCTTCAGAATACATGAAGGATTTAGAGGAAACACCCTTAGGCTGGTATAAGGATAAGGTGCTTATAGAAAGCATATTAAATGCTCTTAGCTCCACAGATGGACAAGACTACCTATATACTATCTCTGTTCAGGGTCACGGTAAATATCCCACTACCCCTGTGGACTATAATAAGATCATATCCGTTACCTCAGATGATTTAACCGAGGGTGAGATCAACGCCATGGAATACTATGTGAATCAGCTAAGAGAGATGGATAACTTTATAAAGGAATTAGTTGAAACGTTGAATAGCTATGAAGAGCCAGTGGTATTAGTACTATACGGAGATCACCTTCCATCCCTAAATATTCAGGATGAGGATTTATCTACCGGTGATACTTATACTACAGAGTACGTTATCTGGAGCAACTTTGAAATGGAAAATAAGAATAGGGATTTGGCTGCCTGGCAGCTCTCCTCAGAGGTTTTAGATAGACTAGGAATAGATAAAGGAACCCTTACTAGGTTCCATCAAAGGACTCAGGAGCAAGAGGATTATAAAGAAATGCTTCATGCTCTTCAATACGATATGCTTTATGGCAAAAAATACATTTATAATCAAGAAGCAATATACGAACCGACAGAGCTAAAGATGGGCGTTTTGGATATTAAGCTCACAGATTATGAGCTAGAGGCTTCAGCTCTATATGTTAGCGGTGAAAACTTCACTGAATGGAGCAGGATTTACGTGAACGATGATCCTGTAGAAACAGTATATATTGATGAAAATACTTTAATGACAGAGGACATAAAAATTGAAGACGGTGATTCTATATCAGTAAAACAGGTATCCAAGGGAAAAGAAATCTTAAGCTCTACTAGCAGCCTTCTATATTATTCTGATATAAAGGTGAACTATTAAAGCCTTTTCAAAGTTATACTTAGAGCTATATATAAAGGATATATATAAAAAATGAGCAAAAGCCATAGCCTTAATGAATAAGGCCATGGCTTTTTTTATAATAAATATTTAACTTAATGTTAAAAATTATACTTTTTAACCGTTTTGTAGTGGAAATACTTCCCAGCGTATGCCATAATGTTTTCTGGGAGGCGATAAATATGATAAACTTTAAAGATAGATTCATAGATAATGATAAAATAAGATACTTAGCTTCATTAATAGCTTTATTTTCTGCAGCTATCTTTGCTGTATCTCAAATCCATCATCTTTTTTCTAAAAATACTATAGAGGTGGTTTATTATTTATTTACTACTGTTATAATGGTTATATTTCCCATGCACTCCATAAAATTAAAAGACAAAAAAGCCTCCATGGTTCTAATACCCTTTAATATTATATCTATTGCCTTTATTTTTGATTCTTCACCTATACTTCATTTATTTATAGAAGGACGTAATAATATATTTTCCTCACCCTTAGTTCTTGATATTTTTTCCATGGTATTCATCGTTATATCCTTATGCCTAATGATTGCCTTTTCCTTATTTTTGACTAAAGGAGTATATAAGAATTTAGTTCTCTATCTTGCAATTATTAATGTATCTCTCTTAATAATTCAGGAGGCTTATAACTATATAATTTACGATGTATATTACTTTCCCTGGAGCTATCTTTACAAGGCGCTTTTCTTTGCCTCTGTATTTTTACTCTCCTACTCCATGGAGAAGAGTAATTGATAAATGACTATCTTATATTACTTTAAAACACTAATAGCGTCAGTGATTGTTTTTTCATAGGCTTCTTTTCCGTACTTATCCACGTCCTGCTTACTTTTAGGACCATGGGTCAGGCAACCAGCACCACCGATACAGCCTCCCACACAGGCCATTCCTTCAATAAAATTACCATCAAGGACATTTTTTGATGCCTTTAGAAGGGCAGTACGGCACTCCTCTATTCCATCACAGGCAACAGCCTTTACGTCAAAATCCTCAATTCCCTGCTCCTTAAGAGCCTCCACAACAGCATCAGAAAGACCACCGCTGCGAGCAAAAATCCTTCCATAGTAGGAGGCATTATCAAGAACATCCTCCTGAAGCTTCGTAATATCTAAATCACGGCTATCAAAAAGCGCCTGCAATTCTTCAAAGGTCATTACACTATCTATGTAAGGGTTCACCTCAGGCTTTTGAAACTCCATCTTCTTAGCAGTACAGGGTCCTATAAAAACCACCTTATCTTCAGGGGATCCCTCTTTTATGTATTTTGCAAGAGCAGCCATTGGGGATAAATTATGAGAAATATTAGCTTCCATTTGAGGAAACTCCTTCTTAACATAGCTTACAAAAGCAGGGCAGCAGGAGCTGGTTAAAAAGCCCTTTTCCACAAGCTCCTTAGATTCAGAGTAGGCTACCATATCTGCACCTAAAGCAGCCTCGATTACAGTATAAAAGCCAAGCTCTTTTATGCCGCTGATAACTTGTCCTAACTTCCCATAGGTAAACTGACTGGATATAGAAGGTGCAACAAGAGCATAAACCTTATACTTTTTGTTGTTACCACTCTTTTTAATCATATCAATAACATTTGTTATATATGACTTATCCATAATTGCCCCCCAAGGACACTGATATACACAGGCTCCACAGGAAATACACTTGCTGTTATCTATCTTTGCTACCTTGTTATCATCCATAGAAATAGCCTTTGCCTTACAGGAACGTTCACAGGGTCTCTTAAAATCCATGATAGCACTATAAGGACAAACCTTAGCACACTGTCCACATTCAACACATTTCGATTTATCAATGTGGGCTGTATGATTGCTGTCAAAGGTTATCGCTCCTCTCTTGCATACATCCTCACAGCGATGAGCAAGGCAACCTCTACACGCAGCAGTTACCTCATAGCCTCCCATTGGACATTCATCACAGGCTATGTCAATAACCTCTATAACATTTGGATTACTTTTATCTCCTCCCATAGCCATCTTCACTCTTTCAGAAAGAATTGCCCTCTCCTTATAGACACAGCACCTCATAGTAGACTCTCTCCCAGGAATTATCCTCTTGGGGATATCCATAACCTTTTCCAGTATTTTATCATTCCATGCTTCTCTTGCCACCTCACGAAGCACCTTATATTTTAAATGCTGTACCTTAGTATCAAATTTCTTTACCATAAGACCTCCTTAGAAATAGCTAACTTTTATCCTTTTACCCATCTTTTTAAGACATTCTGACAGCTCTGAAACAAGATTCATCTTAATACTAAAATTAATAGGAAGCTCAGGATTCTGATGGGCAGGATTTATAGCTCTCCCTACAAAAAAGTTAATATCCGTTGCTTCTTCAAAGAGCAGTCTAGCAATAAGTGAGGCTCCATCCCGTTTATAGCTCCACTGCTGGTATGATTCATTACCTTCAAGATAATCCTTTGCATAGGTCAATACCTTATTCACTGTTATGACACCTTCAGTGACAAGATCCACTCCTTCTATAGTAGCTATAGGAGGCACCTCGTCATCAATAAACTCCAGGCTTGGCACTAAGGCTTTCCCAAGATATTTAGCAACAATGGAGGAAGTAGTACCTCCGCAGACAATATGCTTCCCTATCTTTGAAAAGAATAGAGACATCATTTTGTCGCAATCATCTCTATTTGCTGGTGGACCAAACAAAAGATTCATCGGCTCTCTTTTACGAATTCGAACAGTACATACCGTAGCATCATCTCCAGGCTTATTGTCATAAAGCTTATTAACCTCATTAAGTAAAATTGTTGAAAGGGTTTTAGCAGTATAGCCCGCATCATAAAACATCTCCATAAAGGAAATGATATCCTCTCTCCTCCAGCCAAAATTAAAGGCCAGACCGACTCCTGCATGAGGACAACCATCACTCATAGCTATAAATACGTCATTTTCCTGGAGTTTAATTTTCGACTCATATATCTTTTTACCATCAATATTCATTTCAGTTCTTGGATATTCATAATTTTTACCTTCCCTAAGGAGTATTACCATGGGATTGTCATACTGTATTATTTCTGCCTCCTCATTATCCTTAATACATATTATTGTAAAGGTAGAGTAGGCCACTCCCCTCACAGAGCAAACAGGGAGTGTTGCTGCAATGGTTCTAACGCAATCTAGAATAGAAAGGCCCTCGGCAATCATGGTGGATATGATTTTTGAGGTGAGAGTAGATAAGATATTTGCCTTCACACCACTTCCCAGACCATCTGCCAAAACAATAACTGAAGAGCCTTCATTTTGCTCCACTACCTCCACATTATCTCCACAAAGCTGTTCTCCTACATGGTTAATGCTTTGATAGCCAATATCTGCACACAGGTTATTCATTAGAAATCGACTCCTTAAGCTTAGCCAAAGCTATTTTTGTCTCTGCAGCAGTTTCACCAAGTAAGGATGCAATTTCCTGAACAACACGCATTTGTTTATCCACAACCTTATCAGCAATCTCTACTGTTTGACGGCTGATGCTTTCTTTCTTTGTCCTCTGCACTTCCTCCTCTGTGACATCTCGGAGGATGGATATGAGAAGGTTATTTTCTTTATCAATAACCACCGTCTGATCAATATATATATTGTACTCTGCAAGATATACCCTCCTATAATGAGAATTGCGGCCTGTTCTTTTTACTTCCAGAAATACCTTGGGATCCAATATCCTCACTACTGGTTCTCCCATAACATCTGAAACCCTCGGTATATTCATCATTTTAAGAGCCGCACGATTAATCTGCTGCACCTCCAGCTCCTCATTGAGAACAATAATTCCGTTGGGAGTGTTATTTATAATATTATCGGAAAAGTTTTCAGCCTTCTCCTTTAAGAATGGCAGGCACATAGAAATATCTGCTTTTCCTTGTATAATGGCAGCAGCTTTTTCACGACAGGTATTATAGCCACAGGACCCACAGTTAAGCTCGTCCTCCTTTTTCGTTTTACCCATCTGCCTCAGCACCTGGTTAATTTCTATATCATCAGGAAGCCTAGTGTTGCATTTAGCAAAGTCAAATATCTTTTTAAGCTCTAGCTCATCAGGCTGCTCTACTTTAAAGTCATTTCTACCAGCATAATTAGATACAGTTAAATAATCCTGCACTGGTGACCGGCGGTACTTTTCCATCACAGGTCCTCCTATGCAGCTTCCGGTGCATGCTGACATCTCTATAAAACATTTATGGATTTTTCCACTTTCTATATCCTGTAGAGCTGCTATACAGTTCTCCTTACCATCAACGGCAAGGTAAGTATATTCCTCTAAATCCTGTGCCATGGTTTTTAATATCCCCCCAGTAGTAGGGAAATAGCGAGCCCTGCTATCCTCCTTTGCTTGAGTCTTATTCTCTAAGACAATCCCTTTCTCTTGAAACCAGCTGGTGAGCTCCTCATAGGTGAGAACCTCATCAACGAAGCCCTCATAGGAATAGGCCTCATCCTTTTTTGCCACACAGGGGCCTATAAAAACAACCTTTGCCCCAGGATATCTCTTTTTAATATCTCTTCCATGAGCCTGCATGGGAGATAGTACCTTTGCAAGATAAGGAAGCTCTTTTGGAAAATACTTTTGAATTAGAAGGTTTACTGAATGGCAGCAGGAGGAAATGAGCACCTCAGGACTTTCTTCCTTTAAAATACGCTCATACTCTGATTTTACAAAGGTAGCTCCTATAGCTGTTTCCTCAGCAGAATAGAAGCCAAGCTTTTTAAGACCTTCTTCTAAGCTTTCAATGCCAACCCCTTGATAGTTTGCTATAAAGGAAGGAGCAACACTGGCAATTACGGGAGCGCCTGATTGTATCATCACTCTTACTGCTTCTGTGCTATCAGTAATTTCCTTAGCATTTTGAGGACACACCACGAAGCACTGACCGCAGAGTATGCACTCATCCCTAACTATATGTGCCTGATTTCCTGAAAACCTTATGGACTTTACAGGGCAATGTCGTATGCACTTATAACAATTTTTACAATTAGACTTTTTAAGTCTTAAAAATTCAGCCATTAAGTCTAGCTCCTTTCTGCCCGTATTCTTGTTAAAACCTGTTCATTAAAAAAATCCTTGAATCCATCCTTGGTGACACCTGTAAATATCTCATCGTCCACCTGCAGGGTAACCCCTTCTCTGTTGCACTTTCCAATACAAAAGCTCCCTACAAGAGTTATCTCTTCTGATAAGCTGTAGCTTTCAACTGCATCCTGAAACATCTTTACAAGCTCCTGTGATCCCTTAAGATAACAAGAGCTCCCAATACATATCTGTATTATCATGATTTTATTCACACCCTACTAATAACTTCTTTTTGAAAAAAATCTTTTACATTTTTCGATGTTAAAGAAAACTTCTCCCCATCAAGGCTCACAGAAACTCCTTCCTGACAGCGTCCCATACAGAACACACCTGACAAATGAACTTCTTCCTCGAGATTATTTTCAGAGATCAGTTGCTGCAGCTCTTCAACCACCTGTCTAGAACCCTTAAGGTGGCAGGATGAGCCAATGCATACCGTTATTTTCATAATTATGCTTCTCCTTTACTTTTCTTCTACCTTATATATTATTTTAAAATTTTCATAACCTTGTTATTATTTTAACAAATCTTTCGACAATTTTGGCATAAAAAAAAGTTATATCGATATAAGTATATCGGTATAACAGCATAAAATAAGGTTGTCTCTATTCTAACTTCTTAGGGTTACCTATATATATTTCCTTATAAATATCTTCGTTTTGCATCCAATAAAGCATTGATAAACTTATTATCTAAATCAGATAGCTTATATCTTTTTCTATATATCAATACATCCCTGTAAAGCTTAGTATTTTCCCTGCAGCTTAATTGAATCAAATTATATTTCTTTAAAAGGTCCTTAGGAATGGGTGATACCCACATAAAGGCATTATGAAGACTTTCTAAAAGAGTAAACTGACTTGCCCTTTCATAAACATAAATCTTTTTATCCACTATATTAGATAGCTCCGATTTCCTTACACTTATATGGTCTTCATTTCCTATTTCTATGTAATCTGACAGATCTTCTAAGCAAACCTCCTCCTTATTAGCTAGAGGGCTTCTCTTTGACATGAGCAAAACATTGAAAAACTCCGAAACAGTTTCACTATTAAGCTTCTTTTCATAAAAAATATTCTTAAAATATTTGCTTAAGCTTTCCTCATACCGTATAATTCCCAAATTATAATCCTCATTAATAACACATTTAATTGCATCCATTGAATCAGTTTCCTTATAATAAATTTCCGCAGGAGAATCTTTTTCTATGCACTTACCGAACTCCGTCATAGCACATGATATGTAGCTTGCTCTAGGAACACAGGCAGAAAACCGCTGCTTATGCTGCTTCTTATCCTTATACATAGTCTCTAGCTCATCAAGTTTAGTGACTATATTCTTTGCATAAAGAACAAATTCTTCACCTTCAGCGGTAAGGGTCATTCCCCTGGAGTTTCTTTTAAAAATTGTAATGCCAAGATTCTCCTCCAGCTCTTTGATGGCACGGCTTAGATTCGGCTGAGTTGTATATAGATTTTCTGCCGCCTGGCTTATTGACTTAGTTTTTGCTACCTCAACGGCATATTTCACATGCAGTATATTCATATAAAATCCCCTTTTCAAAACCACAGCTTCCATAGACAAATAGTCTACATATATTATATACCTGAATTAGGCCATAAACGATTTATTATTTAAAATTGTTCTATTTTTCTGCATTTATTTTCATCTAACTAAGCTTTTCTTTACACTATTTAACATATTATATATATTTTTTATTATAATTTTAAACTTTATTATATTACATTTCAAACAATCCTTTTCAAGGGCTTATGTAAAATATGTACTATTTCTAGTTTGTGAAAAAAGAATAAATATTTTATTTCTAATATTTGTAATTTATTTAATAATGTCTTATAATTAGATTATTATCCAAATTAAAATTAACATTTTTATATAATAATTGTTACTCAATTATTTCTCAGTTTTCATCAAATGATTTGTTATTTATTTATCTAAGCTTTACTGTGTTTTCTATAGTTATTTCTTATTGTATATTATCCATCTACAGCCTGTTTCCGTTTATAATATGCCTGTTTAAATTTTTACCATCTCATATTTTTTACCTATTACATAAAATGCATTCTCCATTATACATCAGGGTATCCCTGCAGCTATGGGAAAGGAGTTATTATGGCCATAAGGTTAAAGGATATTTATATCGGCAACACCAACGGTGATGACGAAGCTAACCACAGTAACTTTAAAGAGTTATTTTATAAGGATAATGAAAAATATTATGAGATATTAAATGATAACCTGAAATTCATAGTTTCCGGTCAAAAAGGCAGCGGTAAGACCATTCTAGGAAGATATATTCATGCTGAAATAAACTCACAGGAAAACAGCATATGCAATATTATAAATAAAAACCTTTTTACCTTTCAAAAGCTCATTGAAATAGGTCCTGACCATTTAGATATGGATGAGTATACTTCCTTTTATAAATGGGTGCTTTATAGAGAAATAAGTAAATGCATCCTCTGCAAAGATATAAATCCCTTTGAGAAAAAGGACAAGACCTTATTAAAAAGAATAGCTGATACCATGAGATATAAATCGAGTCTCCGTAACCTTAAAGCTTTTTTTAATGTTAGATATCAAAAAGGAAATTATAAATATGATTCTTATACTACGGAGGATCAGCTTTACGGCAGCGGAAATATAGAAGGGGTATTTCATAATTATAAAGCAAGCCTTAATGCCTTAAAGAAGAAGGTAAAAAAATATGATTCTAAGAAGTATTATGAATGCCTCCTGGAGGTTCAGAATTGGATATTTACCTGTCTTTCCTTTGTAAATGTCATAATTATTTTAGACGATTTAGACGAGCTAGAGCTTAAGCTAGATGATTCAAATGACAGTGTTAGGTTTCTCTTAAGACTCATTGAGGCGGTAAATGAAATCAACATCTTATTTAGCGAGCATAACATAAAGGGATCAAAATGTATAATCCTAATGAGAACTGATATACTTCAAGAGATAAATAAACACTCCTCAAACCTGAGCAAAATCAGAGAGGATAAGGAGGTAAACCTCTACTGGATAGATAAGAACTATAATTCTCCCCATGAGCATGTATTAATGGAAATGATACTGAACAAAATCAAGGTATCCTGCAGCAGTCTGTCAGGGTTAAGCAATGAAGAGCTTTATAATACACTGTTTCCCGAAAAGATAGATAATAAGGATATGGTGAGGTATATAATAGATTACAGCTTTGGTAGACCTAGAGACTTTATCCGCTACCTTCAAATTGTCATGCGGGAATTCCCTAATGAAACGAAGATAACCAGCAGGATGCTTGCTCATTGTAAAAAGGATTATTCAGATAAATTCTGCAGCGAGCTTTATAATGAGCTATACATTCATCTGGACAATGAATATGTTGATCAGCTCCTGGGCTTACTAAAGGATTTAAGAAAAAAGTCCTTTAACTACTCTAACATAGAAAAATTCTATATAGAGCGCCGGGAGGACTATCCCAAAATTACAAGCATAAAGTCAGCCATAGAAAGCTTATATAAATACAGTATAATAGGCAACACCTGGAAGAAGGGAGATCAACTCCGATTCTCCTGGGCCTATAGAAGAGATGGAGACAAAAATATAGACTTTAGCAAAAGATTCACCGTTCATTTTGCCTTAAGAAGATATTTGTTTTTAGAATAAATACAGAAATGTAAAAAAGCACAAATTCTCAATTTGTGCTTTTATCTTCGGGCATCTACATCCCTACTACAGTAATGGGCATCTACATCCCATAATACCTTCTAAACAAGCATTTCTAGGCCTATTTAGTATCTATATAGATTTTTAAATTTCCAATTCATCTGCGATTATTGCACACTTAATTATTGTAAATCAAATGTAATTAAATGTAAATATATTAAAGGCAATAGATTTATTAATTTTATTATATAACACTTTATTGTTAAGTAATATTAACTTTCTAATAATTATTATGCCCTAACTGCCGCCTTACTAAACATATATTACATATTATATTATGCAGGGTTAGGGCATTTTTGTTACTGATAAAAATATTTTTTTATTTTAATAAGAAGGTTCCTTCTTATGTCCATGATTTTTACCATTGGCATGGGCACCAATCTTTTCACCTTCTATAATTCCAATATCTGCTCCATCCTTAGGGAACATCTTACGGAGCTCTGGGTTGCTTTTTTCTCTATCCTTCATTCTATGTTTATTATTGTCCATGGTTTACCTCCGAAGAAATAAGTCTTATTTATAGTATGCTTAATTCTCAGGTGCTTATCCAGAAAGCTGAACTTTTTATCTATATATCAATTATAAACTTTATCATTCCCAACTAGCATAAGCCTTTTCACACAAGCTGATAATATAATCTTTCCTAGCAAGCACTGAAAGCCATTCCTCTGGAATAGAGTCATAACCATAGAGAATTCCTGCAAGTCCTCCTGCAATGGCTGCAACGGTATCGGTATCTTCTCCCAAATTCACAGCCTTCAAAACACAGTCCTTATAGCTATCTGTTGTTAATAGGCACCAGATAGACGCTTCTAAGGTGTCCACTACATATCCAGAGCTCTTGATTTCATCACGGGAAAGCTCCTGAAAGTTCTTTTGAAAAAGCCTGGTGTATTTACTTAGTTCCTCTTGGTTTTTGTAATAGTCCATGGCCTTTTCTAGCCCGGAATATACAGATTCTTTTCTCGGATTATCCAGCAGCGCATCCATAATGTATGCATAAATACCACAAGCAATTTTAGATCTAGGGTGTCCGTGAGTCAAGGATGACGCATTATGGATTATATTCATCTTTCCTGAAAGAGGTACCATACTGTAGGAGGAATATTTGGTGTATAGAATGAATGGAATAATCCTCATCAGTGAACCATTTCCATTAGACCTCTCTCCTGTCTCTCCACATTCTAAAGGTGGCTTATTTCCAGTTCTGTAGCGATCAAGGGCAATTTCTGTAGTTATACCGTTATCAAAGGTTTCACCACTGGGTGTGTATTCATCGTTGTAAAGCCACTGACAGAACTTCACCATTATATCATCATAATGGAGACCTTCGCTGAGACTATCTAGAGCAGCAAGAGTCATACTTGTATCATCAGACCAGGTTCCTGCTGGATATGGATATGTCCCAAAGCCCTCCATCTCCGTAACTGGCGATCTATCAAGCTCTTCCCTATTATAAAACTCCACGGGTACACCAAGGGCATCCCCAACGGCATGACCGAGTATCGCACCTTTAAACTTATATAGTATACTTTCGTCCATATAGAGCATCACTCTCTTCCACAATAATATAAAAATTGTGCATATCCCGTTTTATAAACGTTATATACACATTTTTGTCCTAACCCAAACTGCTATTCTTTCTCATCTTAAAGCACTTTCTTGGAAGATCCGACATAACATAGGAGACATATCCCTTTCTCTCTAAAAGCTCTGCCATAAAGGGTGCTTTAACAGATAAAAATCTTATTTCAATTATGCCATTATCCTCTTCTTCTATATTATTTAAAAAGGTTGTTGTGAAACCTCTATTTTGAAGCCCCGAAGGTAATTCCAAATACTCTATTGTAAGTATACCGTTTTTAAAACGAAACCTGCTGTGTGCCTCTTCTTCGTGATAGTGGGTATGCATAAGTATTATATTTTCTTCTATTAAATGCGTTGCTTCTGCCCTATAGCTTTTGCAAAGCGTATTCCAGACATCAATAATATAGTCAATTACTCCTTCATCGCTATTTATATAATCTTTTGCATCTTTTAAATTATTCAACTACGACACTCCTTCTATGACTCTCTTTTGCTTTTAAGCAATGACTTCATATAATTACAATGTAATTTGTTGATACTCTTTAAATTCTCCCATAGTACTTATTATATACTAAATTTATCTTTCATTAAATATCCTCTTATATCTTACATTATATGGAAATAAAATTCTATATAAAACATAAAAAATGACCCAACCGCTATGGTTGAGTCATTCTTCTTGCATATCTGGTACCCCCAACAGGAATCGAACCTGTAACTATCCCTTAGGAGGGGACTATTATATCCATTTAACTATGGAGGCACATCTTAAATGCACTATTAATTGTAAAACATCGGAGAAGGAATGTCAATAATGGTTTGTAGACATTTCCAAGATATTTATATAGAAAGAAAGTAAAGCTATATTATCAAGAGTAGTTTTTAAAGCTATTAAGGCATTCCCTATGCCTTATATTGAGAGGTCTTCCTTAGTTAACTGCCACCAATAGTATTCTTCCGTTTCATCAAACATCTTCATGTTACATTTTTTTAGCACACTTTGTGATTTAGTATTACTTTTTAGAGTTTCTGCTACTATTTTAGTTACAGTAGGTTGTTTTAATGCCCAATTACACATAGCTTTGATAGCCTCTGTAGTATATCCAAAGCCTTGAAAATTCTTATTAATTCCATATCCTATTTCTACTTGTGCGTTATCATCAGGAGCATTTTTAAAAGCAGCACTGCCAATGAATTTCTCCTGATTTTTTAACTTAAAAAGCCAGAAGGTATGCCAAAAAAACTCTTTACTGTTGTTTTCCACTACTTTAATCTGCTTTTTAAATAACCTTAATATGAAGCCTTCAATCTCTTCACCACAATACTGACAGTTTAACTCCTGTTCAAACTGAATAACATCCTCAGTTAGAAGCTTTAACTGCTGTCCAGTAAGCGGTATTATTTCCAACCTCTCCGTCTCTAACTTCATTTTATTCTCTCCCCACTTTTATTAATTAATAGCAATGTTTTTTAATACTTATTACTCATTAATTATTCCCTCTCTCATAATCAAACTAAGAGCACGGGCTAGATCCAAAACCCATCCAAAGAAGAAAATTCCCATGGTAAATAAGTATATTAATCCTAATCTTATATTTCCTTCTTTAAACTTATGTACTCCCAATGGTCCCAAAAATAAGATAATCAAAAAATCTAATAGTTCCAATATTGTATCCCCCAATTTATTATTGCAATATTATATAACCAAATGTTATTTAATTAAATACAAAAATGAAAATTAATAGTTTTATAGCAAAAAAAAAGAAGCTAGGATCAAGCCTTTTATTTTCGTAATCCCAGCTTTCTTTATTACTTTATTACTTATTTCTGATCCCCTTCATCAAAAACATCTCCACATTCAGGACAGAACTTAGGAGGATGAGCAGGATCTTCTGGCTTCCAGCCACATTTATCACATTTGTAAAGAGGTGCTTCCGCAGGCTTTTTACTTCCACATTCCATGCAGAACTTTCCTTGATTTAGGGTACCGCAGGAACAGCTCCAGCCCTTAGGAGTCTCTGGTCTTTTGGCACCGCACTCCATGCAGAACTTACCTACATTATTTTTTGCACCACAGCTACATGTCCAGGTATCCTTTTCCTGTGAACCTTGTTCTTTAGAGTCTTGATTAACAGGAGCAGTCTCAGCTTTCCTAGTATTTTCATTATTCTGGTCCTGGCCCATGGCAAACAAGTTCTGAGCGTTGAGACCTCCAGCCTGTTGAGCCATACCAAAGCCCATAAAGCCACTGATAGCACCATTTTCATTTTTTGCTGCTGCTCTTAAAGCATCTGCCTGTGCTCCAACTAAGGTTGCTGCTGCCATATTAGTATTACGCATAACAGCAGTTCTCTGAAGCTCTTTAATCATGTTTTCATCCTCTTGGGAAGCAGTAACAGAGTTAACACCTAAGGATGCTATCTCTATACCTCTCATATCTCTCCATTTCTTAGAGAGAACCTCATTAAGAGCACCAGCCAGCTCTGAAGTATGACCAGGTATTGCACTGTAGCGTATACCTATGGCAGATATTCTTGCAAAGGCAGGCTGAAGAGCTGTCATCAGCTCACTTTTCAGCATGCTATCTATTGTGCTTCTTCTATAAATATCCTCTACGTTACCACAAACATTAGCATAAAAAAGCATTGGATTTACAATTCTGTAGGAATACTCCCCATTACAGCGAATGCTTATGTCTATATCTAAGCCAATATTGTTATCTACAACTCTAAAGGGTACTGGGTTAGCTGTGCCATATTTATTTCCCACTATCTCCTTAGTATTAAAATAATACACTCTCTGATCCTTACCAGGGTCACCACCAAAGGTAAACCTCTTGCCTATTTCCTTAAAGGTCTCCTTTATGCTTTGTCCAAGATTTCCAGCAAATATTGTTGGCTCTGTGGAGGAATCATAAATATATTCTCCTGGTTCTGCACAAAGCTCAACTACCTTACCCTGCTCCACAATAATCATGCATTGTCCATCAGCAACGGCTATAGCAGAATTTCTAGAGATTATATTGTCATTGCCCCTAGTATTGGAGGATCTTCCTGTTACCTTCTTCTCCCCCTTTGCCACTAATATATCTGAATCTAATGCATTGCAGTAGAAGAACTCCTTCCATTGATCTGCAAGGCTACCTCCTAAAGCTCCTAAGCCTGCTTTAATAAGACCCATAGTAATCTCTCCTTTTCCATTTCAAAATATAAAAATCAAATATAATTATCATAAGCTTATAAGCTTTAATTTAAAATTTACCGCCTCTTCCCCCATGGCTTCTCCCAGAAGAACTCTTGTGAGTACTGCTTCCTCCACTAGAGGAGGGCTCTGGCTTTTTGCTCCTTACTACATTTCTATAGAGGAATAAATCCTGCTGCTCAGTAAGATTTAAGCTATCCCTCATAACATAATTGGTAGCAAAAGCTTCCTTTCTCACGGTATTCATGCCTCTTCTCATGACTCCTGTGACTATCAATGCTACTATTAAGGAAATTCCAAAGGCTGCGCCAGCTAACACCCATCGGCTAACAGGCTCTTTTTGGCCAACATCAAAAGGGGTACCCTCCTCTGCCTGAATCAAAAGCTCCTGTGAGAGATCTAAATACTCACTAAAGGCAGCGTAATAATCTCCTTCGCTTAAGCTAGAGACTACCTTTTCATGAATATAATCCAATCCATAATCGGTAAAGGCTGTGATTCCATAGCCGGAGGTTGAGGTATAATAATCTCTACTTTCCATGTTAATAACAAAGATTAATCCATCTCTATTACTCCCAACACCATAGCCATTGTAATCAAAATAATCATCAGAATAGTCAACTATATCCTTCCCACCAGTAGTGGTGATGGTATTTAGTACTATGTCAAAGGAAAACCTATTTTTTATATCCTCAATGGTTCCTTGAAGAGCCTCTTCCTCTTCCATGGATAGAAGGTCAGCTTCATCAATAACATTATTGGTATCCCCATAGGATAACACTGGACTAGCTATTATAACTAAAAATAATGAAAGAAATACTGTGCCCAGGGCACTAAGAACTCTTTTTTTATTAAAATATCTCATCCTAAGCCCCCCTAAAAAATCATAAACAGCAATAATGTTAATATTATACCTATAATTACCGTAAGACCTATAAGCCAAGTAAGGTACTTCTTATTATCAATAGGTAGCCTGCCCACAAACTTTCCTGTCTGACCATTCATAGCAAAGGTATAAATTTCTCCATTATACTTACTATTTAAAAGCCATACTGGTAGAAGACCATATTTTACAGAGCCGTCTATCACCTGTATACTGCTGCTTTTAGGTATCACAGAGTTATAGCCATAAACAGTGCTAGAAAAAGCCTCTTCAGTGCTATTTTCAACCCTTTCATTAGCTCTTTTTCTGCTGCTTTCTGAATCTACATCATACCTATCAGCAAAATATCCAGCAAGATATGCCGTGGAAAACTCTACAGCATCCTTAAGATTGTAAGGCTCTATTGACTCCATGAAAGTGTCATCCATTTTCTTAGACCCATCAATAGGTATAGCCTCGAAGGAAAGAGTTCCCTTTCTGGATATTAGATAGTGAGAGGTTTCAGTATAATTATACTTAGAATCGCTCCAAGTCCTTATTCTGGTTCCATCATAGGTCATAGAGGCCTTTGTACCACAGCTAAATATCCAAAAGGGAACATATATACCAGTGATGCTCTCTATTCTATTTTTGCTGCGAAATGAATCTGGAAGCAGCTTTTTACTACCATAAAACTCCTTCAGAGCTTTTTCTGCCTCCTCCTTATTGACTTTAAAAGGAACTATTAACTCTGGCATCAATTCTCCAGAAACCTTGCTATTTACTATTGTTACGCTATCACAATAGGGACATCTTGTAGCTGCCGTGGTTTCATCAGTGATAATCTCTCCACCACAGGATTGACATAGATATGAAGAAAGCTTTTCCTTCCCCTCCTGATTCCACTGCCCATTACTTAGGGAATCCTCCCACTGATAGCTTGTCTCATCTGACGTGGTTGTAAGCTTAGAATACTCTTCTAAAATACTTATTTCAAAGCTACTGTTACAGTACTCACAGGTAAGATTATTGGAGCTACTATCATATGCAATGGCAGCACCACAGCTAGGACATTTATAACTGGTTATTGTGGGCATTAGCTCTGCTCCTTTCATTTATAATAAATAATAATAGATAAAATAAACCTTGAGTGATTACATCTCAAGGAATATTTACATTATAATATTTTCATATTATTATTTATATTCCAACTAACTAAATTATAGATTATTTCTTCTTCTACATCTATAAAAAATGAACAAAAAAGCCATTATTAAAGTAAAAATATGTTAATAATTTTATTCCTCCACTTCTTATTTAAAGAGCTCCTATATACTTCATTAAGCTTATGTACTAGCATTATCTAAAAATAATATACAAAAAAGTCACTTTATTGTTAATATTATTACAATTATCATTATATTTGTGATATAATCTTCTAAATTAACGAATTAGGGTGATAACGTATGAAAGATATATTGCAGAAACTTGTATCAAAAGCTGGGGATAATAATGTAATAGATAATGAGCTTTATAAAATACACAATGTAAAAAAAGGTCTTAGAAATGAAGATGGAACCGGTGTATTGGTGGGACTTACAAAGATTTCTGATGTTGTAGGGTATAAAAAAGAGAAGGATAAAAAAATCGATGATTATGGTTCCCTGTATTATAGGGGTATAAACATCAGCGAATTTATTAATCATCAGGGAGAAAGCTGCTGTGATTTATTTGAAGAGACGGCTTTTTTAATATTATTTGGATATCTCCCTAACAGCAGTGAGCTAAATGCCTTTAAGGGGTACTTAAGCGATAATTATGATCTGCCTAAGAGATTTTTAGAGCACAATATCCTATCTATACCAGGTCAGAATCTCATCAATAAGCTCCAACAAACTATATTAATGCTGTATAACTTTGATGATGATGGAGATGATACCTCTCCAGAGGCACTGCTTGAAAAGGGTCTTAATATCTTGGCCAAGCTTCCTGCAATAATCTGCTATATTTATCAGAGCAAAGTGAATTATTATGACAGCCAGGACTTAATTATAAAAAGGGCTGATAAGAAGCTAACTATTTCAGAAAATCTTCTTTATATGCTGAGAGTGGGTTCTCCCTACACAAAAAAGGAGGTAGATCTCTTAGATGCTCTACTGTTGGTTCATGCAGACCATGGTGGCGGTAATAACTCTACCTTTATCAATTCCGTAGCTACCTCAACCCTTACAGATTTATACTCTTCCCTGGTAGGTGGAATTGGATCCATGAAGGGACCAAGACATGGAGGAGCTAATGTGGCTGTAAGCAAAATGATGACCGCTGTGAAGGATGAAATAGGCCTAACCACAGATAGAGATAAAATACGGGATATACTTATAAGAATCCTTAATAAGGACTTCTTTGACAAGAAGGGCTTGGTTTACGGAATTGGACATGCTGTTTATACTAAATCGGATCCTAGATGTGAAATTATAAGAAGTAAATGCTCAGAGCTGGCACCACTAAATGGATTCTCAGAAGAATTTGAGTTTTATAAGGCCTTTGAAGAGGAAGCAATAAATCTCCTATCAGAACGCAAGGGTATCAATATATGTAGCAATGTGGACTTCTACAGTGGCTTTGCCTACAAAATGATAGGAATCCCAGAAGAGCTATATACCCTATTATTCATCCTGGCTCGTACTGTAGGCTGGGTTGCTCATAACGTAGAATACAATCAATATGCGGACAAGATAATCCGTCCTGCTACCTTATATGTAGGAAATAAACAGGAATACATACCAAGAAAGGATAGATGCTGATATGAAGAGATGTGTAACTTTATTTTCTGGTGATGGCATCGGACCAGAAATAACAGAAGCAATGCTAAAAATTATTGATGCCCTAGGTATTGATATTACCTTTGAAGCCTTTGAGGCAGGGCTTAAAGCCTATGAAAAAACAGGAGAGCTCATACCACAGTCAGCCTTTGAATCTATTGAAAAAAATAAAATAATATTAAAGGCTCCTATAACAACACCTGTAGGTAAAGGCTTTAGAAGCATAAATGTATCTCTAAGAAAAAAGTATGATCTCTACGCTAACATAAGACCAGCACAATCAATGCCTGGAGTTGTAACTCCATTTTCCAATGTAGATATTGTAATCTTCAGAGAAAATACTGAGGATTTATATATAGGCCTTGAAGAAAAAATCGACGAAAACACTGTTCATGCTACAAAGCTTATCACAAGAGCAGCCAGTGAAAGAATCATAAAATCAGCCTTTGAATACGCTGTTAAGCATGGCAGAAAAAAGGTTACCTGTGTTCATAAAGCTAACATACTAAAGCTCAGCGATGGCTTGTTTTTAGACATATTTAATGACATAAGAAAAAATTACCCTTCCATAGAATCCAATGACCTCATCGTAGATAACACCTGTATGCAGCTGGTAATGAGGCCAGAAGCCTTCGATGTAATGGTGATGCCAAACCTCTATGGAGATATAGTTTCAGACCTCTGCAGCGGACTCATAGGAGGCTTAGGTCTTCTACCCTCCAGCAATCTAGGAGACAATTATGCCATGTTTGAGGCTGTCCACGGAAGTGCCCCTGATATCGCCGGTAAGAATATAGCCAACCCCACCGCCTTCCTCCTAAGCACTGCAATGCTCCTAGATTATATAGACGAAAAAGAAGCTGCACAAAAAATAAGAAAAGCAATATTCCACACCCTAAAAGAAGGAAAGGTATTAACAAAGGACCTAGGAGGCTCCGCCAGCACCACTGAATTCACTGACTATCTAATCAAAAACCTATAGGAATTAATATAAACAAAGGCCGTACCCATGGTATGACCTTTGTCCCCTTTTCCACCTCTCACCTGCTCTTACCTCTCTTCTCCTTCTCTTTTATCTTTTAATCTTTTAATCTTTTAATCTTTTAATCTTTTAACTCTTAGTTCTTACCTTTTACTTCTTAGTTTCTCTTCTCTTTTCTCTATTCTCTGCTCTTCCGCTCTTAGCTCTTACTTTTTACTTCTTAGTTTCTCTTCTCTCTTCTCTTATCTTTGCTCTTTACTCTTTTCTCTTCTACCTGCCACCTATTGGCTCCCAGCCCAATAATCTCCCTATTAGCCCCCCAGCTAATAATTTACCTTTCTCTTTTCTCTATTCTCTATTCTCTATTCTCTTTTCTCTGCTCTTCCGCTCTTCTCTTTTGCTCTTCAACTCTTAGCTCTTACTTTTTACTTCTTAGTTTCTCTTCTCTCTTCTCTTATCTTTGCTCTTTACTCTTTTCTCTTCTATCTCTCACCTATTGGCTCCCAGCCCAATAATCTCCCTATTAGCCCCCAGCTAATAATTTACGAAACATGTCAAGAAAAAGAAACACTAGAAAGAGTTAAAACTTCAAAATATTCGTTAGGTACCTTATAGCCGATACCAGAATGAAGACGAGATGAATTGTAGTATAGCTCTATATACGCAACTATCCGTCTTGTAGCATCATCTTTCCCGAGCTGCCCTATATCAGGAAGCTCAGTTCGTAGTGTCTTCCAGAAGCTCTCTATAGGCTGATTGTACTTAGGAGTACCAGGACGGGACATACTCTTAAGGAAGCCACTTCTTTCAATAAGATCCTTTGTCTTTATAGCTGTATACTGACAGCCTCTATCGCTGTGGTAGATCGCTCCTTTGGGTAGTTTAGGGTTGCGTCCAATAGCCATTCTGAAGGCCTCCTGAACCAAGTCCTGTCTCTGGTGACCTGCTATATCCCACCCAACAAGTCGTCGAGTAGCAACATCAATTATTCCGCACATATAGATTTTGCCGCTCCTGCATCTCAGCTCGCAAATATCAGAGCACCACAGGGCATTTGCCTGCGTTACCAAAAACTTATCTTTACACAGGTTTTCCTCTATGTACTGCTCTTCAGTTGGCTTAGGCCTCCTATTTTTTCTTTTGCGGCCAGCTTTCGCTGCAAGCCCGTTCATTTTCAGAATCCTGGCTACCCTATTCTCACTAACCCGTATATCCTGCAAAGCAAGAGCTTTGCGTATGCGAATTCTACCGTAATTACCATTGTTTGTTTTGAAACAATTAATTACGGCTTCTTCCTCTCTGATTTTTTCACTCTCTACCTGTTTCCTTGACCTATAGAAGGCGCTCCTTGACACTCCTAACAATCGGCATACCATGCTGGTGTCATACCCTTTAAGCTCTCGCCTCGCAAACTCTAATTTTTTTCTGGGTTTTTCGCAAAGTATGCCGCTGCTTTTTTTAGAATTTCATTTTCCATCCTAAGTCGTTCGTTTTCCTTTTTCAGCTTATTCAGCTCTGCATCCGCAGGCTTTTGATGTCCTGATCCCACAAACGCTTCGTCTCCGTATGTCTGATATTCATCTATCCACCTATACAGCATTACCAAATTAATCCCGAATTTCTCAGCAACTACAGCATGCTTGATACCGTCCTTTATCACCAGTTCACATGCCTGTATTTTAAACTTCTTTGAGTACTTTCTTGCCATATTTTCACACCCCTTGAGTTAATTATATTTTTATCTCTTCCGGGTGTCTACTTTCATTATACAAGTTTCCTCTTTTCTCTATTCTCTATTCTCTTTTCTCTGCTCTTCAACTCTTACCTCTTACTTCTTACCTCTTAGTTGCTCTTACACTCTTAGTTTCCCTTCTATTATGTTATAATAAATAATAACCGCAAATATTACTTAATAAGGGTATGGAGACAACTATGATTAAAGTTTACAACAGAAAAACAAAAGAATATGAAATTGAACAGGTGATGGGAGATAAATACCTGAAATGGACCTATACACATCCTGTAGGTAAATCTGTCATGAAGCTGTTTATCCGAAAAAAATTATTTTCTTCCTTTTATGGTCGTTATTCCTCCTCTCGTCTCAGTGCTAGGAAGATTCCAGGCTTTATAAAGAAGTTTAATATAAATATGGATCCCTATGAAACACCAGATAAAAAGTATCAGAGCTTTAATGACTTTTTTATAAGAAAGCTTGCAGAAGAGAAAAAGAATATAGACTCTAATCCCGATAGCCTGATATCCCCTGGTGATGGTCGTCTTACGGTATATACTAATATAAATATGGATAACCTAGTGCAGGTTAAGGGACTTACTTACTCCCTTAGAGAGCTTACTAAAAATCCAAGCATTTCTGGTATTTATGAAGGTGGCACCTGCATGATTTTAAGACTAGCCCCCACAGATTATCACCGCTTTCATTTTATAGATGATGGAATATGTACTAAAACTCATAAGATAAAGGGTAAATATTATTCTGTGAATCCCATAGCTCTTCAGAGAATTCCTAGGCTCTTCTGTGAAAACAAAAGGGAATGGAGCATATTTTCTACCAAGAACTTTAAGGATGTTTTGTATATTGAGGTAGGAGCTACCTGTGTAGGCACCATAGTTCAGAGCTATACTCCTAATGTGCCTGTTAATAGAGGAGATGAAAAAGGCTATTTTAAATTTGGAGGGTCAACGGTAATTTTATTCTTCAAAAAGAATGCTGTTAAGGTCCATAAGGATATTCTCTATCAAAGCTCCCTCGGCTACGAAACTAAGGTTAACTTTGGTGAAGCCATAGGAGAAAAATTCCACTAACCTTGATTTAATTATCACCAGCTATTCACAAAATAAGGTTATAATATATAATAATACTCTTAATTACAGGGGTGAAGCCATGTATAAGATTTTGGTTGTTGATGATGAGGAAAAAATAAGAGAGCTTATAAAAAAATATGCTGTTTTTGAAGGCAATGAGGTAGTAACTGCCTCTGATGGTATGGAGGCTATCGAGCTCTGCCAGAAGGAGGATTTTGATATCATAATAATGGATATCATGATGCCTGAGCTGGACGGCTTTTCCGCCTGCAAGGAAATAAGGAAGTCTAAGGATACTCCTATAATTATGCTTTCAGCCAGAGGAGAGGACTATGATAAAATCCATGGCTTTGAGCTGGGGATTGATGATTATGTAGTAAAGCCCTTTTCTCCAAAGGTACTGATGATGAGAATCAATGCAATCATGAAAAGAGTAGCTGGAAGTAGCTCTGAAAGCCATAAGAAGGATATAGTTCACATAGAAGGACTTACCATAGACTTTACCGGGAGACTAGTTTATATCGATAATGAAAAGATTGATATGTCTCCAAAGGAATATGACCTTCTTTTCTACATGGTTAGAAATAGAGGCATTGCCTTAACGAGAGAAAAGCTTATAAGTAATGTCTGGGGCTACGATTTCTTCGGGGATGACAGAACCCTAGATACTCACATAAAGCTTCTAAGAAAGCGTCTTGGGGAATATGCACGATACATAGTAACCCTTAGAGGAGTTGGTTATCGCTTTGAAGCTTAATGAAAAATTTAATCTAAAAAATCGAAACTTCAGTGTAAGGTGGAAGATCTTTTCCTACTTAATCATCTTTATATCAATACTCCTTATACTTCTATGGCTGTTTCAGATAGTTTTTTTAAATGAATTCTATAAAAGGATAAAATTCAATGATATTGAAAGTATAGCTAATACTATTGAAAGAAATATAGATAGCAGCAACCTAAGGCTGCAGGCTTACAGACTGGCCTTAGAAAATGATACCTCTATCCATATTGTAGATTCCTCCGGAAGGAGTATTGTTCAATATGATTCTTCTAGACAATCAATAATTGGAAACCTTTCAAGGGAGCAGATAAACAGCTATTATACCTTAGCTAGCTCTGCGGGAGGCACCTACTATAAAATCTATAATGATGATAATGTAAGTGTGGAAGCCTCCTGGGGTATAATCACTATGATAAAAAAATCCATGGAAAGCATCGTATATATATCCATAGCTGAGCTTCCTAATGGTGAGGAGGCATTGATAATGCTTCATTCTAACCTCCTTCCCATAAGCTCTACCGTGGAAACCCTCAGGGTACAGCTCATATATATAAGTATAATACTTTTAATCCTTTCCCTTTTAATAGCCTTCTTAATTGCTAAGAGGATATCAAAGCCCATAGTATCCATAAATGAGGCAGCAAAGGAGCTGGCAAAAGGAAATTATGATGTATCCTTTAATGGCTCTGGCTATCAAGAGATACAGGAGCTTAATGACACCTTAAGCTATGCTGCTAAGGAGCTTTCCAAGGTGGAAGGTCTTCGAAGAGATTTAATAGCCAATATATCTCATGACCTCCGTACCCCCCTTACAATGATAACGGGCTATGGAGAGGTAATGAAGGATATACCAGGAGAAAACACTCCTGAAAATATTCAGATTATCATCGACGAGGCTACAAGGTTAACCTCCTTAGTCAATGATTTACTAGATATATCTAGGTTTGAATCAGGAAATCAAGAGCTTAATTTATCAATGTTAAACATCACAAGCATTATAAGAGATATATTGTTAAGATACAACAAGCTTACAGAACGAGAAGGCTATAGCTTCTCCTTTAACTATGAGGAAGAGGTCTTTGTAGAGGGTGATGAACTGAAGCTTTCTCAGGTTATATATAATCTTATTAATAATGCCATCACCTATACAGGCAGCGACAAGAGCATAGTTGTTTCTCAGGAGGTTAAGGATGGCTTTGTGACCATAAAGGTTATAGATACAGGAGAAGGAATACCAGAGGAGGATATCCCCCTTATATGGGATAGATACTATAAGGTGAAGAAGACTCATAAAAGAGCTCAGGTGGGCACTGGCCTTGGTCTTTCCATAGTAAAGAAAATACTTCTGCTCCACAAGGCAGACTTTGGGGTAGAAAGCACTGTAGGAAAAGGCAGCTGCTTCTGGTTTAAAATTAAAATCATAGAATAAAATTATTATATTGTACAATAATTTTTTATATGCTACTATTATGTGGTAATAAAACTTAATATAAAGTATACGGTGCACTTAGGTGCTTAATAGGGAATGCGGTATGAATCCGCAGCAGTCCCCGCTACTGTATTAGTGACGAAGACTTCAAAAATACCACTGTTAATCGGGAAGGTGTGAAGCTAGTAGGATGATCTTAAGCCAGGAGACCTGCCGTTTTAGACTTATATTCAATGCTGTCTCGGAGGAAGACCTACTGCAATTAGTTGATTATTAGACTGTAATTTATCTAGGGGAATTGTAGCTTTTACAATTCCCCTTTTTATTTTGTAGGAATAGTCCGGGCATTGTTGTGATTTATTTCATGATAATGCCCTTTTAAATCATCTATAAAAGTTATTGTCAGATGATCCTCTCCTCTATAAGCCCTGAATATAAGAATTATTTTTAGGAGGTGTATTACTTCACAAATTTAATTCTCATATCAAACTGGAAAAATGAAATATTATTAAATGAGAGAGAGTGATTCCATGAAAACTTTTAAGAAATTAACCCTAGTAATTGCACTATTTGCCTTCACCTTTATTTTTACTGCTTGCTCTGCGAATTCTTCTGATAATGATAAAATAGCTCCCGAAAAAGCTAATTATCCCGTAACTATTACAGATTCCCTTGAAGAAGCTATAACCATAGAGGATGAACCGAAAACCATTGTTACCCTAGCTCCTAACATAACAGAAATAGTTTACGCCCTTGGTCTAGGAGATATGGTTGTAGGAAGAAATGCTTATTCCGATTATCCTGAAGAAGCCTTAGAGGTTGAAGTAATTGGTGATTTTTATTCTATTAATTTAGAGAGAATAGTAGAGCTTGACCCTGATATAGTCATTGCTTCTACTCATTTTGAGGAGGAAATGCAAGCAAAATTTGATGATATTGGAGTTCAGGTAATAACCTTATATGACAGCACTAGCTTTGATGGAGTTTATACTTCTATAGAAACCTTAGGTAGGGTATTCAATGTCCAAGATAAGGCAAGTGAAGTAATAGATGAGATTAAGAATCAGGTTGCTGATGTAGAAGAAAAGGTAAAAAATGAAGAGAAGCCTTCAGTTTATTATGTTGTAGGCTATGGCCAGGAAGGGGACTATACTGCTACAGGGGATACCTTTATTCACGAGATGCTTACCATGGCTGGAGGAGAAAATATTGCAAAAGACGTGGCTGGCTGGACTTATAGCAAGGAAACTCTTATGGAAAAGGATCCTGATATAGTAATCGTAAAAAAGGATTTTTATGATGACTTTATAGCCTCTGAAGGATATAAAGAACTATCTGCTGTAAAGAACAATAAGGTTTATACCATAGACAACAATTTATTAGACAGACCAGGTCCAAGATCCGGACTAGGTGTTATAGAAATAGCTAAGATTCTTCATCCTGAGTTATTCAAATAATTCTATCAATGATTATTTTATAAAATTCATAGAAAATACCGCAGCTTATAGTTTATGTAATATATATTAGCCAAAGATAAAGGAGTGTGTTACGTGTTGATAGTTGTAGCAGGAATGATAGGAGCTGGCAAGACCTCACTAACGAAGATAATCAGTGAAGAATTTGGAGGACTTGCTTACTTTGAAGAAGCTGATTCAGAAATATTGAATAAATTTTATACGGCACCAGAGGAAGAAGCGGAGGCTAAAAGATATCCCTTTCTTCTTCAATTAGAATTTTTATGCAGCAGATACTCAATGATAAAAAAGTGCCTAGTAGAGGGAGATAATCCTAGAGTAAATGTATTAGACAGGTCAATTTATGAGGATGAGTATTTTATGGAGATAAACCATCGCTTAGGCAGGATCTCTGAAATGGAAGCCTATTTATATAGAAGGCTGCTCCATAATATGCTGGAGGAAATAGAGTACCTTCCAAAAAAGGCTCCTGATGTTTGCATTTACTTAAGCGGATCCTTCAATACCTTCATAGATAGAATAATAGCAAGAAATAGGAATTTCGAAAAGCTCGATGAAAAAACAGAAAGCTATTTTTACTCTCTTTGGGAATCCTATGATAAGTGGATTGAGGAATCCTACAAGGCCAGTCCAGTTATTACTATAGATATAGATAAGATAGACTTTGTTAATAATCCAAAGGATAAAGAATATGTTTTAAAGCTAATAAGAGAAAGCCTCATAGCTCAAGCAGCTATATAGCCTACCTGAGCCTTTCACCACAATAAGGGCAGAACTGAAAATCTCCCTCTACTGCTCTGTAGCAGCTTGGGCATTGATTTTCATGAGAATGATATAAGGAAGCCTCCTTAAGATCCCAATAGGTAAGGACTTCCTTATAGCCCTTCTCTATGGCTTCTCCTTTTTCATTGGATATTCCATAGACAATATGGCAGCTATCACATATAGCATTATATTGAATATTCCATTTAAATACAGGTAAAAAGAAAAAATGAAAATAGCTATAGGATTTTACTATCCTCAAAAACTGAAGATTACAGCTTTTACATCTTGTCTCTACCTTACCCAAATCCTTTTCCTTTTGAGATATACCGAATATACCGATAAAAAACATAGCCCCACCCCCAATGCAAATCTATTAAACAATTATAGACGCTTATAAAAACTTTTACAATGAAATTTGATTAAAGTCCATTATTTTCATATAATTATTATATAAGGTAAATTTACTAGTTATAAGCATATGATGATAGAATATTATGGAAAGGGTAAAGTATGATGATTTCTATATCTTCATTATACCAGGTGATTTTATGGTAAAGCTATTTAGTAGTATAAGGGTTAAAAATCTAGACCTTGAAAACCGCATAGTTATGGCTCCAATGTGCATGAACTCCTCCGATGAGGAAGGACATAGCACTGACTGGCATTATGTTCATTATGGAACAAGAGCTATGGGAGGCAGTGGCCTTATAATAGTTGAAGCAACAGGTGTTGAAAATAGAGGAAGAATATTACATAGGGATCTAGGAATCTGGGATGACTCTCATATCCCTGGCTTAAAGAAAATAGTAGAGGTATGTCATGAAAATAACAGAAAGGTAGCTATACAACTTGGACATGCTGGGAGAAAGGCTTTGATCCCACATGAAGAGCCCATAGGACCTTCTTCAATTCCTTTTGATGAAAAATTTAGGGCTCCAAAGGAAATGACCAAGGAGGACATAAAAATAGTTGTCAATGCCTTTAAGGAAGGGGCCAGAAGATCCTTAGAAGCAGGCTTTGATGCTGTAGAAATCCACGGTGCTCACGGCTATCTTATTAATGAATTTTTATCTCCCCTAGCAAACATAAGAACTGATGAATACGGCGGTAGCCTTGAAAATAGAGCAAGATTTCTCGTTGAGGTAATAAGAGCAGTAAAGGAAGTATGGCCAGAGGATAAGGCACTTTTATTAAGACTTTCTGCAGAGGAATTTGCAGAGGGTGGCCATCACATAGAAGATACCATAAGGGTAGCAGAAATAGCTAAGGCAGAGGGGATAGATATCATTGATGTGAGCAGTGGCGCAGTAGTTAACGTGCCAATAGATGTATTTGCAGGCTATCAGGTTCCCTATGCAGAAGCAATAAAAAAAGCTGTGGATATTCCAGTAATTGCTGGAGGTCTTATAGGAAGTCCAGAAATGGCAGAAGAGATACTTAAAAATAACAGAGCTGACATGGTATTCTTAGGAAGACAGCTTTTAAGAGAGCCCTACTGGCCACTAAGAGCAGCCTTTGAGTTAGGTGTAGATTTAGAATATCCTCATCAATACGAAAGAGGACGTTATAGAAGATAAAATAAAAGCTGAGGCATAAGAACTTAATTGTTCCGCCTCAGCCTTTTTTTAAAACCATAGCTCATTTTCCTCTGTTATTAAAGCAGTTACCTTCATATCAAAGGGCTCTAAAGGAAGCTTTTCTACCTTCTGCAGCTCATAGGAAAGAGCAACCTTAGGAACATTATTCTTAACCTCTGCTAGGAATTTATCGTAGTATCCTCCTCCATAGCCTATTCTTCCTCCAAGGCTATCAAAGGCAACTCCAGGAGTGATTATTAAATCTATCTCCTGAGGCTTTAAGGTCTCTGCATCAGGAGAAGGCTCTAATATACCGTAATGGCCAGGATGCATATCCTCTAGGTTCCTTATAACCTTAGCTTCCATTAGCTTCTTCTCTTTATTTATCCATGGAACAGCTACAGCCTTCCCCTCCCTTAGGGCGTTATCAATGAGCCTTAAGGTATCCACCTCACTGCCAAAGCTGATAAAGGTGAAGATTACCGTAGCTTCTTTATAAGCTTTAAGATTTTTTACCTTAGTAAATATTTTATCATCGTAAGAGTTCTTTTCAATGACAGAGAGCTTATCTCTTTTTTCTATAATGCTTTTTCTTATCTCCTTTTTAGTACTCATGTGCCGCCTCCTGTAAAAAAAGGCTACTCATATTATAATGAATAGCCGATTTATAATTTAGTCTCTCAATACATAGTAATAGGCTGCTCCTACAAAAAGCCCACCACCGATGATGTTTCCTATGGTTACTACCACAAGATTGTACATAAGTCCCACTATAGTCACTCCTGCAGTGTGAGGAATTAAGTATGCTGTAGTTAGAAGAGTCATATTTGCTATGCTATGCTCAAAGCCCATGAGCACAAAGGTAAATATACATAAGAAAACCATTATAAGCTTTGCACTCTCCGACTGAAGCTTTATGTAGCACCAAACACCAAGACAAACAAATATATTACAAAGAATAGCTCTAAAAAACATCTGCCCTAGAGGAAGATTCATCTTATTCTCCGCAAGAGATACCATAAACTCTCCTATAGCTCCTGAAGTAACTCCACTTCCTATATATAGCAGGCTTATAAGTAGGGAACCTAAAAGATTTCCTAGATAGCTTATTCCCCACATTTTTAAAACGTCTTTGCCCTTAACAGCCTTTCTAAGATAAGCTATGGTAAAGACCATATTATTTCCAGTAAACAAATCTGCCCCTGCTACAAGTACAAGGGCTAAGGCCACAGAAAATGTAGCAGCCATAAAAAATTTATAATAAGGAGAACCTGCAGCATGGGCTATACCACCAGCAACAGACATCACACCTACTCCTATACCCACAAAAAAGCCTGCTATCATTGAGTACACCAAAGCACGCCCAAAACCTTTTTTCAAAACACTTAGTTTACTATTAGCCATTTCGACTACCTTATCTAAAGTATTCAATTTATCCACCTCTAATATTTTTTTAGTTTAGCTAGTGTATATTTTGCAGCGTATATTGGTGTATATTGTGTAATTTATATTAGTGCGTATTATTGTAATTTAAATCAGTGAATACTACATATTCAGTAGCTATTCACATAAATCTATCATTCTTATATATTTACCTTCTTCCAGAAGCTAGGCAGCAATAGCAGCAGCATAGGATAAATTTCTAATCTTCCCACCAGCATTAAGAAGGAAAATAAAAGCTTACTAAAATCTGTGAAGGAGGAGAAGTTCCCCATGGGTCCTACTATATTAAGGCCTGGACCAACATTTCCAAGAGTCGTTGCTACGGCAGAAAAATTTGTGACCATGTCCTTTCCTTCAATAGAAATCAGTAATAAACCAATAACAAATATAATTATGTATACAGAGAAAAATACTGTTATACCGGTTACTACTTTATCCTCTACCACCTTTCCAGACACTCTAACAGGATATACAGCTCTAGGATGCAGTACCTTTTGAACCTCTCTCTTGGCCGCCTTAAATAAAAGTAAAATTCTTATACTCTTAATGCTACCAGCAGTAGAGCCTGCACAACCTCCTACAAACATCAGGAGCAGCAGTATAGTCCTACTAAAGTCTGGCCAGAGGTTAAAATCCGTGGTGGCATAGCCTGTAGTGGTGATGATTGAGGATACCTGAAAGGAAGAATGCCTTAAAGCTTCAAAAAAGCTAGAATAGATACTTCCTGTAAGATTTATTGCTATGAAAATTATAGATCCTATAACTACTCCACTATAAAATCTGAACTCCCCATCCTTAAATATGGCCTTAATATTACCTTTAAAGGCATAATAATAAAGGGCAAAATTAGCACCAGAAATAAACATAAATATAGTTATTATTATTTCTATGTAAATATTATTATAGGCTCCAACACTGGAATTCATATTAGAAAAACCACCAGTACCTAGGGTTCCAAAGGTATGCACCAAAGCATCATACAAGGGCATTCCAGCTATTAACAAAAGCACTATCTCAAGAATACTTATTATGAGATATATGCTATACAGCACCTTTGCAGTGGTTTTAAGCCTCGGCACTATCTTTCCAGGATTAGGTCCTGGACTTTCAGCCTTCATAATCTGTATTGCACCTGTTCCTAAGGAGGGCAATATTGCTAGAGTGAGCACAAGAACTCCCATTCCCCCTATCCAGTGAGTGAAGCTTCTCCAAAAAAGTATTCCTCTTGGCAGGCTTTCCACCTCTGTCAGGATAGTAGCACCGGTGGTGGTAAAGCCTGAACTAGCTTCAAATAGACTGTCCACAAAAGAAGGTATAGCTCCACTTAAGTAGAAGGGTAGTGCGCCTATAATGGAAATTAATATCCATCCTAAGGCAACTATTGCAAAACCATCCCTAGTAAATATATGCTTGCTTTTAGGCTTAACACTGAAGGCTAAAAGTCCTAAGACTAAAGCAATAAACATGGTTATAAGAAAAGCCTTTATATCGTTTCCCTTATAATATATTGCTACAAATAAGGATGGAATAAGAGCCAGGAACTCACATATTAATAATGCTCCCAAGCTTTTTAATACCATTAACAAGTTCATTTTGTATTCCTCCACCATTATTTATAAACAAGTCCTCTAATGAGGATATTGATTTATTCATTGATATAACAACAATTGTATCTCCCTTTTTAAGATAATCATCACCGTGAGGAACTATTATCTCATTACGCCTTACAATAGTAGCAATTATTACATTGGGATGCATATTTAAAGCTCTTAATGGCTTTGAGGCTAAGGTATCTGTCTTCACTGTAAGCTCAGCAATTTCAGCATGTCCATCAATAATTCTCATAAACTTATCCAACTTGCTACCTTTAATATATTTTAGAATTTCATTTACTATTATAGTTTTAGGGACAATTACAGTGTCTAAGCCTAAATCCTTAACAATATTAATATAGTTGGATCTGCTAATCTTAGTGATTACCTTCTTAACACCCTTTTTCTTAGCCAGAAGTGCTGACATAAGATTTTCCTCATCCATACCTGTTACAGAAATAAAGGCATCCATCTCCCTGAGTCCCTCTGATTCTAATACTTCATCATCGGTGCCATCACCATAAATAACTAAGGCCTCTGGAAGCTGCTCTGAAAGCTCTTCAGCTATTTCCTTATTGTTTTCTATAAGCTTTACCTTAACTCCCATATCTGAAAGAAGCTTTGTTAGATAATAGCCTATTCTTCCTCCTCCAGTTATCATTACCTTTTTTACCTTTAAGGGCTGTTTATTATAAAATTTGCAAAACTTAAATACCTTAGAATATTTTCCTATAATATAAATCTCATCATCTTCCTCGAGGATAAAATCTCCATTAGGTACAAATACCTTATCACCTCTTACTACAGCACCTATAAGCACTGAAGAATTAGTTTCCCTGTCAATTTTCTTTATGGTCTTACCTGCTATATTCATATCAGAAGTAACCTTTAGGTCAACCATCCTTACTAGACCTTTGGCAAAATGCTCCACGTTCACTGCAGAGGAAAAGCTTATAGAGCTAGCTATTTCATCTGCTGCAGCCTGCTCTGGATTAATAACCAGGCTAAGTCCCATTTGTTCCTTTAACAAGGTAAGCTCCTTAGCATATTCCGGATCTCTTATTCTAGCTACGGTGCTTTTAGCCCCTAAAGTTCTTCCTGTAAGGCAGCAAACCATATTAACTTCATCGCTTTCAGAAACAGCAATAAGAATATCTGCCTCCTCTATTCCAGCCTCATGGAGCACCGTTGTGCTCACACCATTTCCCCTAATACACATAACATCTAAATTATTGTCTACCTTTTCAAGAACATCAGCTCTCTTATCAATAACTGTGACATCATGGTTTTCCTTGCTTAAGCTCTCCGCTAAGGTATAACCAACCTTACCAGCGCCTATAATAATGATTTTCATTTCATCCTCCAATTAAATAACATATGTAGCCCCTATGAGCTCTATTATAAAAAGAAAACATCCTTCTTTATAACTACTATAGCAAAAATCCTCGAATACATACATACAATTTCAAAAATTCTTAAAGAACATTTTATAGCATTTTGTGTAAAATAATAATCATTTATATATAAAAACAACATATTGTAGGTTACTAACATTGTCCACAATATATTGTGGATAACTATTAGACTTTATCCTTTTGTATATATAGACTTATTATACTGCTTGTTATATAAGGCCCTTAAAATAATCATAATTACACTATAAGTTAAATTTAATTTTATAGCAAAAAAAAACAATTAACTTTTTGTTGTCTTTTGTAATATTAAAAATGGCTCAACCACTAAGGTTAAGCCTGGTAAATGGTAGGGTGTATAGGAATCGAACCCATAATGTGCGGTCCGTAGCCGCATGTTATATCCATTTAACTAACACCCCATATTTAGTTATTAATTGTATATCTACAACTAATTATTTTATTGTGCAAATGCAATTCTAATAACATAGTTTATATTAGCATAATCCTTTTACAAAATCAATTTTTTTATCAAAGATTTTATATTGTAGCTTTGGTCCTTTAAAGGCTATATTTGTCATTAATAAAGCACTATAAAATTTCCTTGAGATAATATATATAAAATTATTAATTAAAAATATTGTTATACACTCTTAATTTTGTAAAATATAATAATTTAGGTTATAATTAAATGTATTGTAAAGAATATTTAGAATATAATTCCTGGATATTTTATCCAATTATCTATAGACTATGGTATAATTAATTATAATTTAGTATCATAATATAATAAATTGAAATTATACTTTTATTTCATATTATAAGGAGAGTGCTTATGAAGAATCTTACTATACTAGTAGACTCCAGTTGTGACTTGCCTTTACAGTTTATAAAGGATAATAATGTGCCTTACTTAGGCATTGCCGTAAACTTTAAGGGAAGTGAGTATTTTGAGGACTTCGGTCAAACCTTGAGCTATAAAGAATTTTATGATGAGGTAAGAAAAGGTGAGATGCCCTCCACCTCTCAAATAAACTCCTATCGCTTTGAAGAGATGTTTAGAAAACTCCATAAGGAAGGAAAGTCTATTATATATTTAGCTTTTTCCTCCGCCTTAAGTGGAACCTATAACAGTGCATTAATTGCAAAGGAAGAGGTTATGAATGAGTTCCCTGATGCAGATATCACAATTATAGATACCAAAGCTGCTTCTATGGGCGTAGGACTTATAGTTTATCACGCCTATGAGCTACTTAACAAAGGTGCTTCCAAGGAAGAAATTATAAGATGGGTAGAGGATAATATTCCTCATACTATTCACTTCTTTACAGTGGATGACTTAAATCATTTAAAAAGAGGAGGAAGAGTATCTGCTACCAGTGCAGCCCTAGGAACTCTACTAGCTATAAAGCCAGTACTCCACGTGAATGATTCAGGACAACTTATTAATATCGCCAAGGCAAAGGGCAGGAAGAAAGCAATAAAAGAGTTATTTGAAAACTTCGAGAAGCATGTGGTAAATCCTGAAGGACAGGTGGTTTTTATAAGCCATGGAGATTGTCTTGAAGAGACAGAAACCTTAGCTAATATGATTAAGGAAAAATATAAGGTTAAAGATGTAATCCTCAATCATATAGGGCCTGCTGTAGGAAGCCACTCCGGTCCAGGTGCCATAGCACTTTTCTTCTTGGGAGACAACAGACAGCCTTAAGTAAAAAATTTAGTATTATTTTAGCAGCAGAGTTTATAAAACTTCTGCTGCTTTCTATTTATCTTAAAACTCCTACTGCTATAATATAAATAGAAAACTATCATGAAAAAGGAGATAGATGAATTTGAAGCATATAAAGACTAATGCTATGAGAGTTCTCGATACTGCTAAAATTGAATATAAGACCCATTCCTATGACACCTCTGATGGTCATATCGATGGAGTAAGTGTGGCAGAAAAGCTAAAGGAACCCTTAGAGCAGGTATTTAAAACTCTCGTTACTAAAGGCCATACAGGTGCCTATTATGTATTTGTTATCCCCGTGGCCAAGGAGCTTAACCTCAAGGCTGCAGCAAAGTCTGTGGGAGAAAAATCTGTGGAAATGATTAATGTAAAGGACATAAACAAGGTTACAGGCTACATACGAGGAGGCTGCTCTCCTATAGGAATGAAAAAGCATTATCTTACAGTAATAGATAAATCCTGTGAAGCCTTAGAAACAATGATAGTAAGCGGCGGAAAAATAGGCTATCAGATTGAGATGAGGCCAAAGGATCTCATAAGCCTAATAGAAGCTAAGGTGAGTAATTTATGAAGAATAATGTTAAGAAAGTCCCCGCAGAGCTTTTCTTTCAGCTGGTAGATGACAGCTTAAAGGAAAATAAAAATGCTATATTCACTGTTACTGGAAACAGCATGTGGCCATTTATTGGCCATGGCAGGGATCAGGTAGAGATAGTACCAATAAAGTTAAGTGAGCTAAAAAAAGGAGATATAGTACTTTTTAAAACTCCTGGTGGGGCTTATATACTTCACAGAATCATGAAGCTAACGAAAGAAGGAATGATAACCTCTGGAGATGGCAACACCTATATAGATGGTGAGTTTTCTAGGAGCTCAGTCCTTGCAAGGGTTAGTAAAATAATTAGAAAAGGGAAAGTCCTTCGCTGTGACAGCCTAATATGGAGAATTATATTTACCCTATGGAGAGTCTCCTTTCCTATACGTCCCTTCTTACTTAAAACAATTCTTATTTTTTGCAGAATAAGAAAAAAGATAAAGGATTAAACAGAAGCTTTTTCTGTTTAATCCTTATTTTATGAAAAGGATGCATGACTTCCTTCTATACCAGTAGTTATTATAAGCTTGGCCTCTATTCTTTCCTTAAGCTCTGGAACATGGGAAATTATGCCCACTAGACGTCCACTTTTTTGAAGCTCTATGAGAGTGGAAATAGCACTATCTAAGGATTCTGGATCTAGCGTACCAAAGCCCTCATCCACGAACATGGTTTCAAGGCTTATACCTCCAGCATTGGCTTGAACCACATCTGCAAGACCAAGCGCCATGGATAAAGAAGCCTTAAAGCTTTCTCCTCCAGAAAGGGTCTTAACATGTCTAGCCTTTCCTGTGTAATTATCATAAACCTCTAAATCTAAGCCCTGTTGATGGCTACCTTTAGTCTTTTCTTGTATTCTATATAGGGCATATCTTCCTGAGGTCATCTTATTAAGTCTCACATTAGCAGCAGTGATAATCTCATCAAAATATGCTGCCAGAACATACCTTTCAAAACTTATCCTCTCGGAATTAAAGCCTCTTGAAACCTTTGATAGCTCTCCTATAACAGAATACTCCTCCTCAAGACCTTCAAGGTTCACCTGTATAGCTTCTATAGCTGCAAGGTTCTTTTCATTTCCTGAAATCCTTGAATATATGAGCCTCTCCCTTTCTGTAAGGTCTGTCTTTTCTCTTCCTTTGGCAATAAGTTGCTCCTCTAGACTCTCTAAGGAAACAGGCTCTGCTCCCTGAAGAGCTTTTTCTCTTTCAACACAGAGATCTCTTATAGATTTAAGCTCTTGATTGAAATTTTTTATATCCTCTTCTAAGGCCTCAATTTCCTTATCAGATATCTTATAGCTTGAATACTCCTCCCTGTCCTGGAAGCCCTGAAGCCTTAAAGCTTCCTTCAGCTCCGTATCAGCCAGGAGAAACTCTTCTTTAGCCTTATAAAGTGCTTCTTCTCTAGTTCTTATATTTCCCTCAAGTGCTGATTTTTCACTTACTGCATCATTATAAGCCTCTTGAGCCTTTTTAAAGCTTTCCTCAAGAAGGTTAAGCTCTTCTTCCTTCTTACCTATAAGTTTCTGCAGCTCTATTAAGGAATTTACTCCTTGAGGAAGAGATCTTTCCAGATGACTAAGTAACTCCTTTTCCCTTTCATGGGTTGAATAAGCAGAAAGGTACCCTTCCTCTAGAGCCTTTTTCTCTTCTTCTAAGGCTCTGAGCTTTACCTTTAATACTTCTTCTTCCTTTATAGCCTGAGAAAGAGCCTTATCCTGCTTGCTCAGCTCAGCAAGCTCTAACTTAAGACTGGAAAGCTTACTCTTAACACCTTGAAGCTCATTATTTATATTATCTAAAAGCTCCTCCTTAGGAAGGGATATGATATCTATGGTAAGCTTTGAGCTTATATCATACTTAAGCTCATCTACGTATCTTCCCTGTTCACTCCCCTTCTCTCTAAGGCCAGCTAACTCACTTAGAATTTCGTTAAAGTCCTTGTTGCTTTTCTCATAATTAACCTTTGCCTTTTTAAGGTCCTCCTCAGAGGGAATGTCCTTTCCCCTCTTTGCTGGAGCTGGATGATGGGTAGAGCCACAAACAGGACAGGGCCTTCCTTCCTCAAGCTCCTCTCCTAAAATACCAGCTTGTCCTTTCTTGAAGGCTAGATCTAAGGAGTCATAAAGGTCCTTGGTCCTTTTGAATACATCCTCCTTACTCTTACAAAGAGTTCTCTTTTCGGAAAATTCCTTTCGAAGAGTAAGCAGCCTTTCCTCCTCCTGATAAAGCTTTAATAGCTTCACTTCTAATTCCTTTGTCTCCTTATAAAGATTTTCCTTTATAATAAGCTCCTTAGGCACAGCTTGATGCTTCGAGACAAAGTCTCCTAGGATAGTTAATTCCTTGCTGGTATTATCTACAAACTGCTGTTTTGTATCCCTATCCTTCTTGAGAGCCTCATAGGTCCTCTGAATGTTATTTATATTAAGCTTCTTCTCCTCATATTCCTTTACTGAGGCTATGTCCTTCTTAAGCTCTGTTATACTTTCTCCTAAAGACTTTCTATAATCCTTAAGCTCCTCCTGCTCTCTCAGCTTCTGCTGTCTAAGGCTGAGAGCTTCTAAGGCTTTCTCCAGGCTTTGTTTATCCTTCTCTAAGGCCTTTTGACACTGATCCTTATGGAGGCTTCTAGAGGTTAAATAATCCTCCTTACCTCTTATGGCTGAAGCCTTCTTAGACCTTTCCAGCTTATATTCCAGGGCATAATAGCTCTCTTTTTTATCCTCTAATAATCTTTTTCTTTCTCGAAGCTCAGCAAGAGCCTTTAGCTCCTTATTGAGGCTTGTACCTTTAGTTATTTCCTGAGAAATAGAGGCAAGCTCCTCCTCCTTTTTATGGATGAGCCCTGTAAGCTCCTGCCTACTTATCTTGTCCTCATCAATAAGCCTCTTAGAAAGAAGCAGGAACTCAGGTATATTTAAAACATCTCCCGAGGTAAGAGTTAAAAACTCTTCATTACCTGGGAAGGAAATACCTTTTACATATGCACCTCTCTGCTCCTTAAGAGACTTGATTTTATTCTCCAGCTCCTTTGCTCCAGAGTCCAGCTTCTCCTGGATTTTTAAAAAGCCGTAGGTACCAAAAACCCTTCTAAAGATTTCTTCTCTGTCCTTGCTGTTGGAGCTTAAAAGCTCACGAAATTCTCCTTGAGGTATCATAACTATCTGCTTAAACTGCTCATAGCTTATCCCAAATAGCTCCTGTACCTTCTTATTTACCTCCGTTACGCCTGTATATACCTTGCCCTCAGGAGAGATTAACTCTGCATCGGACTTCTGCTCTGTGTACCCATCTCCCTTACGCTTTTTCTTCAGCTGCTGGGGTATTCTTTTTATATAGTATTCCTTGCCTTTAAGTAAGAAGGAAAGCTCCACATAGGTAATCCTGTCCTCCTCAGCAAAGTCACTTCTAAAATTTTCACTTTCTCTATCTCCTCCACTAGCTTTTCCATATATAGCAAAGGAAATAGCATCAAAAATAGTGGTCTTTCCCGCTCCCGTAGGACCGGTAATCAAGAAAATTTTCTTATCCTTTAAGAGAGTAAAATCAACTATCTCCTCTCCTGCATATGGGCCAAAGGCCGACATTGTTAGCTTTAAAGGCCTCATAGAACCCCTCCTATTCCTCTTTTTCTACCTCTTCAATTATGTGAGAAAGGATTTTTATCTTTTCCTCATTTAATTCTTTTCCTGTTATACCCATGTAAAAATCACCAAAGAGCTCCAGCTTACTCTTCATCTTAAAATCCTCTCCCGGAGCAGTTTTTGTCTTCTCCTCCCTTTTTACGGAGTTTTCCCTGGTAAGCTGCATTATATTAGGATATACTGCTCTAAGTTTACCTATTGGGTCTATAAGCTCTCCCTCATCGGTGAGTATAACATTTATGTAATCCTCTCGGTTTGTTCCTTGATAAACCTCCGGCTTAATAAGCTCTTGAAGGTCACCCTTTATTTTTCTTAAATCTCTTTTAGGAATAAGCTCTCTGTGTTCTATTTCTGCCTTTCCTTCCTGATCTAAATTAACTATGGTGACACCCTTTTTATGATTGACCTCAGTAAAGGAGTATTTTAAAAGGGAGCCTGAATAACGAATATTATCATTACCTACCCTCTGCGGCCCATGGAGGTGTCCTAAAGCTGTGTAGCTAAAGGTAGAAAAGTTCTCTGCTTTCACATATTCAGTACCTCCAATAGAAAGAGGCCTTTCTGATTCACTGGTCTCTGGCTCCTCCCCTCCTACTACAAAGCCATGATATATCATAACGCTTCTTTCATTTATATCTCTATTTTTATTTATATTCTCAACAATCGTTCTTACAGCATCCTCATGACTCTTAATCTCTTTATCCTCATAAAGCTCCCTAACAACGGCTGGATCCGCATAGGGCATGAGATAAAAAGAAACAGGACCATATTGATCCTCTAAGACTACCTTGCTCACTTCTTTTTTTAGGACGCCTTCAATATAAAGTCCCTTAGAATATAAAAGTGAGCTTCCAAAGCCTACCCTTTCAGGACTGTCATGATTCCCAGCTATAGCTAAAATAGGTATATTGAGATCCAAGGTTATTCTGCAAAATATCCTATCTAAAAGCTCCACTGCCTCTACTGGGGCCACGGAACGATCATATATATCTCCAGCTATCACTAAAGCATCAGGCCTTTCCTCCTGTAGAAGGTTTAACAGCTGTGAAAGAATATAATCCTGGTCCTCTGTCATATGAAATTCATTTACTATTTTTCCTATATGCCAATCCCCTGTATGGATAAATTTCATTTTTCTAATCACCCTAACCAATATATTTATTTTTAATTATAACAAAAAATGCCCTGCAAAGCTTAATAAATCGCTTTACAAGGCAGTGAATATTTTTACCTATTTTCCACTAATTACCATCCTATTTCAACCTTAAACGGCATAAAGCTCCACCAGCTTCAAGATAACCTTGTAGGCTTTTTCCATAACCTCAAGGCAGGCATATTCATATTTACCATGATAGTTTTCTCCACCAGTAAATAGGTTTGGAGTGGGAAGACCCATATAAGATAATCTAGCACCATCGGTACCACCTCTTATAGGTACAATTCTAGGAGTAACTCCTACCTCCTTCATGGCTTTTTCTGCATTTTCTACAATATGCCATACAGGCTCAATCTTTTCCTTCATATTTCTATAGCTTTCCTTAATTTCTACCTCTACAGAGCCAGGATGATACTTTTTACTGAGAGCTTCTCCAATTTCCTTCATCTTTTCATTTCTAGCCTGGAAGCTATCTTGGAAGAAGTCCCTGATAATAAACTTCATTACTGTAGTTTCCTCATCTCCTTCAATAGAGCTTATGTGGTAGAAGCCTTCATAGCCTTCTGTATTTGAAGGAATTTCATTAGGCAGCATATTTAAGAATTCATTGGCAACGACCATAGAATTTATCATTTTATTCTTAGCAGAGCCTGGATGAACATTTCTTCCGTGAATGGTAACCTTAGCTCCAGAAGCATTGAAGTTTTCACATTGCAGCTCTCCCTCAGGTCCACCATCTAAGGTATAGGCAAAATCTGCATTAAAATATTCTACATCGAAATGATCTGCACCCTCTCCTATCTCTTCATCAGGGGTAAAGCCTATCTTTATTTCTCCATGCTTAAACTCAGGATGGGTCATAATATACTCCACAGCAGTAATGATCTCAGCTACTCCTGCCTTGTCATCAGCTCCTAATAGGGTAGTTCCATCGGTGGTAATTAGGGTATTTCCCTTATAGCTAGGTAGCTCTGGAAAATCCTTTGGGGAAAGCACTATGTTCAGCTCCTTATTAAGAACTATGTCCCCTCCATCATAATTTTCTACTACTTGAGGCTTAACATCCTTTCCTGACATATCAGGAGAAGTATCCATATGTGCTATAAAGCCAATGGTAGGTACTTCCTTATCTATGTTAGAAGGAATTGAGGCATAGACATAACCATGCTCTGATAATTTCACCTCTTCTATCCCTAAGTCTTTAAGCTCCTGATAAAGCATCTTAGCTAGTACCAGCTGATTTGGGGTACTAGGGGTAGTACCTGTGCTGTCATCGGAGGTAGTCTCAACTTTAACGTAACTTAAAAATCTTTCTAATAACTCTTTCATAGAATCACTCCTTAAAATTCCTTAAATAATATTAATTCTTTTTCCAATATTCTTACATTAATTAAATACTACCATATTTTTAGAATAATCACTAATAATTTATTATATTCACTAAATAGCATGTTTAAAGAAATAAATATTTGTCCATAATTCCTAATAAATAGTAAATATATTCTTAAGGAGGAATTCTTTTGAAGGATAACTTTGATAGTAATTCAGATAATCTTTTTAAAGGTCCAGGAAAATTTAAGCTCACAAGAAGGCTAATAACCGAAATAGCTATTGCTATTATATTTGCAGTGATTGCTATAAGTGCTTTTACCTATAAGGGCTACATAAAGTCCTACGGAAGCCTTATCAGCGAAGGTAAATTTTCTGAAGCCAAAGAGCTTAAGGAAGGATCAAATAAACTCAATCCCTTTAAGGCATTACTTTTTCAAGAGGATAACACTGTAGTGCTCAGCTCCTACCTATATTCCTTAAAGGACAGCTATACTGATGATATACTTTCTGAGGAAAGCTTTTTAAATATTATTGAAGAGCTTAAGCCTCTTGCAGAGGATGATAGAGTTCTTTCTGTATTTAAAAATAACCTTCCCACAGTAAAGGAAGGACAGGAGCTCTATAATAAAGCCGCGGCTTATTATAAGGATGAAAATTATACCGAAGCTATAAGCATCATCTCCAAAATCTCACCTTATGCTGAGGTATATAGTAAGGGTCAGACCCTTAAGGAGAATGCACTTGTAGAGTATAAGTCTCAAGTATTAGCCAAAGCAAAGGAATTAGAGAAAAAGGAATACTTTACAAAAGGTATAGAAGAGCTTCAAAAGTATCTGACTATATACCCAGGAGACCAGGACATAATTTCTGAAATAAAAAATCTTGAAAAGCTAAGAGAAGATTATTTAAGCAAGCAAACAGGGGCTACCGCTCCTGTTTCTTCGTCTATCTCTGCTCTTTCAGCACAGAATATAGCTCTCATGAGCACTACTGCTTTAGAAGCCTATATCAACACCTTAGGTATAGAAAGCAAAACTCCCTATGCAGCATGGATAAATACACCTAATCAAACAACCTACATATTTAAAAAGGAAGCGGATAAATGGAGTCTCTTAAAGAGCTACCTCTGCTCCACGGGAAAGGAAAGCTATGAAACTCCAAAAGGAGTATTCACCATGAATGGCGATCGAGGAGACTCCTTTGTTAATAATGAATATAAGGATGGAGCCAAATACTGGACCAGGTTTAATGGGGTTTATCTATTTCATTCTGTAACCTATGATGTAGACTTTAAGGATATAAAGGATAGCATTCTGGGAGAGCCTAGGTCCCATGGCTGTGTAAGGCTAAAGGATGAGGATGCTAAGTGGATTTATGAAAACCTCCAAAAAGGCACTACAGTGATAGTTGTGTAAGCCAATTTAAAAATGTAATTTTCTTAATAGCAAGGCTCATTACACAGCGAAGGTAGTTGTCGGATTTTGAGCTTATATCTTGAAAAGAGTAATATTCTGAGGTATATTTTCCTTAGAATATTACTTTTTTATGCAATAAAATAGCTTTTTACATAGTTATATATAGGAGAGATAGTTATGTTTTTATTTGCCTTTGTTTTTGAGGATTCTCCTCCACTTATAAATAATAGAATAAAAATCGATGAAGCTTTAATTGAAAGAATTGGTCAGGATGATAAGGAGGCTTTTAGAGAGCTTTATGCCCTTACAGAAAGGACCCTCTATGGTTATATACTATCCATAGTTAAAAATCCTGAAGATACCCTGGATATTCTTCATGATACCTACATAAAAATAAGAGCCTCTGCTCATCTTTATAAGCCTATGGGCAAGCCTCTTGCATGGATATTTACCATAGCTAGAAATCTATCCATGACAAGAATCTCAAGGGCTAGTAGGACCTCAGGAGAGCTTCCTATGGGCATGGAAAACAGTCTCACCTTTTCCTACGTAACGGATCCTGAGGATAAGCTTGTATTGGAAAGTGCTCTAAGTATCCTGGAGGAGGATGAGAGAATGATAATAATACTCCATGCCGTATCTGGACTGCGTTTTTCTGAGATAGCACAGAATCTATCGAAGCCCGTTTCCACCGTAATGTCTAGATATCATCGAGGCTTAAAAAAGCTTAGAAAGCATCTCAAGGCGAAGGGAGGTACATACTATGAATTTAATTGAAGATAAATTAAAAAGAGCAATAAATCAAGCTCCTTATCTGGATGTGGAAAAGCTTCTCCAGGAGCCAGTTAGAAAAATGGAAGCTCATGACTATATTACCAGACAGGAACTGCCTAAAAGCAGCACCATGAGAAGATTATCACCAGTATACGGTCTCTGTGCCTGTCTTATCTTTGCAGTAATTTCATACTTCTATGTATTCACAGTGCCCTACGGCCATATTGCAATTGATATCAATCCAAGCTTCCAGCTGACCATGAACCGTTTAAGCTCTGTCATCACATTGGAGGCCTTAAATGATGATGGAGAGGATATATTAGAGGCTGCCGATATTAAGGATAAGGATATTAAGGCTACACTGGTAGCAATCCTAGATACCATGATGAAAGAAGGCTACTTATCTTCTAAGGATAACGCTATACTAGTTTCCGTAGATAATAAATCCTCTAAAAAAGCTAATGCCATCCTGGAGGAGGTTGACCTAATAATTAAGGATTATCTATCCTCCCACAGCATAACCTCAGAATTAAAAGAAAAAATAATCACCGATGATGCAGAAAAAAAGACCACTGCTAAAGTTCATGGAATGTCCGCAGGAAAGCTGGAGCTCATCTATGACATCATGGAAGATAACCCATCCCTATCCTTCGACTATCTATCAGGTCTTTCCCTAAAGGAGCTGATTCTTTTAGAGGAAAAGTATGATGACCTAGAGGATGAGCTAGAGGATTATGACGATGACTATGAAGATGATGAAGATCATGATGATGACAGAGATAATGACGAGGCTTACGACGAAGATGAGGATAATGACCACAGCGACGATGAAGATAATGAATATGATGACGACAAAGATGACGATGATGATGAAGATGATGAAGGCAATGATAGTGAAGATGACGAGGATGACTAAAACCCATATATAAGAATTTATATATGAGTACCATATGATTTTTCAATATAAGTGAATATTATTCTTTTAAAGCTAAGGCTGTCCTATAAGAATGAGATAACTCAATTGTTCTAGATTTATCCCTCTTTTATCTAACAATTAGTTTCATGTCATATCCTAGGGCAGCTCTTTTTATTATTTTAAAATTCTTATCTAATAATTTTATAGTTTTATCTCAATAAGAAACTAAGGAAATAGCAGGTTCAGACCTCATAAAAAGTAGCTTCACAAAAAAAATGCTAAAAAAATATATTTTTTTAGAAAAACCTGCGATAAATATCTCTCCTCATGAGTTAATATAGTGAACCGGGTAAGAAATATAAAAAAGCAGCTGCGATAATTCCCCGAAACTGAGAGTTATCCAATAAAAAATTAACTAGCTAATAAACTAATATTAATACTTCGCTTAATACATAAGAAAGCAAACTATAAAAATAAAAAACAATTCTATAAGGAGAGATGTTAATAATGATAAAAAATAAAACTCATAAACTAATAATCACTGCAGCAGTAGCAGCTACCCTTTGCGTTGGAGGAAGTGCTTACTTCTTAGCTTCTGCTAACAATACCTTTGCTAACAATGGAGCTAACACAGAAATAACTGCCGAGGAAGCGAAAAAAATCGCCTTAGACAAGGCTGGAGAAGGCTATACTATAGAAAAAATTGAAATAGATAAAAACTTATTTAATAGTGAATATGAACTAGAGCTAAAAAATAATACCTATGAAATTGATGTTGAGATTGATGCCTCTACTGGCAAAATAACTAAGTGGGATATAGAAGCTCACGATGACAGTAAGGATAACTTGGATGACAGCAGTGCCACATCCTCAGAAACCACCTCCTCTCAATCTGTACAAGCTTCAAACAATAATACCTCTAATAAATCTCTAATCGGAGAAATCAAAGCTAAGGAAATCACTCTTGCTAAAGCTGGAAGTGGCTATAAGGTAACTTCCATTGGACTTGATAGAGATGATGAGGCGCTAGATTACGATATAGAGCTTACAAATGGAACCTACGAGATTGATGCTGAATTAGACGCCTACACTGGAAATATACTTAAGTGGGAAAAAGAAAAGGATGATGATACTAACAAGACTACTGTACAACCCTCAACTAATAATACAACTAACAAATCAGTAATCGGAGAAAGCAAAGCTAAGCAAATAGCTTTAAATAAAGCTGGCAGTGGCTATAAGGTAACTAATATTGAGCTAGATGAAGATGACGGAAGGCTTGTATATGAATTAGAGCTTGTAAATGGCAACTATGAAATATCAGCTGAAATAAATGCTGGGACTGGAGCGATTATTGAGTGGGATAGGGAATTGGAGGATTAATACTCTGCTTATTAAATGATCCTCCCATAACCCTATTAATATTGTTAATTAGTGAATATAAGAAAAACTTCTAGAGAAATATAATATTAGTTCTAGAAGTTTTTTATTTTGATTTTCTTGGGTCTTTTTTCTCACAACGGATAGTAATATGATACTGACTACCATTATATTTAATCTATACCGAGTGCACAAAATAAGACAAACAGTACGCTTGTCCTATTTTAGTTCTATTAAAAATACTACTCTCTTTTAAAAAATATCATTCTTCGTCATCCTTAGAATAATTCATAGCATACTTTCCATATCTTCCATAGCTACCATATTTGCCGTACTTTCCATACCTGCCATAAGATCCATAGCCATATCTAACTATATCTTCCTTAACTCCATTTAATACAAAGCCTAGAATGTCTATATTGCTTTCCGATAGCCTTTCTACTCCTTCTAAAATGCTATGAACCTTAGCATGGTCCTGCTTAACTACATAAACAGCAGCATCAGTATAACCGGCTATTATCGATGTATCCGCTAGAATACCTACAGGGGCTGTATCTAAAATTATATAGTCCACCTTATCCTTCAAAAGATCTATAAGATCTTTCATTTTTTTAGAGGACAATAATTCTGCCGAGGCCTCTTCCCCTTTTCCAGCAGACATAATATAAAAATTTATATCATCTCTTCTTATAAAACATTTACTAAGATGAGCCTCTCCCTTTAAATATTCTGTAAGACCTATCCCTTCCTCAGATAGACCAATTATGTTCATAATAGAAGGATGTCTCAGATCGCAATCAATAAGAGCTACGGACTTCCCCTTCATAATTAAGGATAAAGCTATATTATAGGCTGTAGTTGTTTTACCTTCCTTTGCTAAGGCACTGGTTACAAGAATTGTTTTATGATTCTTTTTCATTGACTCTCTTTCAATCCTTGTACGAACTGTTCTTATGGCTTCAATGTATTCCTGGGAGACTTTTCTTCCCTCAATTGAAATATTACTTTCAACCTTCTTCCGCCGTTTTTTTGAAGCTATTTCTGGTATGGAGCCTATATGGTTTATATTTAATCTTCTTGTTAAATCCTCCGGTTTTTTGATTGTATTTCTTGTAACTACATAAAATATAATTATAACGCTACCTAATGCAGCACCTTTAAGAGCACCACTTTTAACATTACCAATACTATGTTGTCTCCTAGTATTATTAGGTTCCGAAGGAACACCACTTTCCTCTAGAATATCCATCTTAATAGTTCCAACTACAAACTCGGATACTTTTGGATAATTTTCTATTGTGGATTGAAGCACTTTATAAACCATTTCTGGCTCTGATCCTGTAACCCTAAGGGTAAACAAGTTAGTGCTTTCTACTACACTTGCTGATATGGAAGCAGGTACATAAGCCAAGCCTAAATCCTCTGCTATCAAATCATTTAATACTGTACTGCTTATTATATATGGGAAGGTACTACCCAGCTGTTCCGCTGCGCTTCTATTATAATAGGAGCTAGACTCATCCACAGTTATTGTAAAGGTAGTAGAGGCCTCATAATATGGGATATAGTTATTAGAAGCTCTAAAAAAACTAATTACAGAAAAAAAGATTATAAGTGCTAATACAAGCCACCATAGCTTTTTTATCGCCTTCCAAGTAGTTTCAATTATATTAGTAATATCAATTAAGTCCTCTTTATTGTAATTATTGTCGTTCATGTTTATCTCCTAAATCAATAAGAATTTTAGCTCTCAGGATTATATCTATTAGAGATTTTATTTTTATAATAGTCCTTATAGCCGCTATTATAACCATCTATAATATCTATTACATCATTATATATGCACCCCAGAAGCTTACCCTGTTCCCCATTTAATACATCTATAGCATCATTGATGTCTATAGTAAGTGCTCTGCTCTGCCTAACTACTAGGAGAGAAGCATCAGCATACTCAACAAGAGCTTCAGTATCAGCCATTAGTGATATAGGAGGACTATCAATAATTATATATTCAAAACTATCTCTTAATTTTTCTATAAGCTCTTTCATTCTTCCATTACTTATGAGCTCTGTAGAATTATCCTGATGCTTTTTCCCTGATATAAGGAAAAGATTTTTTTCACTACTCTCAACTATTAATTGTTCATAAGAGCACCCACCTTGCAAATATGACTCAATAGCATTAGTTTTTTGATGTTTAAGTTGAAATATTTTATGGACAGATGGTTTCCTTATATCCCCTTCTATGAGTAAAACCTTTTTAGAGTTCTTAGCCAAGGTAATAGCAATGTTCGCAGCCACTGTGGACTTTCCTTCATTCTCGAGGACACTGCTCACAAGAATAACCTTTACCCCCTTGTTCTCAGTCCTATATTCTATACTGGTTCTTATTTTCTTATAAGCCTCTACAAAATTAAGACTCACTATAGGATTAGATACTAGGACTGCTTTACGGTTTTTCTTAAAGAGAGATTTTAAGGTCTTGTACTTATTTTCATGGTATATGGTTCCCAAAAGTCTTGCATCCAGCTTCTTTTCCACCTCATATTTATTTTTCACTGTATCCTTAAAATAAGACAGAATTATTACTACAGCCAACATAAATAACATGCCCAGCTTACTGGCTTTCCCAGCTGTCCCCGTGGCATCACAATAGTTAGACGGACCTGAAGGGTACATAGGCTCCTCTAAAAGCTGAATTACAGTATGACCTACCACATACCCCGCCACATCTAAATAGTTGTCCATTACAGAGTTTATGATGTCATAAGCTAATCTAGGAGTAGAAGAAGTCACTGTCAGACACAGAAAATTAGTATCATTTATTAGAGAAACTGATATATCCCCTGGAACAGAGTGCATTCCTATATCCTCTGCTACCCTATTTTGAAGTATCTCACTATCGATTATATTAGAGAATACTTCAGCAAGACTTGCAGTAGTAGATATATCAGAATATTTATGGCTACCTGCAGTACTATCGGATACTACTAATGTAGTATTAGTGGTATATTCAGGCTCATAGGTATATGTTACATACATATAAGCACACATATAAGCAATAAATCCAAAAAGTATAATCACCCAGATGTTTTTAATAATATCCTTAAGGATATCAAGAATGTCTATATTAAATTCCCTCAAAGGGCTTTCTGTATTTCTTACTTCCATATTCCTTCTCCTTTTAGTCCTCCACCACTACAACTAGAAACGATTTTCCTGTAAATCCGTTTATAGTAACCTCATAGGTTATGACATAAGTACCTGCCTTGGTGCTATTAAACTTATTCTCTATTTTAATCCTATCCCTATAATACTTCCATTCCTCACCCTTGCTGCTGTTATTCTTCCCCATGGATATAGTTTTTAAATAATCATATGGATCTATAGAGTCCCCAACCTTTTTATAAATCACATAGTCTTTAAGATATATTTGAGGAGTTATGCTAGAGCTGTATATCTCTACTGGAGCCTTAAGGTGAACTGTATCACCACTACTATTTGTAACCGTAAATTCAGCTTCATAGGTTCCTGGCTCCAGAGGACTGTTAAAGCTAACCTTTATATTATTCGATATATCTCCATCAATAACATCATAAGCATCAACATCCTTCAATATATCACTAGCAATGGTATCTAAATCATAGGACAAAGGTGACGTTATCTTGAACGTAGGTTTAGTATAGTCATCGTAGGCAAGCTCTCGTGTTGCTCTAGTAACGTTGTTATGAGAATCTGACACCACATAAGTAATTATTCTTTTATCATTTATAAAGCCTGAAATATCCTCGATTATCACTTCAGAGCTTATATCTCCATCTTCATCATCTATAGCTTCTATACCTTCTAGCAGCTTTTCTTCTGATTCTTTTACGCTAATAGTTAAGTGATCACTATTCATAGTAATAACTGGAGCCGCATGATCAGCTTCTTTATATTCAATAAACTTAAACAAGTTATATATAATAAGAGTAAAAATAAATAAAACGACAGTTATTCTTCTAACAATATTCATTCCTTAAGGCTCCTTTGTATCTATCTCAGTTCTATAATAGTATCTTGTATGACCTTCATAGGATTAGTCTCAAAAATACTCTTTATATACTCTAGAGGATAATATTCTTCTAAAAGACTCCTAACTCCATCTAAACAAGGATTTCTTCTATACGTATTATGGGCGTCACTAGCTATGAAGGACACTATTCCTTCATTTAGTAGAGAAAAGGCAGTTATCTTGCACCCTTTACCAAAATATCCAGTGATACTACCCTTATTGAGCTGTATATAATAACCCTTATTAATCCAATTAAATATCACAGACATATCCTCTTGAACACAGGCATATCTTTCTGGATGAGCTATTATTGGAACATATCCCTCATAATATACCTCCTCCAGCTTTCTATTCATATAAGCAGCACTTTCATGAAAAGGGAATTCTATAAGAATATAACGGGAGGAATTTAAGGATATAATTCTTCCTTTTTTCAAAAGCTCTGCTATATTACCTTGTCCGTATATTTCCATCCCTTCAATCAACTGAAGAGGTATATTTTTCTCTTTTAAAGCTATCTTAAAACTCTCAAATGATTTCTTTAATCTATCATCATAATAATTTTGAAAAACTCCTCTTATATTAGCATGAGGAGTTGCTATAGCTGTCTTTACTCCACTCTCCACAGCAAGCTCTGCCATGATAATGGCATCCTCCATGGTTTCTGCACCATCGTCAAGCTCCGGTAAGATGTGCAAATGTATATCTATCATTGTTTACCTCTCATTTTAATATTAAAAAATTTCAAACTATATATAATATAAAAACATTATACACTATAGTTAGACATATTTTAATAAAATACGACATTCGTAAAGTTTAAATTTAAAGAGTAAAGATTGTGATTATTATTAATTACAGATAATAGGTCATCATTAAATTACAATCCCTTTAAATTAAATGTAACTAATGTATAAAAATGAAGCAAACCTATTAAAAGGATGATTCATTTTTTACTTTATTTAAAAATCCATAGCCATTCGACTAGACTCTTCCTCACTCAACTCCGTTACATGAGTTTCCATCACCCGGTAAACTCGCTGGCACAGGTTCAACACACTGGGACGATGGGTAGTGACGATGCAAATCTTATTGGGGCGCTGTAAAACTATATTTCTCAGAACTCGCCGTTCCGTGGTAACATCCAGGGCAGAAGTGGCCTCGTCCAGAAGCAAGATAGGAGCATCACGGAGAACAGCACGTGCAATAGCAATACGCTGAGCCTGTCCTTCAGAGAAGCCCCGTCCCCGCTCACCGATCTTACTGTTGATGGTATCGGGCATCTTCTCCACAAAATCCCAAGCGCAAGCAATCTTCAGAGCCTCTATGATTTCATCATCAGTAGCATCCTCCTTGACTATGCGCATATTCTCAGCAATAGTTCCTGAAAGGATAGTGTTACCTTGTGGAACATAAGCAAAGAGATGTCTGGTCTCAGCGTTCATCATCACCTCTTTCCTGTCAGAACTCCTGATTATAGCCTCTCCAGAGTTCGGATGAACAAGCCCAAGAATCAGTCGAATCATAGTGGTCTTTCCCTCTCCCGAGGGGCCAACCAAAGCCACAATTTCGCTAGGACGAGCAATAAATTGGCTATCAGTGATGACCTGAGTCCCCTCTACATAGGAGAAGTTTACATCCCTCATCTGGATAGTCAACCCATCCCTTGCCACGACATCCAATTCACTGCTCTCGGGAATATGAATCTCTCTGGGCAGCTCCACCAGCTCCCTAATACGATGGGCTGAAATAGAGCTGTTAAGAAAATTGGGGATAATGGATAACAGGCTACTGAATGAGCTAGAAAGCTTATTCCGTTGCTGTAAGAATAGCGTCATAGTACCGTAGGTAATATCACGTGTCCAGAGACGCCAAAGACAGTAAGCAAAGGCCATGCCCTGAACCAACTCTCCAATTAAGGTAGTAATGATGTTAGTCTTGATGGAAAACATATTATACTTTAAAATTACATCCTTGAATTTCTTCTGCCACCAACGCATCTTTTTGCTGTAATAGGGTGTGACTCCAAAAGATTTAATGGTATCGAAGTTATAAAAAGCCTCTACCTCAAAGGTCATCATATCACTGCTCATTTCTCTAACCTTTTTTCCGTATTCTCTCTGTTTTTTCAGCACTACACGAGAAATCAAAAAGAGAAATGGTGCACTGGCAAAAGCTAATACCGCCATCACCCAATCATAGTATAAAATAACAAAAAAAGTAGCTACAAAGTTATAAAAAGCAATGATAATTGATGGCAACCAGCTGATTGCATTGCCGCTGACGGTTCCTGCATCACTGTTAAAACGGTTAAGCACATCTCCATTAGAGTAGTTACTGATAGCAAGCCAATCAGCATCAACTATCTTATCAAATATATCTGCCTGAATATCGTTGTTTATATAGATTCCCAACTTGGTGTTTATACGATTAAGAATGCTATTAAAAGCCAGCGTAAACAATGTGGTAAACACCATAACAGCCACCAGCAGCCAGAGTTTATCTGTCTTATAGCCGGTAATAATATCTAGCAGATACTTGCTAATCACACTACTAATCAGTCCCAGAGTAGTAGTAATAATACCTAGAATTGTATAAAAAGCTATAATCCACTTATACCTGGCACTATAACTTAAAATCCATTTCCAGTCGTCAATAATTTCAAAAAACGTTCCATCTTTCCATCGGGAAATAAGTGTATTCAATGATTGAGAGGAAATATTTAATCGATCCCCAAACTTTTTTTTAGCCATAACCGTCTCCTTTTATCGTTTATCGCACCTCATAACTATATAGGCTCTTCAAAGCAAAATATTTTAAAAAAGCCACCTTGAAATCTCCATTACCCATCTGTTTACGTTATTGTAACTATGATTTGCAATATGATTTTAGTAATTTGTAATATGCTTCCGTCATCTTACACAAATACTCCGGTTTCCCATCTATTTTTCCTGTTTCTGTTAGACAAGCAGCTGCACAGGTTTTGCAAATTCTCTTCTTGTCGCAGCTTTCACATTCTCCACACTTCAAAAGTTCACTGGTCTCTTTCACAATGTGCTCCCAACAGTCTTTAAATGAATGTTCCAGTAAACTGATTCTTGGCTCATGGAACATACCGCAGGGTAGCAACTCTCCCTTCCAGTTCATCCAAAAACCACTGCGACCAGCACGACAGGTTAACCCTTTTGCACTGGACAAATGTACAGGGTGCTTCAATTTTTCCAGTGTATTTTTAGAAGCAATTGACAAATCACCCTGGGGATTTCTTCCTCGAAAAGCCGAAAATAGCGATTCAGCAGCCTCCTCTGGAGACAATCTGCAGAATTCATTGTCATATCCTTCTTTTCTTGCTGGGGGAAACATATAGCTACATGCTTCCAGATGTGCATGACACTGTTCTGCCACCTCATGTATTTGAGGTAACTGGTTTATATTGTCAGGAGTGATACTATAATTAAATCTAAATGGTACTTTTCTGTCATTGAGCAATTTTACAGCATCCATTACCTGAGAAAAACCTTTTGGATTTCCACACAACCTTTCATATGTAGTATCATCTGCACCATATAGGGTAATATTTAGCCTACGGCATGGATACTTTCCGAATATATCCGCCCACTTTTCATCAATTAATGTTCCATTAGTATTAATTGTAATCACGAATCCCATATGCATTAATTCTGTATATAACCGCTGAAATTCAGGATAAACTAGTGGCTCCCCTCCTGTAATAAGCAGAAACAATACACCATTATCCTTGGCATCTCTAGCAATTTTTAGCCACCGATCACAGGAAAGCATCCGTCCCCGTGCTTCCATTTGGTCTCTAGTCTGACGAATATAACACATCTTGCAGTTCATATTACAAAGTGGTAGCAATTCCATGGTACCCCCTAAAGGCATACGCAGCATATCTGCATTTGCAGCCAACATATTCTCCACAGGACTTATCAAATCATATAATTCCATCGTTCTTACCTCCATATAAGTATTGATGCAACACTCGTGCCGCATTATCCTCCAATGTACAATGGAGCATAATGACAGTTGTCCGTATCGCCAAATCAGTTAGCATATCTAATGCCTTATTCACTCGTTCTGGATTCCAAGTATTTACCGTACATTCACTAAGCAGTAACCCTGTCTTCTGAGCTAACGTCAATTCTTCAATTGCATCTTCCTGAGACTGCCTTACAATCACAATTGCGCGAATAGGATAAGATTTATTCTCGCATTCTTCAGCACTACCATGAAAAGGAAAACCACAAGCCAACCAACTCTCCCCTTCCTGCTGCAGAAGGCACTTATCACCGTTTATAATCTGTGAACCGTATAGTCGATTCCATAAAGTTCCCTGAGTTGTCTTGCCTGTACCACTAGGTGCCGTAAACAAAATCGCCTGTTCCTTATACATCATATAGCAGCAATGTAAAGGCAACCCACCAGTTGTCAATAAATTATTCTCCAGATGCAGCAAATTCCAAATAGACATATTCCCATTATTCCAGACATTGGACAGCTTATTGTAATACACCACCAGTTTTTCTCCATCAAATCTCGTCTGTGCATAAACAGGATGACCAGCTTTAAAGAGAGCTTGATAAGAACGTATTTCTTCACTACTCTCTTCTTGCCAGATCTCCACACCCTCACTCTCATATACTTTTATACCAGTTTTATCCGGTAAAACATCTACCATATAAAAGGATGTTAAAATATATATCTGTGCATCACTATTGATACATAAAAATGAACCATCTGTGTCCTTCCATGGAATTTCGTATGGACAGTCAATAATAAAAGCTACCTTTCCAACTTGCACTTCGTATCTCAAGTATATCCCTCCAGAAAATAAGGATTCATCTCACCTGGAAATGAATCCTTATAAGCATCTATTAAATTATGAAATCATTTAGTTTAATAACTATGAGAATATAATTGTGTTAACTTAGCATTTGCAGGTCCCGCATGCCATACTTTTCGATTTCCAGCATTTACGCTACTTATCCCACCTGCTTTAAGTATATTATTCAATAGTTTCATATCACCTCCACCACCACCGCCACCTGATGGTCCTACCCATGCAAAATACAATTGGCCATTGTAGGTAATAAACTTATAAGTGGTACCTGATCCATTTGGATCAACTTCATGATCACAACCTGACGTGCCAGCCGTAAATATAGTATCGCTGGTTGTAACAACACAATCAACAGTCTGTGCTTCGTAATCATATTCTGTACCTGCCGGAAGTCTATTGCAACTTGCTGCTATAGCTATATTAGGTGCGAAACATTCCACATCCATTATTGGCTTTACATAACTTCTTTTCATGATATCTTCTCCCCTTTCAATTCTTCAATTAATCCATTATGTACTCCTGTTTTGATAAAGGATTCCACATCATCTTCTATGTCCAAAGTAGAGCATTCAAAATTATCAGCTATTACAGTCACCAAATCCTCCATCAACCTTGGTTCACTGATGGATTTCCACAAAACAACTCCTGTCTCATTCAATCTGACTATGCCATTGAACTCCTGAGTCCTTGTTCCTATGGGTATAAGCAACATTTCTCCAGCTATCTCTCTTGCGACAAAGCCATCTTTTGCCTTATATCTCGTATCCGTATCCATCATTCCTTCTGCAACTAATCTTTGTTTATTATAATTAAATTATCATATTCATCATAAATTTTCAACTATTCAGAGAAAAAAATAGTAATTTGTCGTAATATAAGTAATTATTATAGATTATGTAATAGACTAAAGATTATATCCATTACCCTTATTTTAATAATGGTAAAAACATTCTGCTTTTATATATGCTAAAAAACACCTTAATTACTGAAGTTAATTCAGTAATTAAGGTGTTACTTTTTTATAATTCCATGCTTTCTTAATAGTTCTATCCTATCATTTCCTATCTTTATACTTTCCGAGACTGAATTCTCACTGCCCCTTTTAGAGATTTCCTTTTTATACTTAAAAATCCTCTGTGCCCAGGCAACAGGAAGTAAAAAGGGATACTTTTTTATGTAGCTATATCTTCCTGAAAGACTTTTACTATCTGGAAAAACAGTCTTTAACACGTAGAATTTAGACTTTTTACCCTTTTTATCTGAGATAACAGCATTTAAAGTTATATTACTGCTATGTTTTCTGCTCATAGTGCTGTCACCGTAAACGCCCGAATTAAGTATCTCTGAAAGAAGGTCCTGAGAATCCACATAAATATTTCTCCACTCTTCTATGTAACAAGCCTTCTTAGGAGAAAAGCCTAGATATTTCTTTCCTATATCAAAGAGAGCTGCGGTAAAAATATCTGCTTTAATTTTTCTGCAATCCTCTAAAAGTCTATTCCAATTTATCTTAGCTCCATAGGTATTGCTATATACAATAATATCGCATAGCTGTCTTACACCGAAGCCACTATGAAGAAAATGCTTAAAGGCATGACAGATTAGATACATAAGATGATCAGTATATTCCATGGTACGGACTTTAACTCCTTGGATTTCCTCTTCTATGAAATTATCAAAGACATGCTTAAAGATATCATTAAACTCACCATAAGCCTCAGAATGCTCCGGAAATAGATTTTTATGAAGCTCAATATATTGATACCTATTTCTGTAGGATACCTCATAACTATCCTCTATTGATTTATCGTCTATAACCTGCATTCCGTAGGAAAGCATAGCTTCATGGCAGAGATTAAATTGCTCCTTAGGGATAAATAAATCTTCATCACCTGAAGCTCTGTGATCCGGCATAGGATAAATATTTCTACATATGAGTCCTTTAACTACCAGGGGCTTAATCCCAACATCACTGAGATGCTTATAAAGTACTAAAAAATCTGAGGTTTTAAGAGCTTGAAAATACACCTGCCTCTGAACCTCAACTTTAATAATTTTGTCCAATTGTTCTTTAAAAATCTTATAGGATGTACAATCGTATACTGCCTCATAAAACATAGGAATCACCTTATGGATAGCTGCTACATTAAATAATTGAAGCCACTCCTCAAAAGTAATAACCTCCGTCCAATATACCTTTTCACCTAAAGTATGTGCTTTTATAGCATCCAAGAATCTTATGTTATTAATATCCATAAATTCTCCTTTATATTAGTAAACTAAAGTAAATTTATCATATAAATTACAACTTAAATTGACGTAATATCTATTCCTCGGGAAATAAATCTACTACGACTACTTCTGGCTTATTATTAATTCTAGGAATTATTCCAGAGCTTCCTAATCCCCTAGATAAAACTATGGTACTCTCATTATCTTCTGAAAAATATAGCCCTTCACTTTTTCCTACAAACCATCCTTGATCTGGAGCATAAAGACCTCCTATAAAAGGAATACGAATTTGCCCACCATGGGCATGACCAGAGAAAATAATATCTACGTCCCAGGCCTCCAAGCTTCCCCATTCTATCCAGGCAGCAGGCATATGACATATAAGAACTTTATAATCATCTGTATCTTGAAATTTCTTAAGAAAATCTGTCTCTTCAGGAAATTGATCCTTTTCTTCAGGCTCTTCTGGTAATGCATAGCCATATAATCCGCCTATTCTTATGATCTGTCCATTAATAATTACATCCTCATAATCAAGATCAAGCACTCTTGCTCCAGCATCAGTGAACGTTTCATACAAGTCATTATGGTAATTGTCCATATGAGCTATTTCATGATTCCCCATAGAAAGATATACTGGAGCTATTTTTGATAAATCACTTATTAAACATACAGCTATATCTGTGTTTTCATCATCATAATTCAATATATCTCCAGTAATAAGTATTATATCAGGCCTTTCTTCTGTTACCTTTAATATAAGTTTTTTATTAGTATCTCCAAATTGAGAATTATGAAGGTCTGTGAGGTGGGTAATTCTTATGGCCCCATTTATATCAGAAGAATCTATTGTATAGAAGCTTTCGCTAAGAGTATATTTAGAGTTATAAATAGAATAAATAATACATCCATTGACTAAGATAAAAAATATAATAACAAAATACTTTACTAACCTATATCTACAGACTATATTTTTTTTACTCAATTCTAAATAAATTCTCCTTTTATATTGTTGACTAATAACTACTGAAGCATTTAATTTACACAAAAAATATACAACTATGTAGAATTATATCTTTAAAGTTTTGTTATACTATTTAAAATTATGTAAGCTTTGTTTTGTATTCTCTAATGTATAATCTCAGTTCTATAAAAGTTCAAATGGCTTATATGTTCGCAGTAATATAAACAGAACCATTAGAATATAAACATGGATAGTCATGTTTCATTATCTTAGTTATCCTAATTGGAAACCTTTCAGGAAACATTTAAATTCTTTCTATATGACTCTCTTATCTCCCTTCTTATTGCATGGCCACTTCAATATGACGTTCTTATGTCGCTTATTTAGAAGGTCCCTCCACAACCATATCTCAAGAGAATCTATATACGTTTGTCGTTCTTATCATTCAAAAGCCCTTTTTAAGAAAATTTTTCAATGCGCAAGTTCCCCAAAAATCAAATTTTGCAAGTTGTATCCATATTTTTTCACTACCTACTAAAATAGCTATATCATTTTTAGTAGGCCTATATAATTTTGCAATTTCATAAATTATTTTTTTTGCTTTTTCTTGTTCACTTCCGTTTAAATATTTCAATGTCATCTGGCCATTGTAAATACAAGAACTATATAAATTATCCTTGGACACAATAGATAATTCAGGAAAAAATTCAGTAATATATTGCTGCCTCTGAACTTTTGCCTCCAGTGCATCCAATCGCTTTATATTATAACTAGTACTCATAATACTATTTTCTCTCTGAAAATATAAATATAGCACATCAAAAATTTTAGTTATTTTCCTCGCACGTCCAAAAACTTTGTATGTCCAAAATTCATCTTCATTTGTTTTTCCAATTTCAAAGTAAATACCCTGTAAGCAAGATTTTGTATATAGCTTATTCCAAACATACTGATGAAAAACTCGATCCTGAATCAGTAGTTTCAAAGCGCCCACTGGTGTATAATTTTCATACTCTTCATGTTGTATATTTTTTGGAACAAAGCTGCTACCTGTTGTTCTAATAACATCACATTCACAAATATCACTATCACTTTTTTTTAAAGCATTAAGAAGATATTCTAAAAATGTAGGTGCCACCCAATCATCGCTATCAACAAATGCAATATAGTCACCTTTTGCTATGCGAAGCCCAGCATTTCTAGCATCTGAAAGCCCTCCGTTTGACTTATGGATAACTAGTACTCTTGGGTCTTTTCTTGCGTATTCATCACAAATATTACCTGAAGAATCTGGAGAACCATCATCAACCAGAATTAATTCAAAGTTTGTATAAGTCTGTACTAATATCGAATCTATACATCTCTTTAAATATTGCTCCACGTTATAAATCGGAACGATAATACTTATTAAACTCAACTCATTCTCCTTAATTTCTATAAATTGTACTATGTCAATAGGTGTTTTCACTAGTTAATTTCTATTTATTAGCTTATAATAGTCAGAATCCAATATGGCGTCATTAATTTTATATACGTCCTGCACATATTCATTCATACTATTGATTTCTTCTTCTGTCATACCATTATTCCACATAACTTGACCAGACTTTACATACACTTCATCTGTGATCCAGGAAAAATCCGAAAATATCGCAAATCCCTTATATCTCTCATCAAATATGTCATGCCCCATAATTTCTTTCGATACCTCTAGCCCAAATAAATTTTCTATTGTTGGAGCCAAGTCTGTCGTCTGCATAGTTTTATTGACTTCAAGAGTAATGTCTCTCCCTGCACAATAGACGAATGCTGGAGTATTTTCTAAAATAGAATTTCCTGTTTCCTCAGAGAGTTGTTGGAGCAATTCCTGATTAGTTAATCCATATGAATAATGATCTGCGAATCCTATAATGACCGTATCTTCAAGTAAACCATCTTCTTCAAGCCTTTCCAACAAACCTTTAAACATATCATCTGTTAATCTTGCCTTGGCTCGAATAATATTTTCTTCGGTAACTTCACCTTCCACATACTCTGGATATTTTTCAAGAGCATATTGAACTAGATCATCATCAATATCGTATGGTAAATGTGGGCTATAAGTTATAACATACGACATAAACGGACTGTTGCAAGTTAAATCTGAATACAACTCATCACTTATGTAAAGAAATCTATCATCATAAACTGAAACGGATTCTTCAGGGTAATCTTGATAAGAATTATATACTTCATATCCAAATACTTCATGCATACTTCCACGATTATAGAAAGTTGCTGTACCTGAGTGAAAGGATTGAACTCTATAACCAGCATTAATAAATTTGTTTGCTATACTCTCAGAAAAACTATTTCTTATCAATGAATACGTGACATTTCCATTTGAATAAGGATAGATGCTTGTATTAAAAGCAAATTCAGTATTAAATGTATATCCACTTGCATAACTAGGGGTATATAGATTATTAAAATTAATTCCTTCTTTCATCATTTTATAAATAGTTGGAGTATCTCCTTCTGTAATTAACCAGTCATCCATTGATTCCATCATAAAAATGATTATATTTTTTCCTTTAAATATGCCTGTCATTTCATTTTCTTTCACATTATTTTTATTTATAAAAAATCCATCAATATCTTTATATATAGACGAATAATCCTTTAGATTTCCCACAAACAGTAAATATGTATCACGGAAAACATATTGATATATACCAGTCAATTCCATATCATATGCAGAGTTAGAAAATTTTTCGTATTCATATGCAGGATTATTCCACTTAACACTCTCATTACTCTTGTATAGAATTGGAATAAAAAAGATACATACAATTCCTGCTACTATACAAACAATAGAAGCTAAGGTTCGTTTTATTGAAGATTTAGCTGGCTTTGGAAAAAAAATAATTCCTGCTATACCGAACAATACTAACACTACTATTTCAAATACTATCCATGGTGTAATAATGTCTAAAACATATTCTAAATACTCCGCTCCTTCTCCAGCTAATGCAAAATCGCTAATAAATAGAAATTTATCAAAAATCATATAATATCCATATTGGATAACTACATAAGTAACAGTAATAAAGTATAAAATTGCATATATAATCCTTCCGATCAATCGGCTCGATATCAACTGTAAAATGATTACTATTATAATACACCAAACTAATGTAAATAAATTTGGAGCCAATTCATAGATACTATATCTGCCAATCCACCTAGTTTCAACTCTCAACCATACATCTAAAATTCCAAATGAAATAAGAATATATATTAGTCTTAATAAATATAATGACTTTTTTCTAATCTTACCATTTTCCATCATTCTCTCCTCAAATAAAAAACCATATTCCAGTTATTAATCAATACACAATAATATCTAGTTATTTCTCCTTTAAATATTAAAACTCAGAAATTATTCAATTATTCATTGAAGCTACTATTAATAACTTTGGGAATTATATTATTACGATAAAATTCTCTTTTAGGAATTAAATCAGGAACAGAGCCATGCTCTAAATATTCCTTAAATAAAACACTTTCTTCTTCTTTTGCGTATCGTTTAACAGCTGTAAGCAAAATCTTAGGATATTGGACTTTTGTCCATTCTCTAAAAACACTATCTGTAAAAGATTCTCGATCAGTTGAAAAAACTATAATTCTATCGTAGTTAATTCTCTTTACCCTCTTCTGCCAATTTTCCTTTGCTTCTCGACAAGTTTTATAGTGCATAAAATATATAGAAATATCTCCCAATAATCCTACTGGATATTCTTCTTCCCAATGCATTTCTATTTCTAAATTCATATAGTATTCTAGATTTAATACAAAACGGACAAAATCTTCTGCTTTAAAAAACAGATTAATCGTTGGCGACAAAAGCTCCATTCCCATATCGTGATAAAATACTCCACCGATGCAATTTTGTGAAATGATTGTAAAATCCTTTGATTTTAGTGCAACCCGTGCTTTTTTAATAATTAGATTGTTCTTTTCACGTTGAATTCTACCTTTTATCCACGATAATAATTTTAAATATTCATTCTGTAGTTGTACTAAATTTTCTTTAAAAAGCAGGATTCTCTGTTGCTTGTAATATTTCTTAGCTTGTCCATCTTGCATTATGCATTCAATATTACTAATTTTTCTTGATTTATGGCTTTTTTTATCATGCATTATTTGGTAAATAAAATTTTCTTTAATTCCTTGAATAGCACGATTATACTGCTCTTGAATAACTTCATTTTCTTCTCCACACAGCTGATATAATTTTGCATATCTCTCATATTCTTTTTCGTGTTTTGTAAGGCCAAAATTACTCATCAAGGAAGTATTGTTTGCTCGAATATAGTAATATAATGGAAGGTTATAAATAACACATTCCTGGCAGTTTAAAGCCTCCATATAATCAAGAACAAACTGAAAATCTTCACCCATACTTTGAGTTTCATCAAATAAGACTCTTCCCTGCACAATAATATCTCTACGAAAAATTTTATTCCACAATTGCTGAATGAGAAATTTACGTGAGAGATCAAAAAAGCATTCTTTACCTATTGTATATACATGGTTGGAATCCTGCTTCCACACATAGTCTCTGCGAAAACGCTCCATTTCATTAATAAAATGATGTCCACAAATAACCAAGGCGTCTGGATTACTTGTAGCCATATCTAATAACATATTAACGTAATTCTCTGAAACCCAATCATCACTATCAACAAATAAAATATACTCACTTTCAGCTAGCCTTAACCCCTGATTTCTTGTATATGAAACTCCTCTATTTTCAACATTTTGAATGCATCTCACATTCATATGACGTTTAGACAGCTCCTTGCAAATAGTCCAGCTATTATCTGCAGAGTAATCATCTACAAGTATCACATCAACATCTCTATTTTTACCATATATAATTGAATCAACACATCTTTCAATAGTTTTTTCTGCGTTATATACAGGTATTATTACGCATACTTTACTACTCATAAATTATCTCCCTTTGAAAATATTAAATAACTATAGCCAATAATTGGTCTATTATTTAAGGCTACGTGCTGGTATTCCCCCCATAACTGCTCCGTCCTCTACATCTTTAATAACTACAGCATTTGCACCAATAACTGCATTATCGCCAACAGTAATGCTTCCAAGCACCTTCGCTCCGCAAGTAATCATCACATCATCACCTATAATCGGAGCTCTCCCATGTCCGCTATAACCAATCGTTACCTGCTGATTTATCCAGCAGTTTTCTCCAATAGATTCCGCTGCAATCATCGTGCTGAAGCCATGCTGAATAAACAGACCTCCGCCGATTTCCTTTGACTGTATAAACAATGTATTCACAGGTGAATAAACAATCCCTATCCAAGTACGATAAATTAGCCTGGACCGATTTCTATAGATAAACAAATTACGATACTCTTGCTTTTCCCATAAAATCTTCGCTAAAGCAATCCAATCTTTATCATTAACCTTGAGAAGCGACTTCCACCGCAATAAATCCTTTTGAAATCTATCATCTGACCAATTAACTCCTGGTAATATAAATATCACCCGGATAATTTGCAAGAATATCTTTACGCTTTCTTTCATCTTTGTTCCCTACTCATAATATCTTTTTAGATTATTTGTGCTACTAATCTCTTGCTTTTTTCTTAATCGTTTATTAATACTACCATACTGTAACAGAAATAATTGATACCTCATTCCTAGCTTCATCCTGCAGCTTTCTCCTTCGTGAAAATACTCCTTCAATAATCTCTTTGTAACTGACAAACTCTCATATGAAGCAGAAGTATCTTGGGACAGTATAAGAAGCATATCAAGAAAGTGATAATCAAACTTTTCCTTAAGCGCAGGAAATTTAACTGAAACTTTTTTTCGACGTTGATTAAGATAATTTAATTTATCAAGGACAATCTGATTTTTAGAATCTACTGAAGTCATTACACTAGATTTTCTCTGACGGTAATTATATACAATATGAGGAGAATGAATAATTTTTTTAGCATTCATTACTCCTTGATAAGTAAAAAATTCATCATCGATTTTATGACCTTCCTCAAAAAAAACATTCTTGAACAAATCTCTACGATATAACTTATCCCATAATAACCCGCACGTCCAGTCTATGGTATATCTTGATAGATAAGCTTCTGTATCAAATTCACATAACTGATTCAGTTTAATCTGGTTCTCCACGCCATCTAAATAAACTTTGGAAAAACTGCACTGAATAATATCTGCACCCTTCGATTTCAGTTGATCTATCATGTATTCATAGGCGTCTAATTCAAGGAAATCATCACTATCAACAAATGCAAGATACTCACCTGTAGCAACGCTTAGGCCTGTATTCTTTGCACTGGCTGCACCACCATTATGCTGATGAATCACTGTAATTCTATTGTCTTTCTTGGAGTATGTATCGCATATTATACCAGATTGATCAGTGGAACCATCATCAATAAGAATGACCTCCAAGTTTCTATAGGTTTGTTGTAAAATACTATCTAGACACTGTGGTAAATAAAGCTGTACATTGTATATAGGTACGATAACTGATATAATATTTTTCATCCTTTTTCCTCAGTAAAATTAATATTTAATTTAATAACTAAAAGTATTACTTCAATAATCTTATAAAACACTTTATGAATCTATTAAGAAGTTTTCTCAAGATGCTCCCTTTCTCAAGATGCTGACTTGAAAGCATTCTACTGATTAATTCACATAAATCGTTACATGAACTTATATATTCAAAGAACTCTTCTCTTCGACTATGGGGAACCGAGCCTTCTAACATACTTTTATTCATAGCCACCGCTTGCTCAGAATCTATCCTTAAATACTTAAATCTATCTCGGATTTCTTTCCACAGATTATATCCTTTTTCAGAATGAATAAATACCAACGAGGTTCCATGATTATCATCAAATTCGGGATACTGATCCCATATCCCCCAATAATCTCCTAATGTGAAATCACTACTTCTTTCAATTCCTTTAAACTTACACTTTTCACAGGAAGGTCTAATATATAGGTTATTTACAAAACCTTGCATAAATATATCGTTGCTCTGCTTTTCAGTATAACTTACACCATTTTCGTATCTTATAACAACTGAATAGGAATACTTACTCCAACCCGATATCTTACTTCTCAAATTCACTGAATTAATCAACGCTCCCCCAGCGTCTTTTCTTCTTCTCTCTTTTAGATACATTTTCCATATTAATGGAGAAGGAACCCCATGACATATCATATCAACTAAAATCAAATTAGAATAATCTCTTTTTAGATATCTCTGTAGCCCAGCTACCTGACAGGGTGTACCAACAAATAAAACTGGATTTCCTTTAATCAACAGGTTTTTAATGGTCTTATAGCAAGGCTCTGCTATGCTTTGAGCGTATTTTGCTCCACGTAAAAAAGCTAATTGATCAATTGAATTACTAATAGTATGTCTTACTTCAAAGTTTTCGTCATAAATAGCTCCACAAACATATCCTCTCTTTTCAATAACATACTTTGCGAGCTCAGAAAACACTCCTCCTGAAGAGCTTTCCCTTCGTACTTCATTGTCTTTATTATGAACTGCAAACGCCTCTGTACATGATGAAACCTCATTGACATGCAGAACAGAGCATGTCTTCTCACAAATTTTACATTGAATACAACTTTCCTGATTTATTATAGGATATCGAAATCCTTCAGCATCAATTTTCATAGTTATGCATTGTTTCGGACATGCGGCTGCGCAACCTCCACAACCAGTACATTCCGTAGCTTTCACCAACATTGATTTATCCTTCCTTATACAGTGCTCTCGCTGTAATTCGGCAAAGCTTGTGTATAATACGATTAAATAAATTCGACATATTGTATGCCGAATAAACCATCGGATGCATCTTTTTCAAATATAATCTATAATCCTGATTCTCAACCGCATTTGCCTTGCGAAGTTTCCTATAGTATAATTCCCCTTGTTCTAGGTCATCTGCCTTCATATAGCATCTGAATAATATTTTCAAATACTTAATATTAACAATATCATCATAATCCCTATCATTACGCCCAGATAATTGTATTCCTATATTTAAAACCTTTTTTAATTCAAATAATCTATCAACAGTTTCATCTAGTGTACGTTGTTGCCTTGAATGACTATTACTTCTTACGGCGATATGATACAAATCTTCATCAATAAAACCACACAAATATTTACCTGCTATTGGAATCAATAATTGCCAGTTTTGACCAGCAGGAGATTCATAAATAGTCAGGTCTGGATAAAATTTTTTTAGAATATTGCTTCGAATCATATAGCACCCACAGCAGCAATAAGTCTCTTCTAAAATCAGATCAAGAAATATATCCTCATGGAAGCGATTATCCAGATTTGAAATACGATGAAGCTTCTCTTTTGTCTGAAAATCAAAGAAATCTCCATTACTTCTTACAAAAGAGTATTGAGGATGTTCCTCTAAAAATCTAACTCTTTTTTCTATACTATCGCAGGATAGCAGGTCATCTGAATCCGGCCAAACAAGATATTCCCCCTTCATCTCTTTCAATCCAGTATTCATTGCTTTTGCTTGTCCGCCTTTTTTTTGATGCAAATAAACATATCGTATATCCCTTTTCTCAAACTCAGTGCCATAGGACTTAGCAATTAATTCAGTATTATCTATAGATCCATCATTAACAAAAATCAATTCAATATTTTTATATGTCTGAGCTAAAATAGACTCAAAGTATTGATTCAAAAAATCTTCTCCATTGCAGCACGGGGTAATGATTGTTACCAATGGTTGCTTTTTCATTAATATCTCCTTATAAACTTATTCGCCAATTTCATAAGATATCGAAATTCTTCAGTATTATGAAATAAAAAAATAATAATTACATTAGGCACTATTGCACACACTATACACTGTAATAAAAAGGATAAATAAATACTTAAGTTTATCTGTGCTAAAGCAAAATAATTTATACCAATAACGACTAAAAGATTAAATGCAACTATACATATATATTTAAAATAAGTCATAAAATATTCTTTTGCAGATTTATGGAAGGCATATTTATAGACAATAATTGGTCGATACCAACATGGAATACTAATACTGCTCACTACCGTTCCTAAAAATACTCCTGGCAACCCTAAATATATAGCCCCAATGATAGAGACAACTAAATTTATTATTGCCTGCACTAATGGAGCCCACTGATCTTGCTTATACAAACCAGCTGCCATCTTAACATTACCAATTGTTACTCTCATACCTACTAAATAATAATTAATCATAACCAATGATAATGTAAGGCTATCAATCAAAAATTTACTGCCAAGCCAAATTTCAATAAAAGGGTTCAACAAAACATATAAACAAATTCCAGTCCAACCAAAAATCCAAAACCCCAGAAAATTGTATTTTTTAAATACTTCGTATCTCCTTTCATAGGACTCTGTTGCAATTAGATTTCCCAAGCTAGCTGTTGCTGCATTGAAAAAAGATAACGCAAATTTATTTATTATATTTATAATCATATAATAATTGTTATATAGTCCCACTGCCACAATGCTTATAAAGGAGGAGATAATAATATTATCAGTTTGATTAATACAAAGCTCTCCTAATTTATGAAACATCATCGCCTTAACATTTGTGGATATAGTCCTCTTTTCATCAGCATTCAGTGGTTGTGCATCCTTATCCTTCAAATATGGATATCTACTATAAATATACTGATTAATAAAGAACCATTGAACTGTACCAATCACTGCTCCTACTATTAAATAGACAAAATAATTTTTGAATATTACAAGAACTAGTAATTGGATACCAACAGTTCCTACACTGATAATCATATTGACATTAGTCATTAAATAAGATTTTTGGTCTGCAGATAAAAGAGTAATTTTATAAGAAAATAGATACGAAATTACTGTATTATATAGAAAAACAAGATATATAAACGTGGTATGTTCCATATTGCCACTGTCTTTAATCAAATAATTAAGAAATGGAACGAGGCTCAATCCTAAAACTGAAATTATTGCAGCGATATACCGGTAAGCTCTTTTATATAAAGACATTAATGACTTTATAGCCTGAATATCATTATTTGCCAAAGGTTTATATAAGTTGAAGGAGATTGCTGAGCCAATACCTAATTCTGTCAAGGAAAGCATAGAAATAATATTAGTAAAAAGGCTATTAGCACCTAAATATGTGATACCTATCACTCGAATAAAAACAGTTCTTGAAACAAATCCAAGTACGGATGATAAGAGTGTGCTGATTACTGAAAAAATAAAATTTTTGCTTGTATTTTTAACTCTTGACATTTTATACTCTCTTTCAAAATTATATCTCAAATTGTTCTATAAGATTTCTTGCTTTTTTTGCCAACTCAATATAATCTGGAATCGTTCGCCTGAGCTTTTCTTTCTGTTCTTCTTCATGTTTCATAAGCCAAATAAATTGATTCTTTAAGTCAGACTCTGATTTCAAAGCTTGTACTGGCAACACATAATTTTCATATGTTCCAAATAAATCCTGTGCAATTCCCCTTGATTTCACCGAATATCCAACAACCAAAGTAGGAATGTATGATGAATAAGCAGCAATTGTAGCATGTGTACGTGCTCCAATGAAGAATCTACATTGAGAAATATATCCTTTCAGTTCCATACAATTTCCATCCTTAATCATACCAATTCGATTAGAGGACTCAAACTTTTCATATAGATATCTTATTGGCACTAAGTCATTATTGTGTTCCCAAACAACATGAGGAATAAGACATATATTCATATCTGTATTATCTAAAATATATCCAATCATCTCTTCGTAATTCTTTAAAATCATATTACTATCTGTACCATACTTCATAATTAACGGACTAATATTGATACCTACAGTGTTATCCCTAGAAAGCCCATCAGGCAAAGGTTGCTTTACTTCTTCTAGTAAGAACGCTGAATCTGCAACTTGAACAGTATTTGGGTTAATTGCTTTGAGACAATTATATGTGATAGACTCTCTTGCAGTAATGAGATCAAATTTGGAGAGATCATCTGCCATCTCTGATGTAATTGCTTCTGGGTCTATAGAACATCCCCACAAAACCGATTTTTTGCAGTGTTTTCTTATTAACTTATTAAGTTTAATCGCTTGGTCAGCCGACCATTTATAGCAGTAGTTATCTCCACCAATTGAAAATGCAATACTGTCCTTAAACAGTTGTTTAATAAACACTTCCATATTAGCGTCAGAATCACGAAATAATCTTCTTCTTATCAATGCTTCATAATATGGCACACTATATTTCTTAATTTCTTCAGATTCTATAATATCTTCAACTACGTCAACAATTCCGTACTTAACTTCCTCTACCTTAGCTAAAGACCATAATTTAATTTCTTTTGGCCCTCCCAAAAGATTTGATGTTGAACGCACAATTGCTTCACAGCCGTGATTTCCACTTCCTGTATGCATATATAATACTTTTTTCATATTAAAATTACTCTTCCCTCTTGTTTTTATTCATATTTCGTTTTTTGCAGGCAATGTACATAAATCTTATATACGAACTGAAAAAGCCAAGGTGCCTTTACAATCAATTCAGCAAGTAACTTAGTTCGCTTCGGTAACTTACTACACCATTGAAAATGCTGTATAATAAGTCCTCGTATTTTCTGTTTTGCATCTAAATATTCCTCGTCCCCATTTACAACCAAATTACAATATCCGTACACACAGGTTGTAACAAAAGCTTTTTGTGCATAAGAAACAATATTCTCATCACATTGTTCAAGAATTATTTCCTTAACTCTTATAGGATCATAAATCTTATGTCCTTTTAACTTCTCCCTGGAAGCAGAAGATTCTCGAACTATATAATGATACTTACATTTATCTTCAAAAACAGACTTATTGGCTGAAGAAAACAAATAAAAATTCATCAATAAATCTTCATTAATCCTGATTGATCTGTCCATTAATTCATCTTGAAACAATCTTTTGAACAAGCTTTTATTAAAGAGCTTATTACAAAGTCCAGGTTCAACAAAACAACCGTCCAAAAGATCCTTAAGCGCTGTTTCCTTATCCTGTTTTACAAGGTTACCAGTATTATAAAAATAATTAATACGTCCATCAGAAAATATCATTTGATATCCACAATGAGAAATATCAGCTCCATAAGTAATTGCATTCTTTAATAAAAATTCATACATATCCGGCTCAATTTCATCATCACCATCAACAAAGCCAACCCATTCCCCTTTTGCCTCTGCAATTCCTGTCAACCTAGCATTTGTAACGCCATCATTTGCAATATGAATAGCTCTGACCTTTTCAGGATATTGTTTTTCATATTTATCTATTACCTCAGCTGTACTATCAGTAGAACCATCATCTACTACAATTATTTCTATATTGGAATATGATTGTGCAAGAATACTTTCCAATGCTCTGCCTATATACCCCTCAATGTTGTAAGCAGGGACAATAACGCTTATCATATCATTCATATTACAATTTCCACCCTATAATTTTTTCTTTACAATACGTGCTGCAACTCCTACAACTACACAATTATCTAAAATATGCTCAACAACCACCACCCAGCTTCAATTAAGTTCATTGTTAAACTTAATATATTGAGTATTTGCAATATCATAATATACCTTTATAAGGATGTAAGCATATCCTCAACTGCTTTGACGGTTCTCTGCGTACAAAAATCCTTCCCTCGCTCTTCTGCTTTCCCTTTATAATGTTTCAATAACTCAGGGTTATCCAGAAGATTCTTGATTCCCATATATAATGCCTCATCATAATTATCTACAATTACTCCATACTCATTGCTGTCTCCAAGCATCTCCTTCATTCCAGATACAGGTGTAGTCATCACAGGAGTTCCTACAATTAATGATTCAGTGGTAGCTGTAGAAAATCCCTCAGCAAAAGATGAACATACAAATAAATCACATCGTGAAACAAACTTATATGGGTTGGTTTGATAGCCAAGGAGTGTTAAGTTATCCTCTAAATGATACTTATAAATATATGATTCTAATTTTTCACGTTCTGGGCCCATTCCCATTATATACGTGTGGATCGGATAACCCTCGTCACGTAATCGCTTATGAATATGCGCAAGTTTATCAAAACCTTTTAGTGGAACCAACTTGCCAACACCACAAATACGAATCTCATTTTTGTAAAAAACCCCATCTTCAACAGGCTCATCTTTCAAATAAAGAATTTCATTTGTGTTATTAGTATTATACAAAACAATTGTTTTTTTGATATCTGGCAACTGTTTTAAGAATGATTCTCTAATTCCATCTGAAACAAATGCAATAGTATCAAAATTTTTATAACACTTCTCTGCCTCTCTCATACTCCTAAATGAACTTGCCAATGCTTTAGGTGATCCTATTGTACAATGAATCCAGCACACCAACTTGGTATTAGGGTCAGAGCAGCCACTAATGATACGAGCAGAAGGTCCCTCCAAATATGCTACTTCAATATCATAACGCTCCTTAATAAATGTCTTGTGCAAGTAACGAGGAGACCTCAGCTTCATCATATGTGAATTACCAGGCAACATTTTTCCAAACACAGTTCTATACTTTATTCTATTATTTAGAAATTTCCTATTTACCCCAACGTCAAATAACGTCATCACAGTAATATCAAATTTATCTGTGTCCATATTATTGACCAGGTTTACCAATACCTTTTCAGCACCGCCCTGTCCAAGATCATGTATTAAAAATAGAACCTTTTTCATAATCCCCCCCTATAAATATCATTCATAATCATACACAAAAATTCACATAACTTTCTGTGGCAAATGACTTTGAATGGATAATAGCAGGATTACCAATAACAACTGAATGTGATGGTACATCAAAATTTATAAATGTATTTGGAGCTATCATTACATCATTTCCAATTCTAACCTTACCAGCAATAGTAGAATTAATTCCTACGTAAACATTATTACCTATCCTTGGTACGCCATTTCTTTTTCCTCTTGACTCCAATCCTATAGTTACACCTTTATGAATATTTACATTTTTACCAATCTCTACGCCCTCAGCAACAGTTATGTTGTAGGGATGTCCCAAATATAACCCATCATCAATGTTTGCATTAGGAGAAATTTCTAATCCGTACTTTCGAGAATAAAAAAATAAAATCAATCTAAATATTAAACGCTTGGAACTTTGATACTTTCTGTAATAATACATAAATCTAAGATTGTGGGACTTTAAAAAGAAAAAAATATTTTGTACTAAATTTCTGTCTTTTATACCGGTCATTCTATAAAAATCAGCAGTATATTTATGTTTAAAACTTATGTTTTTATTATCCATTATAAAAACCTTTCACTAGAATTATTAGCTTTAATCTTTATGTATAGAGTCAAAACAGCACCAATAGGTACTGCAAGTATAGATAGACACTTCTGAGGTGACTCGGAAATAAAATGTTTTTTTCCTGCAAATATGCTGCTGGACACATAATGCACACAATCAACAAAAAGCCTCTTTCTTGACATAGGATATTCCATACATACCTTTCTCCAAAAAGCAAATCCCTTTGGATTATTTAGGTATTGCTTCCACATAGTTGCACTGGAACCACTATCCTGGTATTCAACGTTACAAATTACCGAATCTAAAACTGCCAGTTTATAATCCTGATCAATTAATGTATATTTATAAGCCAATGCTATATACTTTTCTCCATAAAAAACAGGATAAGGCGGATAGCTTTTAATAACATCTGTCCTATAGACCAACTTTTTATCTCCCTTACCTCCAGAAGCATAGTATCCTGATAATGTTGTTTCCTTCATTTCACTTGGAAAGCCTTTCCCAATGATTTTTCCAGAAAAGTCAGCATCTAATCCTATGATTCCTGCATACTCCTCACTTCTATGCTCATTCCAAAAATCTAATATTTTCTCTACCGCACCTTCAGCAAGACAATCGTCGGAATCAATACAAACATTCAATTCTGTAGTTATATTCTCATAGGCAGTATTATGTGCAGTATGCATACCTCCGTTTTCTTTATATATGTATAGAATCTCAAACCCACTGTTCTGCAGTTGCCAGCTATGAACTAGTTCTTTTGTATTATCTGTAGAACCATCATCTATAATGAGCCATATAAATTCCTTACAATTTTGTAGGCATAGCGATTTGTAAGTGCGAACCAAGGTATGTGCACGGTTATATGTTGGCGTGAATACTGTTAATGGAACCATACTGAACACCTCTTTCAGCAGCTTTTAAATAGGCTTGTAGATAAAACTGCTCCATTACTTTTGAACTTTCACATATATCAAATCCAGATTCCCTTATAAATTCAGAAGTATCATAGCGAGGACATCTTGAGGAGTCTATTACCTCCTCCGCCCATTTAGAGATATCCTCTGATAAACTTACTTGGCGAACTAACTCGGTCTTTTTACACTCAATTGGCACTTTATCAGAAATTATGCATGGTAAGCCAGACGCCTGAGCCTCTATAATAGCTACGGGGAGTCCTTCATAATTTGAAGGGAACAGAAATACATCCATAGCTTGCATAAGCTCTGGGATATCAGATCTGACTCCTGTAAAAATGACTTTATTTTGGATTCCTAAGTCTGTTACCATTTCTATTATTTCATTTTTCAATTCCCCCTCACCAACCAAAAGTAATCTTGCATTAGGTTTTTGTTTTGAGATATCGGAAAAAACCTTTATTATAAAACTATGATTTTTGGGTGGTGCAAATCTACCAACATGGCCAACCACTAAAGAATCTTGAGGAATATCAAAGTACCGTCTCATTTCAAATGAAGTTTTTTTATTATAACTGTATCTTTCAGAATCAATTGCATTATTCATCACTGTAAATCTTCTATTTCCAAACATCCATTCACCTGCAGACTGGGAACAAGCAAAAAGATCAGTAGCATACCTAGGTATATTTTTTTTATACAAAAGCTTCAAACAATACTTACTATCTTTCGTTTGGCTACTGCTATGAGCATGAGCAATGCGTATTGGAACACCATTTTTCTTCGCATATTTCAAAGGTATTCCTGCCATGCAATCGAGATGTGAATGCACAATAGAATACTCCTTATGCTCCTTAAAAAAGCTATCCAGTTGATGTAGGTAGCTTGTACTGAAAGGATTTAATTTTGGCAAATGATAAATACGTCCACCCAGTTTTTTTATCTCTTCATCATAATCTGCTTCAAAGTCTCTATGAACTAAAAAATCAAATTGAAGCTTGTCTCTATCTATATGCCTATAGTAATTCATAAGCATCGTTTCTAAACCACCACGTCCCATATAAGTGACCACATGGAGTACTCTTATCAAAACACTTCTCTCCTTGTTAAATTAAATTCCACGCCATATGCATCTGCAAATAATAAAATAATAAATAAGCTGCAATAGTTAATAAGTACATAATATCTGCTGATTTCTTTGTAAAGATATTTTCTATCTCCCAGGGCAGAAGAATATAATTATATAATGAAAAATAAATTGGTAATCTTCCTATATATATACCACTGGTAAACATGGAAACAATGTAAAGACCCGTAGATAGAATTGACATATTAGTACATAGATTAATAACATGATTATTCTCTTTTAAGATTATCCTTCTTCCTACTAATGATAAAAGTGTAGGGACCGCATATACTAATACTCTAAACATACTTGTTCCATCATCATTTTCCCAGATACCATTAGTTAATAAATCATCGTATTGAGTGTCCACAATAGCCTCTGATAAGATATTTGTAAATTGATCAACAAAGACAATTGCTAGGATTACCCCTAAGATAAACAGCAGTGTTTTCTTATTCCAGGCCTTACCCTGAACTATAAAAATCATTGGTATCATCAAAAGTGCAGAACCATGTATTGTGGATACTAAAAGAGTTACTATTATGGCTAAGGTATATCTTTTACTCAAAATAAGGCCAATGGCTGTAAATAGCAAAGCTGCTGCTAAAAACTGTCTCATTCCATTGAACATCCAGGATAAGTAGTCTGTGGATGCTATGAAGAGAAATATACTCATAAGATAGTTACAGGAGTATTTTCTATATACAATAACTAAACACAGTCCTTGTATTGCAGCTATGATGAAAAAGTAAAAAATATCGCTGTTTCCTATTATCGATTTAATTATTATAGATAGTGCTGTGAACCCTTTATCCTTCTCAATAGTGGGAACATAACTGAATAAGCTCGAGAAAGCCCCAGGCAGTTCCAAAAAGCTTTTTCTGTAAGCTTCCGTATCTCCAAAATTTGTTCTAAGGCTGCACCATACTACGATAGGTAAAAATATAATTAGAGCCCACTTAAAATCATATCTATATTCCCATGCTCCGCAGGTTCTTTCTTTATGTATAGGCCGTACAGTATTTGTTATTAGATAACAGGCTGCAATCCATACTAGTATATAAACATATCCAGACATACCTTATCCTCTACTTCTAATCTAGCTAAATATCTCCTTAAGAGTTCTGCTTACAACTCTCTTCTTATCAAAGTCACGGATCATCTTTTCTCGACTTTTTATCCCCATTTCAGCATGCTTATCTTTATTTAATTTAATAAAGGCCTCAATGGTTTCATATAGGCTTTTACTGTTTTTAGCTTCACAGAGATAGCCATTAATCCCTTCTTCCACGGCTTCTCTGCAGCCAGGAATATCGCTGGTAATTATTGGCCTTCCGCTGGCTGCCGCCTCCAGGAGTACATTGGACATCCCTTCATGATAGGAAGGAAGTATAACACAGTGAGAGGATGCATAATAAGTCCTTACCTCCTGTTGGAAGCCATGAAAATTAACAACATCAGCCTTCTCTAGCTTCTCAATAACCTCCTTGTACTCATCCTCAAAGAAGCCTACGATATCAAAAATAATCCTGTTTCTATACTTTTCCTTAAGCTTTATGGCAGCTTCAAAGAGCTCATCTACTCCCTTTTCCTTCATTATCCTCCCAACAAATAAAAAGCGTATTGCTTCCTCCTTGGGATAAGGAGAGTACTTATAATAGTCAAGATTAACCCCAGCACCAGGTAGTACAGTTATCTTATCCTCTGAAAGAATCTTTCTTTTTATAAATTTCTCTGAATCCACAGTATTTTCAAAGAATGCAGTACTTACCCTGCTGAAGGCTAACTTATATAATATTGAAACAATATCTTCTAAGCCCTTCTTTTCAAAAGCTGTACCTAACCCCTGTACATTGGCAAAGTAAGGCACCTTAAGGATGCTACATACAATGCCACCATATATGTTAGGTTTTATTGAAAAGGAGATAACCATATGGGGTCTTTCCTTTTTTATTAATTTATAGTAGTAATATAAAAGCCTAAAATCCTTTATAGGATTAATTCCTCGCCGGTCAATTTCTGTATTAATACACTTACAGCCAATTTCTTCAAAGTCCTCTTCATGTCCTACAAAGGGCATGCTGAGTATAACCTCATGATTCTTTAAAAGCTCAGCAATAAGTTCACGTCTAAATTGATATAGCATATAGGAATGATTGGTCAAAATTAAAATTTTCATCTCATCACCCCACTATTCCATAAAAACTAACTAACCTTCTTTGAATATTTGTCTAATTCTCCAGTGCCACCTTCTACAACTCCATCACTAGAAATCACATGGGAAACAGTTAATAATAAAATCTTTATATCGATAGCAATTCCATAATTACTGGCATAAAATCCATCGAAGGCTGCCTTCTCCCTTATGGTCAGCTCATCCCTTCCATGAATCTGAGCCCATCCAGTTATACCTGGAGTTAAGCTATTAGCATCATATTTATCCCTCTCCTGAATAAGATCGTATTGATTCCAAAGGGCAGGACGAGGGCCAACCACAGCCAGCTTTCCCTGAAGAACATTGAAAAGCTGAGGAAGCTCATCAAGGCTAGTTTTCCTTAAAACTCTCCCTACTCTTGTTATATAAATCTCTGAGTGCTTTAAAAGATGAGTAGGAATATTATGTGGAGTTTCTACCTTCATGGTACGAAACTTATAAATCTTAAAGTAGGTTTTATTTCTCCCTACTCTTTTTTGAGTAAAAAATGGATTACTACCTGGTTCTTCAAGCTCTATAGCAATAATAATTAAAAGGAATACAGGCGACAAAATTATCACCCCAAGAAGAGCAGCAAGAAAATCTACAAACCTCTTGATGTAAAAATATACCTCTTGCCACATACTAAGTCTAATTTCCCGCTTTTTGTAGCTTTCATAAATGAGGGACATTTTCTTCACCTCTTTAAAATAGAATAATTACTTTATAATCTTTTTATCCTGTGCTCTTCTTTAATAATTCTTTTTTTCATGTGTAGAATATGTGGGTACAATCCTTTTTATCAAGCTTCTTATATCCCGAGAATTTTTTTCTGCTGCTTCTATAAGAATATCTAACCTTGATATAAACTCTTCCTCATCTATCTCTATGGGGCTTCCTATGAATATAAGCTTATTATCTGTTTCCTTAAGCCCTTCCTCATCCATAAGCAGCTCTTCATAGAGCTTCTCTCCTGGTCGAAGGCCTGTAAACTCTATTTTTATATCCTCATCAGGAACATAGCCTGATAGCCTTATGAGATTATTAGCTAAATCAACAATTTTTATAGGCTCGCCCATGTCTAATACAAAGATCTCCCCACCCACTGCAAAAGCCCCTGCCTGAAGGACCAGGGAAACTGCCTCTGGTATTGTCATAAAAAACCTAATAATTTCAGGATGAGTTACCGTTACAGGTCCTCCTGAGGCTATTTGCTTTTTAAACAAGGGAATTACACTGCCGTTGCTTCCTAATACATTTCCAAAGCGCACAGCTGCAAATTCTCCCTCAGCCCTCTTGTTATAGACCTGTACTAGCATCTCGCAGATTCTTTTTGATGCTCCCATAACATTTGTAGGATTTACAGCCTTATCAGAAGATATTAAAACAAAACGCTTTACTTTATACTTAACTGAAAGCTCTAGTACTGTCTTAGTTCCTCCAACATTATTTTTTATGGCCTCGCATGGGCTGTCCTCCATTAGAGGTACATGCTTATGAGCTGCAGCATGATAAACTATGTCGGGCTTAAACTCCTTAAATACATCCTCTATACGGTCTTTATCTCTTACAGAGGCGATGATAGTAAAGAGACTTAAGGAAGGATATTTTTTAATAAGCTCCTGCTGGATATCATAAGCATTATTCTCATAAATATCTAATATGATAAGACTTTTAGGCTTATGGCTTGCTACTTGTCTACAGATCTCACTACCTATAGACCCTCCCCCTCCAGTTATCAGCACTGTTCTTCCTGTAACATAGGAGATTATTTTGTCTATATCCACATTGATAGGCTCTCTTCCTAGGAGATCCTCTATTTTCACTTTTCTAAGTCTGCTGACACTGACCTCATTATTCACTAGCTGGTATATTCCAGGTAGAAGCTTTAGCTCACAACCGGTTTTATTACATATTTCTAAAATATTTTTTATTTCAGCTGCTCCTTGAGAAGGCATAGCAATAATGATTTGTGAAATATCATATTCCAGAGCAGCTCTAGGAATATCCTCTCTATTCCCTACCACCTTGATTCCATGAATATAACGTCCTATTTTTTCGTTACTATCATCTATTGCACAGCAAACCTGAAGATTCAAATGACTACTAGACTTGATTTCATTAATTATTAGTGTTCCTGCCTCACCGGCCCCCACTACCATAACATTCTTTTTATATCTTCCCTGGTTTCCTCTATGGTTAAAGCTTCTGATAAACCTATAAGAAAATCTGCTTATTATAACAAAACAGCCCAGAAAAGCTGACTGAAGGATATAAAAGCTTCTAGGTGCAGGCAGTCTTAAAAGGACCATACCAATGCACTGAGCTACTGAGCATACTGCCATGGACCATATTATATACGTGGCCTCGGTAGCTCCTGCATATTGCCAGAGACTACTGTAAAGTCTAAAAATAGCGAGCACACCTATTGTGATAGCTGTGTTTATGGGTGCGTAGGTTATTGCTGACTTAACAAACACTGGATCTATATCACTGATTCTGAAGTCGAAGCGAATAAATAATGCAAGAAAGGTAGCTATATTAATAGCTGCAGCATCAAGTAACAAGAGTGATATTTGCCTCATTAATAGCTTTATATTTCCTTTATATTTTTTCATAGCATCACCTTTTGTTATTACTGAAGGATTCCACCCTCCTGAAGCTTAGATATAAACTCCTCTATATCATTCCTAGCTGTATTCTCATCAACTTCATATTCTTCAAGGACATTTTTTGTGAGCAGCTCTAAGTTAGTCTCTTCTTGAAGCTTTTCCCATAAAAATGCTCCAACCTCATTTACCATTATAAGACCATTAAAATTCATAACAGCACTTCCAGTAGGTACTATCACCCTATCTCCTGCTATTTCTCTCATAATAAAATCCTTACTTATCCTCATAAATATCACCCTTTTCCCTGTATCAATCGACCGTTTTTTCTATATTATTTTAAAATAATATATTTTTCGACTATTTGTGATATAATTATACATAAGTATGCATAAAAAAGCTAGTACTTATATACTTTCATATCATAAGTTTTATAAAAAAATAAGCCTGCATTTTCATGCAGACTTTTCTTATCCATGTAGTTCTATTGTTTTACCAGTCTATTTACTATTAAACCTCTTTTCTCTTATAAAGCCTCCTATTTTCCAAGGACCACAGCCTCTCAGAAAACTCTCCTGGTGCTACATCCTCTAATACCTTCCTCATATCGAACATCCTGGCATCTATTATATCTATATAATGTAGGATTTCCGCTTCAGGTATCATGGGCCTTACGGGGCTGCCGAATTCAGGCTCATAATGGTGGGATAGGACCATGTGCTGGAGGAGCATCAGAACTTCCTTATTGGTTCCCAGCTCTTCACCTAGTACCTGTAGATTTTTTATTCCCTGGGTAATATGTCCTAGAAGCGTCCCTTCTATGGTATAGTCATTTACTATTCCTAGTTCTGAGGAATCCATCTCCTCCATTTTTGCCAAGTCGTGAAGTATTATTCCTCCGAAAAGGAGATCTCTGTTGAGAAAATCATAGAGCTGAGCTATCTTTTCCCCTAGCTTAAGCATGGATAGTATATGGTACAAAAGCCCAGACCTTATGGCATGGTGGTTCTTTTTTGCAGCAGGATAGTACATAAGCTTATCCTTGTAGCCTTCAAAGACTCTTTTTACAAGAGCTTTTATATCTTGATTATACATACCATCAATATAAAATAGTATTTCTCTATACATCTCCTCTGGCATGTAAGGTGCAGAGGCTACAAAATCCTCAATATTCACCTCATCTCTCTCCTCTACAGGTCTTATTATCTCTATCTTCAGCTGATTACTTCCCTGCCAGGAGGTTACAAGAGCCTTTACCTTCACTAGGGCCTGAGCCTTTACCTGCTCCTGATGAGCTTCACTGACATCCCAGAGCTTACCGTTTATTTCTCCTGTTTTATCTGATAATATTAGGTCCATATATTTTTTGCTATTAGATCCAACCTTAACATCTGCTTGTTTTACCAGGTAAAAACCTATTATATGCTCATTAACTTGAAATTCATTTATCTTTTTTGGTTCTAGTGCCATTGTCTCCAGCCTCCTTTTTATAATAATCTACTATACTCTTTAATAATATATAAACTTCAAATATATTAATAATCCAATAATTATTTTCTATTATATATAGATTACTATTCTTTTACTTGTTTTTACAATGGTTTTTAAGGAAAATATAAGTAATAGATGAATAAGTTGATTTTATATTGTAAAAGAATATTTAAGAAAGGATGAGTATAATGGTTAGTTGCATTATACCAGGTGATTACTATGATTATCTCACTACCTAAAAATGTAGCTTACATAATAGATACCTTATATGATAAAGGCTTTGAGGCCTATGCCGTTGGTGGCTGTATAAGAGACAGTATTTTAGGAAAAAAGCCTAATGATTGGGATATAACCACTAGTGCTCCTCCTGAGATTATAGAAAAGACTTTTGAGAAAACTATACCTACTGGAATCAAGCATGGTACTGTTACAGTGCTTATAGATAAGGAGCCCTTCGAGGTTACCACCTATAGAATCGATGGAGAATACTTAAACAATCGCCGCCCAGAAGAGGTAACCTTTGTTTCTTCCTTAAAAGAGGATTTAGCTAGAAGAGATTTTACAATAAATGCGCTAGCTTATAACCATAAGGATGGATTAAAGGACTACCACAATGGTCTCTCGGATATCAAAGAAGGTATTATACGTACCGTAGGTAATCCGGATGTACGTTTTACAGAAGATGCCTTAAGACTTTTAAGGGCCGTTCGTTTTAGCTGTCAGCTGGGCTTTTCCTTAAGTGAAGAAACCTATGACTCAATAAAGAAAAATAGTAGTCTTATTAAAAATATCAGCAGAGAAAGAATAAGAGAGGAGCTCAATAAAATACTTCTTTCTGACAAACCCTCTAAGGGCTTTTTACTCCTAGAAAGCACGGGGCTTTTAAAGTATATACTTCCAGAGGCTCAAGCCATGGTAGGCCTTGACCAAAGGAATCCTCATCATGATAAGGATGTGTTTATCCACACCCTTTCAGTGATAGATAATGCCCCTAAGAACCTGACCCTTAGACTTGCAGCCCTCCTTCATGACATAGCTAAGCCTGAAACCTTTACCATTGATAAAAAGGGCAAAGGACACTTTTACGGCCATGAAAAGGCAGGGGTTGAAGTTTCAGAGAGGCTATTAAGAAGACTTACCTATGATAATGAAACCATAGCCATGGTTAAAAAGCTTGTATCTCATCATATGATGGTTTTTAGTTCCCCTAAGGACTCAACCTGGAAAAAAGTTATTGGAGATATAGGTAGAGAAAATATGCCTCTTCTTTTTTCTCTTCAAAAAGCCGACATTCTTGCCAGTGCCCCTCCTCATGACTTAGATAAGGTGGAAAAGCTTAAAAAGAGGACAGAAGCTATTATTAAAAATGGTAACCCTTTATATATAAAGGATCTTGAGGTTACAGGGGAGGATATTATGAATACCTTCCTTCTAAAGCCAGGAAGACATATTGGTGATATATTAAATTATCTACTGGAAAGGGTATTAGAAAAGCCGGAGCTTAATAATAAAAATAAACTACTTAATATAGCTAAAGGTTATATTGATAAAAATAAGCTATAGGAATAATAATAAAATGAACTATTAATCGACAAAATATCTAAGCATATAATTAACATATACTTATAATAATACTTAGGCTTTTTTTCATCGTATATATTATATACACATGTACCCAGAAAGGAAGTAATGCAATGAATAAATTAACTACAGCACTAATTATCTCAGCATCTATATTTGTTTTAGGTGGCTGTGCTGTGAATGAAGATGTAAATCCTGGTCCTGAGCAGAACTTCCAACAAGAGGATACCTCAAAGAACAATGAGGCTACAGCTCTTACAGAGGAGGAAATAACAGAGGTTTTACATGAAAAGCTAGGAACAGAAGATCCTGAAACCGGCTTTACCTACAGCTTCTCTATAGTTGGAGAGGTTATGATAGATGAAGAGCCATTTTATTATGGCCGCTGGTCATGGCTTGTGGAGGATGAACAAGGAATGGCTACTCACCAATCTCTTCTTACAGAGTTTTTTGTGTCACAGGATGGAGAAGTAATGTATACCGGAACCTATGATCAAGAAGAAGAAAAGGTTGCCCTAGACGACGGAGAAAACTTTTTTGAGAAATAAATAATTAAGGGCTTCATCTATTGGTTATTAAAAAAACTTAGATGAAAGCCCTTTTATTTATATAAGCTTTAAGTATAAGCTAAAAATAAAAGTAATCACTTAACAACTCTTCTATCCTTATAAAGAGATAATATTAAAATTATACAGGAGATAGCTCCTAAGAATATAAAGGATTGAATCAGTGGCACAAAGTTATAGCTTCCCTTCTGCCAGAAATCTATGAAGTCACTGCTTACATAGCTCATAGGAAGGGTACTGGCCACAGCCTTTAAAGCCTTAGGTAGATTTTCTGTTGAAACTCCCATCATACCACAAAGCACCATAATTCCAAAGTATAAAACCATTGTCACGAAATAGGTTGGACCAAACTTTTTAAAGATTGTGGAAATGCCATGGGCAAATATAAAGAATATAACTCCTAAAAGATATAAGCATAGAATCAATATTAGAGCAGAGCTTAATCTTGGAATTTGAATATCTAGAACTAAAAAGCCAAAAACACTATAAATAACAATGGATATTGTCACAATAATATTTTGTGCAATTACTTTGGCTATTATTAAGCTTTTCTCACTAATTCCAAATAATCTCATACGAAGGGAAATCTGATTTTCTATTTCTTGAGAATACATTGCAGCATAGCCTAGGAATATTATAGCCATCGGTATAACCAGACTCAAGGTAATAAATACCCCTGTATTAGCCTGCTTTATCATATTTTCTGGTACCTGTGAGGCGAACCCTCTTGTTATTACAAAGGACATCACAACAGGAAATGCTATCCCGAATATAGGTATGAAAGGATTTCCTATAACATTCCTTATTTCATATAAAATAAGATTTAAGGTTGTGCCTCTAGTTTTCATATAATTCTTTTCCTTCCTGTAGATTTTTATAATAGCTTGATTTTGCATTAATTGACATAATCTCTATGTCGCTGTTGCTTCTCTTAAAGTTAATATTATTATTTATTAGAATAGAAGTAATTCTCTCTTCCACATCTTTATTTTTGCAGGATAGGGCAATTAAATGCCCTGGTGCCTCCAATTTCGGAAACATAGACATAAGCTCTTGATTACTTCCGTTATTATCTACCGTAATAATTGCATTTCCACAATACTTCTTAAATAGCTCCTCTTTTTCTCCAAAGGCAATTATTCTGCCTTCATCTAACAAGAGAATTTTATCCGCAAGCTGCTCTAATTCATCATAATAATGTGATACCACACAGAGCGTAGTTTTTTTATTACTATACCACTGTACTAGCTTATCCATAAGCTTCTGACGAGTTTCAAAATCAAGTCCTGAGGTTACCTCATCAAAAAAAGTTAAAGGTGCCTCCTGTAGCATAACCATGATAATAGTAAGTCTCTGCTTCTGCCCTCCTGAAAGAGATGAATATTTCTTCTTTAAGGAAGCTTCAAAATCAAAAAAGGTTATAAGCTCCTGAAGCCTTTTATTCTTTTTTATCCTTGTATCTAATATTGTTTCCATAATATATTTAACAGACATAGTATTTACATAATTATTATGCTGCATATGAGCTGCCATTTCTTCCGGTTTAAGCTTTGTACTTATACTCCCCCTATAGTCAGTAAGACCCAGTATGGATTTAACCAAGGTTGTTTTTCCTGCTCCGTTAGAGCCTATTATACCAATCCTATCTCCTTCTTTAAAAACAATAGGCTCATCAATCTTAAGTGCTATTTGCTTTCCGTAGCTAACCTCTATATTTTTAATTGTAAGTAGCATCTATATATCACTCCCTCTCTCATTAAATAAATTATACCAATTTAACATGAATTTCCTATGAAGCTTCAATGCACATAATATGTGAATAAAAAGAAGCTCTGTGAACCTACAAAAGATTCAAAAAGCTTCTCTTAAACTATGCCTAATTGAAAATAAGTTCTGCCTGTATACCTCTATTAAAATTATCAATTTTAATATTACAGCCTAAGAGCTTTCCATAATATGAAGCTATGTAAAGTCCCAAGCCATGTCCTTTTTCCCTGCTGTTACCTCTAACAAAGGGTTCATATATATGCTGGAGGAGCTCTTCTTCAATATATGCTCCATAATTTCTCAAGTATATATGCTTTTCTTTAATGATTATTTCAATAGTTTCTCCTGGCGGTGTATATGAAATGGCATTACATAATAAATTGTCTACTATCTTTTTAAGCATCTCTCTATCAGTTTGTATATGTGCCATAGCTCCCTGAAGCCTTACGGATAATCTCTTATCCTTGATCTGAATATCATAGCTTTCTAAGGATTGCCGAAGCAGCTCTTCTAGATCAACAGCCTCTATATTAAGGTTATCAGCCTGGTGATTCAAATATAAAATATCATCAACAATCTTCCTCATAGATTGCAGCTGCTCCTTAACCTTAGGCAGATATTCCTTTGTATTTTTATATTTCCCTATATCATTTATCATTCCATCTATCAGGAGCAATGCTGCTGTTATTGGCGTTTTTAATTGATGAGAAGAAGCCCGGAGTAATACCTCCTGCCTTTTATTCTCTTCTGATAACGCCCTATTATTGCTTTCTAGCTCCTTGTAATTTTCCCTGAGTCTTTCATAAAGCTCATTAAGATTTCTTCCCAGCTGAGCTATTTCATCCTCCCCTTCTATTTTTAATGGATCTATTTCTAAATTTTTCACTTCCCTTATGGAATCTGCGTAGATAGCTAGGTCAATAATAGGATTTACTATCCCCTTAGAGAACACCCTAGAAAAAATAAGCACTAATAAAAACACTACTGCTGCTATCATGGGCAAGCTCCCTAATATTACAGGCCTTATCTCGTCAATTTTTGGGGTCATAATTGGGAGGAAAGACATTATAAAAGAATCCTCTATTTTTCCCATTGCAATATAGGTAGTATAGTTATTGCTATCATCCTTAATACTTGTTTCAAATACCATCAGCGAATCAGATACCCTGTGTACTTTTGAACTGCCTTCCTTAAAGGTTTCCTGAACATCCTTAATATTAAAGTGAAATTCTAAAGGATAGTCATTTTTCAATATATCCTCAGGGAACAACCTATTCTTTATCAAGGAAAAATCAATGGTCTCCTCTGTGAACTCATCAAATCTTTCATAATCAGATAAATAGTATCTAATTTCATCTACTACTTCTCTTAATTCCTCATCCTTAATAAATATATCACTTTTAAAGAACTTCCCAGTTATATAAAGAGTATCCCCCTGATCTGGTATCTCTAAGGTTAAGGAACCAGTTGGATTTTTCACTGACAGATTATCATAGCTTCTATCTTTCATATATCCCTTATGCATTTCTATAATAGATTCATAATTGCTTTTTTCCATGTGGTCAACATATAAAGAAGGAAGCATAAGTGCAAAGTATCCTACAACTAAGGCAACCATAATAAGTGAAATTACCATGCTGTAGAAAAATGTTTTTTTGTTTAATCCCAACTTATCTAAGCCTCCTTATTAAACTGATAACCTATTCCGATTACAGTTTTTATATAGTTTTTAGGGAGCTTCTTCCTTAAATTCTTCACATGAGCGTCAATAATCCGGTCGTTTCCTATGTAATCCTCATTGAAAATTCTAAGAATCAATTGTTCTCTAGTAAAAGCTCTATTAGGCTCTTTTGCTAAAGCCTGCAGCAGTAAAAATTCACTTAAGGTAAGCTCTAAAGGAACACCATCATAAAAAGCTTGATATGCTTCCTCATGAATAGATAAGCCCTCTTCTATTTTTTTATTTTGCTCCTGCCATTTTACTCTTCTTAATATCGTTTCCATCCTCTTTAAAAGGATGATTGGAGATACAGGCTTAATCACATAATCATCAGCAAAGAGATTAAAGGCCTTTAACTGAGTCTTTTCATCCTCCAGAGCCGTGAGCATAATAGTTGCCAAATCTCCCCGTGTTTCTTTAATATATTGAAGCACCTCTAACCCACTGACACCAGGCACCATGATATCTAATACTGCTATATCAAATTCCTGTGCTTCCAGCAATCTCAGTGCCTCTTCCCCATCGCTAGCTGGTATCACAGTATAGTCCTTCATCTTCATATATTCAGTTAAAACCTCTAAAATAGTAGGCTCGTCCTCTAAAAATAGCACCTTAGTCATAAAGTCTCCCTCTTACTTAATTCATATATATAATTTTATATTTAAATAACTGTATTTTAATGAATTAATTTCATTTCAACTTAAATTATAACAAATCGCTATGAATTTCTGATGAATCATATTGAATAATATTACAAAAAATAAATAGATAAACTATTAATACATATACAGTTAATAATTAAAAGACGACATCATCGTAAGTGATAATATCGTCTCATAAGCTAATATTACTATTGTATATACTTTTTTATAGCTTTATCTTAACTATTTCTCCATCAGCACTTTCTATATCTACAACATACCAATCGGGATACTTTTTCTTTAGCTGGTGAATAAGCTTTATAAGCCTCCTAGCTTCATTAGAAGAAAGAGCTACCTCTTTTTGTGTGCTTTCCCCTAAATATTTATTAATTTGTTTTGTACCTATAGTAGCTGTCAGGTTATTCAATATCAGCCTTGAGGGCAGAGCTATATTTATTGTCCTGCTGCCAGGAGTTTTTACATATATTCTCATGGCTATTCCACCACAATCTCTACAATATCCCCATCAGAGGTTTCCACCTCTACCAGCTTACCTATTACGCCCTTTTCTACCATAGAAATAAGCTGAGTGAAATCTATTCCCTTAAGTGCATCATTTCCTGAAACCTGAGGCATCGCCATTCCCATTTCTAATCCCATTTTTATCAAGGGCATAGGAAGTGTAATCTTTACCTTATCTCCATCAGAAGAATTTACATATATTCTAAACATCATATCATCGATATTCTTCCTTTTTTCCTCAGGAATTATTTGTGTTTGCTTCTTTTCTTCCCTGGAAAGAAGCTCATCCACTGTTACACCGAAGATATCTGCGAGCCTTGGCAAAAGCATTATATCTGGGCATGAAATATCATTTTCCCATTTAGATACAGCCTGAGGTGAAACCCCTAATCTCTCTGCTAGCTCCTCCTGCTTTATTCCCTTAGCCTTTCTTAAGCTCGATATTTTACTACCTAATGTCACCACAATCATCACTCCTATTTACTTTATGGTTTAATTTTACAGCTTAATAACAAAGTAATGAAGGTATTATTAGTTGATTCTATACAAAAATTTACAACCAACAGTTTAATATTCCCTCAACTGTTGGTTGTTTAATTAATTTTTAGCTAAATTCACTATTAATTTTTAATATATATGAGCATAAATCTTTATTAAGCAAGAATCAATGGAAGCTCCTCAATTGAATTTATAACATACTCAGCTTCTTGAAGCTCCTCATCTGTGCCAAAGCCATAGGAGGCTCCTATACAGTGAATTCCAGAGCTATGAGCTCCTTCTACATCATGGATTTTGTCTCCTACAAGAACAGATAGCTGCCTATCCTCGGAAGTAAGACCAAGCCTCCTTATAGCTTCCTCTACAACCTCACATTTATTGATTCTCGTTCCATCAAGCTCACTACCTACTATGGCATTAAAATAATCCTTAATACCAAAGTGCTCTACTATCTTATTAACGAAGAACTCAGGCTTACTTGAGGCAATAGCCAAAATAAGGCCCTTAGCTTTTAATTTCTCTAGGGTCTCCTTAACTCCTGGATACAGGGCATTTTCAGCCCAGCCAAGCTCAGAAAATCTCTCCCTATACCTTTCAATAGCCATTAAAGCTACTTCCTCGGAAAAGCCGTATTTCTCACAAAACATATCCTTTAAAGGGGGACCTATAAAGCATATGAGCTTTGAAAGATCCTCCTCAATAATATCAAAATACTTTAAAGCATGCTGAACACTTTTAGTAATCCCCTCTTGGGAATCAGTGAGTGTACCATCTAAATCAAACAATATATATTTATATTTCAAAATAATACCCCATCCCTACAATAAAAAAGTTACTATAAACTTTTTTATACTTATATACTTAATTGTGATTGCCAGATAATATATCTATTATGATGACTCCGTTAATTAATGGATTTATAGCTCAAGAACAGCTCCATTAAAGAACAGATACAGATATTTTTCCTTTACTTCCTTTCCTGTGAGCCTCAGAAGACTCTGACAGTAATAGTCCAGCTGAGTTTTATACCTCTCAGCTATCTTGTCTTCTCCGCCTTCCTCTACATAATCTGTCTTGTAGTCTAAAAGCACCAGCTTTCCTTCTTCCTCAAAGTAGCAGTCTATGATTCCCTGTACTCTTATCATTTCCTCACCATAGATATCAGGAGGAAGCTCTGGATTTACTGTGGTAGCAGGGACCTCTATGAAGAAGGGGATTTCTCTATAGACCTTTCCTGTTGTTTCATAGGCCTTTAGAAGCCTTTTACCCAGGGAACTATTAAAGAAAGCAATAATTCTCTTTATGCTCACAGCCTTAAGCTCCTCTTCACTGATGAGCTCTAGGTCAATCATCTTCTTAAGCTGCTCCTCTATTTCTTCCCTGGTGGACACCTTAGTTAAATCTAAGTGCCTCATGACAAAGTGAACTATGGTACCTCTCTCTGCCGCTGAAAGCCCCTTTTTCTCCTGAAGGAACTGAGGCTTTCTTATGCCTTCAGGCTTAAATATAGATACAAACTCCCCGTCATATTCCTCTTTAAGAGCCTGACGCTTCAGCTCTGAGACAGATATATTTGCTGGAAGCCTTGAGGATTCCTTATACTTATAGGTGAAGCTGAGCCTTCTATTTATCTCCTCACTTAAGGCTCCTTCCTCTCCCTTTAACACTTCAATTTCTTCAGAATTATCCACAGGCTCTTCACTTTGATCCACAAGGATATCTCTCTTTTTCCACATTTGAAGCCTCCAGAAGGAGTTTTCATGGTCCTCAGTTATAACAGCAGCCTCACCGATTATTTCTCTTAAAGGCTTTCCATCAGGATGCTTCATCATAGCCATGGCTATCCAATCTAAGTAGCTTGAGCCCTTTAGCACTTCCGATTCTGGTATTTTTCCGAGGAAGGAAGAGCCTTGGGACCATTTCTTCATAGAGCTTTTAAAGCTTGCAGCTCCTGTTATTATTAGCTTTTCCTTTGCTCTGGTAAGGGCTACGTAAAGTACTCTCATCTCCTCTGATAAGCTTTCTAAAAGGAACTTTCTCTTTATGGCTTCTTTAGCAATAGTAGAATAGCTTACCCTGTCTTCTATGTTCACATAGCTAGGTCCATAACCCAACTCCTCGTGGTATAAAACATCTCCCTTTAAATCCATAAGATTAAAGTTCTTACCGGTTCCCGATAAAATCACCACAGGGAATTCCAGTCCCTTACTCTTGTGGATACTCATTATCCTTACTACATCCTCATTCTCCCCTAAGATCTTAGCACTGCCCATATCACCGCTGCTCTTCCTCAGACGATTAATGAAGTTGATAAAGTTAAACAAGCCCTTGAAGCTGGTTTTATCATACTCCTTTGCCCTCTGGAACAAAATCCTAAGGTTTGCCTGTCTCTGTATTCCCTGAGGCATGGCACCTACATAGCCATAATAAGCAGTATCCATATATAGATACCAGATAAATTCATCTATAGGCATGTATATAGACTTATCTCTCCACTCCTCAATCTTCTCCAAGAAGTAGCGGCACTTTTCCTGAAGCTCTTGATCCGCAGCTTGTTCCTTATCCGCAATAAGACGTATATTTTCATAGAAATATCTATCCTTTTCCTCAGCGCGTAAATCCGTAAGATCCTCTGGAGAAAAGCCAAAGATAGGAGAACGAAGCACTGCCAGCATTGGTATATCCTGCATAGGATTATCTATAATCTGAAGAAGAGACATCACAGTTCTTATCTCCACCGTCTGGAAGTACCCAGTATTGGTATCAGCATAAACAGGTATCCCCTGCAGTCCAAGCTCCTCAGCAAAGACCGGAGCCCAAGCTGTAGTTGCCCTAAGCAAAATTACAATATCCTTATAGCGGACTCTTCTATATTCCTTAAGATCCTTATCAAAAACCTTAAACTCCCCTATAACATCAGGATTTATCAGCTTTTTAATCCTCCTAGCAACAAGCCTAGCCTCCAGCTGCACCTTACTAAGCTCCTCTTCAGATATAACCTCACTTCCATCCTCCAAGGAAGCTTCCTCCTCAACTCCGGTTACCTCTTGCCTTTCTTCTACTTCCTCGGTGTTTTCTTCTTCTTGGGTGTTTAGAATATGAAGCTCAATGGGACCACCAACTATAGTTTCAGCCTCTTCTATCTTCTGAAAATCAGCACCAAGGTTTAGGGCCTCCTTATTGGTATAGCTCAGCTCTCCTACAGTTTCAGACATGAGCTCCTTAAAGAGGTAGTTAACTCCCCTTAGGACTTCATCTCTGCTTCTAAAATTTTTGTAGAGGAGTATTTTTCTACTTTTCTGCCCTTCTTCTTCTGGATATCTAGCATACTTATCCAAAAACAGCTCTGGCTTTGCCTGTCTGAAGCGGTATATACTCTGCTTAACGTCTCCTACCATGAAGACATTAGGTCTATCAGAAAACTTACGGGATACCATGTTTATTATGGTCTCCTGAACATTATTGCTATCCTGATATTCATCTACTAATATTTCCTCAAAGGTTTCTCGAAGGGCTAGTGCTACGGGACTTGGCTTAATCTCTTCTCCATCCTTTTCTGTAAGGATCTCAAGACAGAAATGCTCTAGATCATTGAAATCTACAATACCTCTTTCTTTCTTAAGAGCAGAATATCTATCCTTAAACTCTAATACAAGATTAGAAAGCTCCCTCATATAAGGGTACATGGCCTTAACATTTTTTATTGCTTCTTCTTCAGTGACAGCCAGGGTTCCCTTACCTAGGCTTTCTACCTTTTTCTTTACTTCAGCTCTTATGGACTTCACCTTATCCTGAGCCGAAGGGTCAGAAACATTAGCCTTTCTCACAGTTTTAAGCTTAGAGAAGGCTGCTAGGGTAAAGGCTCTCTGTGCAGAAGCATAGCCTTCCTCCACCTTAGCAAGAAGATTGTCTATAACCTCCATATCCCCGGTAAAAGTAAGCTCATAGGGTTCTAGACCAGGAGTATCGGATATTATTTCTAAGGCATATTCAAGCCTTCTCTTCATTCCCTGAAGCTCTGTTTTTATACCTTCTAATATGATTTGACCCCAAGGACTTTTCTCTATAGCAAAGTCCTCTGGAATATTAAACTCCTCTGCTTTATCTAAAAGCCATTTTTCTGGCCAAGGGCCACTCATGGAAAAGCTGAAAAGATTGTAAACTAGCTCCTGAAGCTTTCTATCATCCTTTCCTCCACCAAAAGCCTCCACTAGGTTGATAAAGCCTTCATTTCCCTCATCATACTTATCCTCAAAAAGCTCCTGTAGGGTTTCCTGCTTCATAAGCACCGTTTCTGTATCTACGGCTATCCTGAAGCCTGGGTCTAAATCTATATGATGAAAATTATTTCTTATAACATCTAAGCAGAAGGAATGCATGGTGGTTATATTAGAGCGGTTTAATAAAGTAAGCTGTCTCTGAAGAAGCTTTGATTCAGGAGTCTTATCCAGCTCCTTACCTATGGCATCGGCTATTCTTTCTCTCATCTCCGCTGCTGCAGCATTGGTGAAGGTAACTACCAGTAGCTTATCAATATCCACAGGGCGCTTTGGATTGGTTATTATTCTGATGATTCTTTCCACCAGAACCGCTGTTTTACCGGAGCCCGCCGCTGCTGCTACTAAAAGGTTACAGTCTCTAGTTTCAATTGCCGCCTGCTGCTCCTTGGTCCAATTAGTTGCCATCTGCCTTCTCTCCTTCCACTGCTTTTTTAATCTTATTCTTCATTAGCTCCCATACGTCCTCATCCTTCTTTTTAAGGACTAGGTTATACTTGTTATCCTTCATGCTGGTATCAAACTGGCATACAGAAGCATAGCTGCAGTATTCACAGGCCTTATACTTAGTATTTTTTGCAGGATTAATCTTAATATTACCCTTTAACATCTCATCACATAAGGCTACTATACTCTCTCTTACATACTGCCTTAAAATCTCAAACTGCTCTTCTGTAATAGCTGAACTGGACTTACTCACCGAGTCATCGGAGTTGAGCCTTGCAGGAATTATTAAAGAATAGCTTTCCATGGTTTTATCCATTTCCTTTATGATTTCTGCATCCTTTAATAGAAGACCCTTGAGCTTAAGCTTTTTCATAATCTTCTCTTCTATATCTTCCTTGCTTATTCCAGGCTCTCCACTGACTATAGGATCATCCAGCTTGAAGTATAGAATTGCTCCTGGCATGCTCTGATTCTTTATTATGGTCTCTGAATTAGATAGAAGGGCTTCTAAATATATTAAAAGCTGCACCTGAAGCCCATAATATATTTCTGAGATATCCAGGCTCTTATTACCAGATTTATAGTCTATTATTCTCACATAGGTCTTACCCTCATGCTCCATAACATCTACTCTATCAATACGTCCTCTTAAGGAAACCTCTTCTCCAGAAGGAAGCTTTAAGGTTATTGGTGGTATGGTGTCTTCCTTGCTCTTACCAAAGCTTACCTCATAGCCTAAAGGCTCAAAGCTACCCCTTTTAATCTGCTCAGATATTATATTTACAGAACGAGCTATTATCCTCTTCATCCTGTTTCCCATAAATTTATACCTAGCTGAGCTATTGAAGATAGAATTATTCTTGCTGCTGAGCATATCATCTACTATCTTATCTATTGCCTTACGGGAATAGTCCAAATTTACGTCCTTCCAGCTCTTACCCTCCTCCTCTAAATTATGAGAGAAGGTATCTATAACCTCATGCATGAAGCTTCCAAGATCAGGAGAGCTCAGCTCATATATCTTTCTATCCCTGGCCTTAAGACCATACTGAACAAAATAAGCAAAGGGGCACTCTGCATACTTTTCCAGCCTTGAAACACTGAAATAATAAGGTCTTCCATAGAGATTTCTTATCTTTTCACTGTTTATATTCTCCACCTGATTGCTGTAGCTTAAGGCATCCTCTATACGCCGGGTCTTTTCGCTCCACTCCTCATGATTTTCAAACCAGTACTTTGCCTGACCCCAGATTTCCTCTACCTCTTCCCCCTCCTGATCCCTTCTTAAGGCACCAATTAAGCTATTAAAGGTAGGCTGAGGTGCTGTTATACTGCCAAGCTCCATGTAGGGAAGATTCTTCTTAACTATGTCACTTTCCTCATTTAGCTTTCTAAATATCTTTTTAATCCTGGAAATTACTATAGAAGCTCTCAGAGCCTTCCCCTCAAAATCTGCCATGGGATAAGAAAGCATCAGATACTCTCCTGCCATGGTGAGGGCTGTATAAACTAAAAGCTGCTCCTCAAAGGCCTTGGTTTTAGTATCAGCAGCCAGCTCTACGCCTCTTTCCTTTAACAGGAGCCTATCCTTATCAGAAAGAATTCCTTCCTCCTTATCAGCTCTTGGGAACACTCCATCATTTACTCCTATGATGTACAGAGCCTTAACTCCATGACTCTTAATCCTTCCTATATCACCTATATTAACCTGATCCAGGGCAACAGGGATTAGGCCTATCTGGCATTTTTCAAAGCCTACATTTAGTATTTTTACAAATTCCTCTAAGGCTATATACTCATCACCCATGGTTTCTTCCAGCTGATCTAAAACCTCTAGTATAAAGTCTAATACCTGATCATACTGGCTTACATTTTCCTGCTCTCCTCTTTCACTGAAGGCATCTCGCCAGCTCTCCATCCTCTGCAGAGCACCTATATCCACTATATAGTCATATATAGCAATACAGAGCTCCCGAACCTTAGCCTTGTTCTTTATCCTTTTATGAATATCTAAAAGTGGGTTAACCACCGCTTCTCTTATCTCATTAACCCTATTTATAAGAGAGCTTTCATAAAGGCTCATGGCCTCTTCTCCGAAGCTATGGTTCATTCTATAGCCCCACATGTCCTCAAGCCACTTACTGCCTCTTATTCCATTAGCCAGAACATAATTCTCTAGAAGGTCAATATCCTCTCTAGATACATCAGTGAGTCCTGTCTTAAGATATTTAAATACAGACTCATAGGACCAATTCTTGGTGAATATCTCAAAAAGTGAATTTATCAAAACCACCATGGGATTATCTAAAATATCTACCTTTTTATCCATGAAGAAAGGAACATCATATTCTCTAAATATCACTGCCGCAAGCTTCTCATACTCATCCAAATTTCTGCATACCACTGCTATATCCTTATACCTGTATCCCTTATCTCTTACCAGACGCAGGATATCCGCTGCCACAAACTCCAGCTCATCATAGCTATTTTGTGCCCTATATAATCTCAAGGATTCTGGGCTCTTATTGTAATATTTATAGGGAAAGTTATAGTAATATTTCTCTAGGTGGGAAAGCTCCTCATTATCCTGAAATCTATGACAGCAGTCACTGTTTAAATCCACTGGCTTCAGATAACCAATGTTATTATTTTCTGCAAGACTGGTTATTCTTCTTTCCATGTTAGCCGTTACACTGAAGATATCCGTAATATCGTCTATGTCATAGAGAGATTTTGTATCGGATAAAAGAGTAACATTAACCTCAGTAGCACAGCATAGGAGCCTTTCAATAACCGCATACTGCTGTGGGGTAAAGGTAGTAAACTCATCAATCCATATTTCTGCTCCCGCATACATATTGCAGCCCTGAAGCTTTTCTGCAAGTAGTGTCAGCTCATCCTGAGGATCTAAGAACTTTTTATGTATGCTTTCCTCGAAGGTTCCATAGAGGAGGCTTAAATCCTTAAGCTTATTTTTAAGCTCCACTGCCTCTTCTATTTCCTCTCCTTCCTTCTTTAATATTTCCGGGGTAATACTATACTTTTTAAACTCAGTGATGGCATCGGATACTATATCCACAAAGCCTCTCTGCTTGCTGGCTTTATGGAAGACCTTCATCTCACTCTGAGCTTCTTCTATTATCTTATAAAGAAGCATAGACTTACCTGCTTCATTCATTCTTCTGTGGGTTACTCCTCCCAGCTCACTAAAAACATTATGAGCCATTCTCTTAAAGCTCAAAACCTCTGCTTTTAGTATGCCAAGCTCCCCTATGGCACTTAAAAGCTTCTTTTCTGCTGTAAAGGAATATTGCTCGGGAACCAAAAGTATGAGCTTGTTAGGACTATTTTCGTCGATTCTTTTCTTAATACTGTCTAGGCAGTACTGGCTTTTGCCGCTGCCTCCTCTTCCATATATAAACCTAAGACTCATAATAACCTCCCTAATATATTATGATTTCTTTATACTTCCTTTAATTCTTCCTTCCAATTATCTTCCTTAAAGCCTACTAAAACCTTATCCTCACCAATAAGAAGGGGCCTCTTAACTAGCATTCCATTAGTGGCTAAAAGCTCTAACTGCTCATCCTCGCTCATCTCTGGCAGCTTATCCTTAAGCTTCAGCTCCTTATAAAGATTGCCGCTGGTATTTATAAATTTCTTTAATGGAAGACCACTTCTTAGGTACCAGCTCTTAAGCTCATCCTTAGTAGGATTTTCTTCTACTATATGCCTATCTGTAAAGTCTATATCATTTGCCTCCAGCCACTTTTTAGCATTTCTGCAGGTGCTGCATTTTGGATACTGTAAAAATAAATATTTCATCTAATTACCTCCTCAAAACTACCGGTGTACATTTTTTTATAATTTCTGCTTATAAATATATATTAATACTCTAATTATATCAATAAAGACATATGTAAACATATATATATTGACTTTATTATACTATAGTAGTAAAATCTTATATTAGTTAATCAACTAACTATTAATCGATTAACCTTTTTTATGTATTTAACGATTGAACTTATCCAATAGTATTAGATTATTGACCTTAATAGACTGATAAAGTCTCTGCAGAAAGGAAAGACTATATAACTATGAATTATAGAGAAATCATACACAAGCTTAATAAAATGAATCTTCTTCACAGAATTTATATTGGAAGGGCATTCCATCACCATGGCTTATATTTTGGACAGCTAGCTATATTAGAATACATCATAAAAAATGAAAACTGTACTCAAAGAGAGCTTGCAGAAGCATTAGGAGTATCCGCTCCCTCTATAGCTACCTCTATTAAAAGGATGAGCCGTGGGGAGCTAATCGAAAAAAATGATGATGATAAGGATTCACGGGTTAACCGATTAAAGGTTACCTCTTCAGGACGGGAGATTGCAGAAAAATGCCGAAAGGATTTCGATAAGGTTGATGAAAAGATGTTCCAGGGGTTTACTCCTGAAGAATGTGATATTTTATCAGGCTATCTTGAAAGGCTTATGATTAACCTCTCTCAAGGAGAATTTGAAGATAAAAATTTCTTTTCTTTAGTAGAAGAAGAAAAGCTTCTTAGAGAAAAGAAGAAAAAAGGAGGACACATATGATAAAAAAACTACTACCCTATATTTCAAACTACAAACTCTATGCAATACTTTCTCCCCTAGCCATCATAGCAGAAGTTCTGCTAGAAATCAGAATTCCACTGCTAATGTCTAAGATAGTTGATATAGGTATACAAAACCAAGATATTAATTATGTAATAAGAACTGGAATTACCATGGTGATCATGGCTCTACTAGCATTAGTCTGTGGAGCATTATCAGCTTTTTTTAGCGCTAAGGCCAGCGTAGGCTTTGGTACGGAGCTTAGAAGGGAGCAGTTCAATAAGATACAGAATTTTTCATTTTCTAATATAAATAAGTTCAGCACACCTTCCCTAGTAACTAGACTTACTACCGATGTAATGAATACCCAAAATGCTTTTATGATGATAATCAGGATCCTGGTAAGAGCTCCCTTTATGCTTGTCAGTGCCACTATAGTTGCTTTTACTATTAATCGTAGCCTGGTATCTGTCTTCCTAATAGCTATACCAGTACTTGCTGTTGGTCTATTTTTAATTGCTTCTGCTGCCTTTCCTAGATTTACAGCCCTTCTTAAAAGGTATGACAGCTTAAATTCCTCAGTACAAGAAAACCTCATTTCTATGAGAGTAGTAAAGGCTTTTGTCAGATCTGATTATGAAAAAGAAAAGTTTAAAGAAGCAAATGATGGCTTAATGAAATCCTCAATCAGAGCAGAAAAGGTAGTTATTTTTAATATGCCTTTGATGCAGCTTACTATATACAGCTGTATTATTGCAATCCTGTGGTTTGGAGGCAATAAGATACTCTCCGGTACCATGAAGACTGGTGAGCTCATAAGCTTTATCACCTATGTAACACAAATATTAATATCTCTTATGATGATTTCCATGGTGTTTATTAATATAGTGCTATCTAGAGCCTCTGTAAGCCGTATCGTGGAAATATTAGATGAGGAAATTGATATAACTGATGAAAATGCAGTGAGTGACCTTCAGGTAGCTGATGGCTCAGTGGAATTTAGAAATGTATCCTTTAAATATAATCCTGAGGCAGAGGATAATGTATTAGAAAATATAAATCTAAAAATAAATTCTGGTGAAACCATAGGTATTATCGGTGGAACAGGCTCCTCAAAGAGCAGCCTAGTACAGCTGATACCAAGGCTCTATGATGTCACCGAGGGAGAGATGCTTGTAGCAGGTCATAATGTAAAAGACTATAAGCTAAGAACCCTTAGAGATGCCGTAAGCATGGTGCTTCAAAAAAATGTACTCTTCTCTGGTACTATCAGTGACAACTTAAAATGGGGCAATGAAAATGCTACTGATGAAGAAATAATTGCTGCCTGCAAAGCAGCACAGGCTCATGACTTCATAACCTCCTTCCCCGATGGTTATGATACAGACCTAGGACAGGGAGGAGTTAATGTTTCAGGAGGACAAAAGCAGAGACTCACCATAGCAAGAGCCCTGCTTAAGAATCCAAAGATTTTAATCCTCGATGACAGCACCAGCGCTGTAGATACAGCAACTGATGCAAAAATCCGAGAAGCCTTTAAAAATAGCTTTAAGGATGTAACAAAGATAATCATAGCTCAGAGGATCACATCCGTCAGTGATGCAGACAAAATCATTGTATTAGATGATGGAAAAATAAATGGAATAGGCACTCACGAAGAGTTACTTAAGAATAATGAAATCTATCAGGATGTATATAATTCACAGCAGAAAGGAGAGGAGAACTAATGGCTAAAGGTCCAGTAAGAAAACCAAGGAATGCAAAAAGAACCCTAGTAAGAATATTAGACTATATGCTTGATCAAAAATTACGGCTTATACTGGTAGCTATTTTTGTTCTCTTAAGCTCAGGAGCAGGTATCTTTGGTACCTACCTATTAAAACCAATTATTAATGAAATAGAGCCACTGATAGGAACAAATCCCTCTCTATCACAGCTGACTCCTTTTATAAGCAAATTAATAATCTTAGGCTGTGTTTATGGCCTTGGAGCTTTATCTACCTATATTTACGCTAGGCTTATGCTTAACATCTCTAATGGCACCTTAAACTCCGTTAGAAAAGACTTATTTAATAAAATGCAGGATCTTCCTATAAAATACTTTGATACTAACACTCACGGAGATCTTATGAGCCGCTTCACCAATGATGTTGATACCTTAAGAGAAGCTATCAGTCAGGGGGTTACACAGCTCATGACCTCTACGGTCACTGTAGTAGGTACCTTTATAATGATGCTTATATTAAGTCCTTTATTAACACTGCTTATAATCTTTATGCTTGTTATAATGCTTTTTACTGTAAAATTATTCACTACAAAAAGCTCCAAGTATTTTAGGCAGCAGCAAAAAGCTATAGGAAAAGCTAATGGCTATATAGAGGAAATGATTGAAGGTCAAAAGGTAGTTAAGGTATTCAATCACGAGGATGTTGTTAGAGAAGAATACTTTGGCCTTTCAGAGAATGTAAGAATTGCCGGTACTAAGGCAAATACCTTTGCCAGCATGCTCATGCCTGTAATGGGTAATATATCTTATATTAACTTTGCCCTAACCTCTGCCTGTGGTGCCCTTTTAGTTATCTCCGGAGGAATGGATATAGGCTCCTTAGCCTCTTTCCTTCAGTATACTAGGTCATTCTCACAGCCTATAACTCAGATTTCACAGCAATTTAATGCTGTACTTTCTGCTCTAGCTGGTGCAGAACGTATCTTTGAGGTTATTGATGAAGCTCCAGAAACAGACGAGGGCTATGTCACCCTTGTAAATGCTGTAAAGAAAGCTGATGGCACACTAGAGGAATCGGAAAAAAGAACAGGAACATGGGCCTGGAAATATCCACACAAGGATGGCACAATTACCTATACAGAAGTGAAGGGAGATGTGGTCTTTGAAAATGTAACCTTCAGCTATGATGGAAAGAAAACTGTTTTGAATAATGTTTCTTTATATGCAAAGCCTGGCCAGAAAATTGCCTTTGTTGGCTCCACAGGCGCAGGAAAAACCACCATCACCAATCTTATAAACCGCTTTTATGATATTCAAGAGGGTAAGATACGTTATGATGGAATCAACATAAAGAAGATTAAGAAAGCAGATTTAAGACGCTCTCTTGCCATGGTTCTTCAGGATACTCATCTATTTACAGGAACAGTAATGGATAATATCCGCTATGGAAAGCTGGATGCCACCGATGAAGAGGTAATAGAAGCAGCAAAGCTTGCCAATGCTCATACCTTTATAAGGCATCTACCTAAAGGCTACAATACCATACTAACTGCTGACGGCTCAAATCTAAGCCAGGGACAGAGGCAGCTTCTATCCATAGCTAGAGCAGCTGTAGCAGACCCACCGGTATTAATCCTTGATGAGGCCACCAGCTCCATTGATACCAGAACAGAAAAGCTCATTGAAAAGGGTATGGATAAACTTATGGAGGGAAGGACAGTATTTGTTATTGCCCATAGACTTTCCACCGTTAGAAACTCCAATGCTATCATGGTGCTGGAGCAGGGAGAAATCATTGAAAGAGGAGATCATGACTCGTTAATTGAAGATAAAGGAAGATACCACAAACTCTATACAGGACAGTTTGAGCTTTCCTAAAAATAATAAGGCTGTGAAGACTATTTAAGTTTTCACAGCCATTTAATTTTCCTATGGATATATTTTTTAGCTATCCCTATATTTATATACTCTCTTAGGGATATGCATAGCTAATATATATATAAGCTCAAAGGTTATAATAACTATTATGCCAATATAATTACAGAAGCCACTCATCATAAGAGATTTATACACTAAAGCAACTAATATAAGTATTCCTCCCATTAAAGCAGATATAATTCTATTTGTCCTGATAAATATATCTTTAGTAAATCTCTCTTTATAGAAATTATACTTACTAAAATAATACGCTGATACTGGCATACTGGTTAATAATGAGCCTATAAATAAAGCACCAACAAGAAAATAACCTATAGTTGCCACATATATTCCTCTTTCTGAAAACAGAAGAAATAAACCAATAATAATGGCAGCTGAGGTAGAAATTCTATCATAAATGGTAGGCGTATATTTGAAGCTTAATATTGGAATCAATGAGCAGAAACCAAGAGCTATAATCCCAGCAACCTCTGAGCCTAAAGGCATAAAAAGACAAATGGCTATCCAGGGAAGGAATAAAAGAAGTATATTAGTATCCTTACCCTTATGTCCTTTTATAATGATATCATTAACAAAATAAGGAGAATTACTCTCTTCTTTTTTAATGGTATCCAAAAGATTGGATAATACATCCTCTGGGATAAAGGCTCCATAAAGCTTCCTTTTACTCTCTAAGGTAATTTTTCCTGAAGCTTTATATTCCCTTCCAGCCTCTTCAAAATTCTTTACCAGGACTGAATTATTTTCTGTATAATCATTTAAACTCTCATCCTCTTCTGGAGGACATATTAGTCTAAGACTATTCTTTCCAAAAAAAACCTCTAAATACTTATTTAACTCCTCAAATTTATTATCATGAGCGTAGAGACCACAGGTTGTAAAAAGTATATGTCTACGGCTAGCCTTCTCCCTACTTTCTTCTTCCTCCTCTATGTTAAAAGCTAGAATCCTCTCTAGAAGAGCTTTTATCTTAGGTGGAAGGCTCAAGGCATAAATAGGAGCTACCCAAATTATATAGCTAGCACCATCTATTTTATCTAATATATGCTTAAAATCATCGCAAATACAGCATTTATGTTTGTTACTTAAACATTCCTTACAGCCTGTACAATATTCAATATTCTTATCATAAAGATTTATAGTCATTACTTCATAGTGATTTTTTTCATTAAAACCCTTTACAAAAGCTTTAGCAGCAGCTAGGGGAGGTGTCTCCATTCTCTCATAGCATCCATTTAATAATACTATTCTTTTCATAAATTACCCCTTAGTTCACAAAAAGATTCAACAATCAGCCCCACACATAATGCCTAAATAATTTTTTAACAATCTTTATAATTATTATAGCACACCACTTATGAATATTATAGAACTATAAGTATATATTTACAAAACAACCGTTATTTTTATATATGTATAAAAGACTATTACATATTATAAAAAAGGATAAAGCCTATGGTGTTAATGGAAAAATTAGAAAACATATGGAACATCCAGGAGGGATATATTCCATTTAACTTGTCGCACAAGAAATTAAATATAAGTCCTGCTATAAAAAGTGATAAGATTAAAAGAATAAAAAGTGCTGGAGAAAACCAATCCATAATAATTGCTACATGATATATAGAAAAAGCTAAAGAACTAAGGCTATAGGCTATCCCTTTCCCTATATACTCCTTAAGTCTCAAGAAGGCAAAACCTCTAAAGAAAAACTCCTCAAGAAATGAATTCACAAAGGATATGTAAATAGCTACCATTAAAAAATTATCCTTATTAACTCCTACATTCTCTTCTAAAGTCCCCGTTACAGAAGAAAAATCAAAATATCCTCCTAATAAAAGATAAGCACCTAATATAAAAATATAAATTCCTATCCCCATAAAAAGAGATATTATAAAATTACCCTTTTTTATAATGAAAAGATCTTTAATAGAGACTTCCTTAGTTATATACATATAAAAAAAAGGCAAAAGAAAAAACAATACCATCTTGTATATAGACTTTATTAAATATCCCGGTTTAAGTACTAGTTCAACTATAGCCATTAAACTACAGGCTAGTATAACTATAAATACAATATTAATGCTTTTTTCCTTGTAAATTGTATTCATGTTCTCCTCCCTAATATAGAAAATTATTCATATAACTATCTTAACACAGGTGATATTAATGTAATATTTACCCTTTATAAAAAATATATTTTTTTCACTATTTACTTTGCTAGATATATCTATAAAATATTATTATACGCACCACTAAAATCTAGTTATATACACAATAAAGCTATTATTATATACAGAAGTAAAATACAGCGGAAGAGGTGATAGGATGAAGCCTATAATTGGAGTAACACCACTATTTGACGATGAAAAAAACAGTATATGGATGCTTCCTGAATATTTAGAGGCAGTGAAGCTAGCTGGCGGACTACCTATTATACTTCCTTTAGAATGTGAAAATGATGATATAGATAAGCTGATAGGTTTCTGTGATGGCTTTCTTTATACAGGTGGACAAGATGTAGATCCCTTGATGTATGGAGAAATTCCCTCAGAGTACTGCTGTCCTTGTAATGAAAAAAGAGACATCCTAGAAGCCAAGCTTTTTACTGAAATATATTCTAAAAACAAGCCTATCTTAGGGATTTGCCGAGGTCTTCAATTTATAAATGTCATGCTTGGAGGCAGCCTCTATCAAGATATCCCCACAGAGCTAGAAAGCGATGTAAAGCTTAAGCATCATCAAGAAAAGCCATATTCCTCTACAAGTCATTGGGTAAGCATATTAGAGGATACACCTTTAATGGATATATTTAAAAGTGAAGGGCTATATGTTAACAGCATACATCACCAGGGAATCAAGGAGCTTGCCCCTAAAGCTATGCCCATGGCCCTATCAGAGGACGGACTAATAGAAGCCTTTTATGTCCCAAGCAAAAAGTTTGTAATGGGAGTTCAATGGCATCCGGAGTATTTATTTAAGGAAGATAAAAAACAGCTGGGTGTTATTGATGCTTTTATTAGTAGTTGTTAGAGAGGAACTAAGAGGTAAGAAGTAAGAGATAAGAAGTAAGAGGTAAGAGTTGAAGAGCTAAGAGTTGAAGAGCAGAGAAGAGAGAAGAGAACTAAGAAGTAATAACTAAGAGCTAAGAGTTGAAAGATAGAAGGAAAAGAGAAAGGATAGAAATTAAGAGGTGAAGTGATAGGCGGTACCTGACTTTGAGAGGGAGGTACCGCTTGTTTTTTTGTTGCTTATTCACCTGCTTGCGAGATGTAATTTAATCGACCTTCGTTGGGGGTATCTTTATAGAAATCATAATTAAAAATATATCTTGTTCCATCTGTTTTTATCAGTGCTGTAACAAGAGGAGTGGTGGATAATGTTACTGTACCTTCGCCTCTATTTATTACTATATGAAATTCATCTGGAATTTCAACAGCCTCTGTCAATATGGAACTATTAACAAGCTGTGATAGCTTTTGTACATATCCAATCTGAAGGATTAATAGCACAGATAATGATATAATCAGAATCCTATTCTTTTTCCGATACTCTTTTTTTCTTATTCTTATTAGAATCCTTGTAAGCCATATAAATGTAATGGCTGGCACCAGTAGGTAGCCTATACTAAAAACCTCATGTAATCCATAGGGAAAATAGCGGTAGTCTCCAACTGTTGATAATTTCTCTTGCCAAATATATATTGTCCAATACAAAATAATAGCAATAATTCCCAAGGCATTATCAATAGCTTCTTTGCTAATAGTAATGTACTTATTTTCCATACTTATATCCCCTCTAATTCAACTTATGACTTATTAGTAATATGGGTCCATACAAGAGTACATGTAATTATATTGATACCGAGATTCTTTTATATAAGTATCTATATATTTTAAACATCTATTCCTAGGAACCTTTTTACTAAGAGGCCAACAAGAAAGGATAGGAAGGCAACTCCTAGGCTTATTGAGGCCATTTCTGCAAAGCGCTTTTTAAAATTGAGGTCTTGAGCTACGGAAATATAGTAATTAAATACTAATATTATCATAACTACTATAAATAGCATGGATATCAAGGATATCAGGTAACCATCAGCTGGTGCAATGAGATACGGTATAACTAGGAGAAATACTGTTACTAAGTAGGCAATTCCTGTGTAGGTGCAGGATTTTAGAGCATCCTCTCTCCCTTCTGATCTAGCAGATAAAAATTCTGAGGAAGCCATTGAAAAGGTAGCAGATATCCCTGTAATAAGTCCTGATAAAGCAACAAGCTTATTGTTTTGAAGTGCAAATGTCAAACCTGCAAGAGTCCCTGTAAGCTCTACTAAGGCATCATTTAAACCTAAAACCATAGATCCCACATAACGAAGTCTTTCTTCATCCAGCATCTTTAAAAGCTCCTGCTCATGATGTTCCTCATCAGCCTTAATTTTAGCTGCCTCTGGAATCTCCTCTGTTAATAAATTATAGGATGCCTGAGCCTTGTTCTCACCCTTTTCCATAAGCTTTAAAGCAAAGGTATAACCAAAGATTTTACTTATCATGGTATACCAAAAAACCTTAAAGCTATTTACCTTTACTACTGCCTTAGTATAGCCCTGCCAGATAGCAGCATGTAATTTTTCTTCATCTCCTATTTGCTTAAGTATCTTCTTATTCTCAGGATCATTTATTCCCTCAGCGATTTTATGATAAATAACATACTCTGTTTCCTCATTCAGCTGCATCCCTAATATAGCTTGTCTTAATTTTAAGCTCAATTCCTTCATTTTTTCACCCCTTGTTCTCCAAAGATTGTTAATCCTCAATCTTCATAGTATAACGATTACACCTAATAAAAAATAATGCTTATAGGTAGTATTTAATAATATATAAATAAAACGTTAACAATGTATAAGATAATTATAGCACTACTTGAGGTAAGAAGTAAAAACTAAGAAGTAAGAGTTTAAAGAATAGAAGATAAAAAACAAAAGATAAGCTAATGATAATATTTAATTAGGTATAATAAAAAAATAGTTAAAGACTAAGAATTGCTAAATAAGAATTCCATTCTGAATTTCTTATCTATCATTGGTTAATCTTCTTTTATAGCCTTTAGTTACCTTTTTTCCAATTTTAGCCTATAATCTCTTAGCTAGCTTTTATAGTTCTTACTTCTTACCTATTACCTCTTAGTTAGTCTTTTATAAAAAAACAGCTCTTCATTCAAAGAAACTATCCTTGTAAATAAAGAGCCGAGACATTATTTATCCTTTTGTCTTATCAATTTAGGTATAAAGCGGCGTGCAACACTTCCCTGTCCTCTATGTTTTACATAAAAGAAACCTATTATAGAAAATACCACAGCACCTATGAAATTTACAATTAAATCTTTCATTGTATCTATGAGTCCTATATCAATATAGCCTCCTAAGCCGAGGCTTTTTCCATTTACTATAACATCATTTATGTTCTTTATAGCAACTACCTTATTGCTATTGGTAGGGTCCAGGATTACGGAGTATATACCATTTATTATCGTATCCTTCTGCATATCTGTACGAAAAACCATATCCATAAAAAACTCAAAAAACTCCCAGAGAACTCCTATAGTCATGGAAAAACAGAAGGCTACTACTGCCATGTAAATTGGTGAGAGCTGAAAGGTAAATTTATCGCTGTCATTTAATATATCCACTAGTGAAAAGCCTATGGCTGCTGCTAAAAATCCATTTATAGTGTGAAGCATTGTATCCCAAAAGGGATATGTAATATAATAAGAGCTCATCTCTCCTAGTATTTGAGACGCAAATATGAATAATAGTATTACAACCTCCAGGGTTGTTGGAAGATCAATATGAAAATTAACCTCAATAAAGCTAGGTATCATAAAAAGTATCAAAGTAAGAACACAAAAAAATACATTTTCATAATTACGATTAATAAACGAAGCTACCATAGCTAATACAACAATGACTCTTAAGATCATATATAGTATAAACACTGACTTATTTTCTCTAATGTGTAGATTTATACTCTTCCATAAGTCTTTTCCTTTATTAGTCATTTAATGCCCCCTTGCAGTAAAATTTCACCTATAAGAATAAATTATTATAATTATCGTCCTATTGCTGTCACTATTGATTTTATTCTGACAGTATACAATATATTATAAGAAACTACCCTTGTTATCAATTAGCTGCATCATTTTATTATGTTTATATTTAATTATTATAACCAATGAATCCTATTCACCTATAATATCTAATATGTATATTTTATTATTACTGAAAAATTTATATTGCCCTTCTATGGTAGAGGATATAACCTCTTCTCCTACCTTATTATCATTCTTATTAATAAGATAACAGCTGACATATCCTGGTCTGTACTTATCTCCTATAATTGTTCCTGCGTATATACATATCTTCACCCTATTACCATCCTGAAAGTCTATGTCATAGAGCCTTAGAAGCTTTGAGGAAAGAATTCCCGTAAGATAGAAGGTCTCTCCATCCATACTTAAAATACGCTGCATATCTGTAAGCTCTATTTCTTTAATTCTAAGAACACTTCTATATATAATATTACCGGTCATAAGCTTCCCTCCCCCATCGCTTAATTATATACCATTACTTTATAACTTCGAAATAAAATATTACCCCTACTAAAATTAAGTAGAGGCTCTCATATTTACAAAACAAAAAAAGCATCTAAAAGATGCTTTTCTGGCGGAGAAAGAGGGATTTGAACCCTCGCGCCGGTTACCCGACCTACGCCCTTAGCAGGGGCGCCTCTTCGGCCACTTGAGTATTTCTCCATGCCCTACGGTTTTATTATATATTAAAATATTAATGGCGGAAAGAGTGGGATTCGAACCCACGGTACGGTCACCCGTACGCCGGTTTTCAAGACCGGTGCCTTAAACCAACTCGACCATCTTTCCTTGTGTTGCGACAAATATTATTATACCAACGGGAATATTAAGTGTCAACAGTTTTTAAATATTTTAATGAGTAAATATATGCCACAGAATATATAATACACCAAAAAAATAAATATCCCTTACCTATAATATAGGATAAGGGATATAACTTACCTTTATGCCATTATTTTATTTCATCTACTCCCATAAATGGCTTTAATGCCTCAGGGATTTTTACTGTTCCATCAGCCTGCTGGAAGTTTTCTAAGATAGCTGCTACGGTTCTTCCTATAGCTACTCCTGAACCATTTAAGGTGTGGACAAATTGAGGCTTATCCTTAGGAGTTTCCTTATATCTTATATTTGCTCTTCTTGACTGGAAGTCCTCGAAGTTTGAGCAGCTGGATATCTCTACATATTTGTTGTAGCTAGGCATCCATACTTCTATGTCATACTTAAAGGCTGCTGTAAAGCCTAAATCTCCCTTGCATATCTTAACAACCCTATAAGGAAGACCAAGACCCTGAAGTACGTCCTCAGCATCCTTTGTAAGGGCTTCAAGCTCTTTATAGGAGTCCTCTGGCTTACAGAACTTAACCAGCTCTACCTTATTGAATTGATGCTGTCTTATAAGCCCTCTTGTATCTCTTCCAGCAGAACCAGCTTCTGCTCTGAAGCAGGCACTATAAGCAGCATGCTTTACAGGAAGCTCCTCTCCCTTAAATATCTCGTCTCTATACATATTAGTTACTGGAACCTCTGCTGTAGGAATTAAGAAATAATCTACATCATTTAATTTAAAAGCATCCTCTTCAAACTTAGGAAGCTGTCCTGTCCCAGTCATGCTTTCTCTATTAACCATGAAAGGTGGAAATATCTCTACATAATCCTTTTCTATGGTGTGCTTCTGAAGGAAATAGTTGATTATAGCTCTTTCTAATCTTGCACCTAAGCCCTTATACATGGTAAATCGAGCTCCTGTTACCTTACCAGCTCTTTCAAAATCTAATATATTTAAATCTGTTCCAAGATCCCAATGAGCCTTAGGTTCAAAATCAAAGGTAGTGGGCTCACCCCATTTTCTCATTTCTACATTATCCTCATCAGTATTTCCGTTTGGAACCTCTGGATTAGGTATATTAGGAATTCTAAGCATAATATACTTAATCCTTTCATCTATTTCACTAACCTCACCATCATGATTTTTGATGGTTTCTCCTATCTCCTTCATTTCCTTCATGATAGGAGCTACATCTTCTCCTGCCTTTTTAAGCTTAGGAATCTCTGAGGATACCTGATTTCTCTTGCTCTTAAGAGCCTCAACCTCTACAAGTATAGCCCTTCTTCTTTCATCAAGCTGAACTATCTCGTCTATTACAGAAACATCAAAATTCTCTCCTCTATCATTTAAAGCTTGTTTAATCTCTTCCTTATTGTTTCTAATTCTTTTAATATCTAACATTATTCAATCTCCTTTCTTATTATTAATATTTCCTATTAATTAGCTGCTGATTAATTTATCTGAAAAACAAAAAAAGCCCTTCATCCCCAAGGGACGAAAGACTCCGCGTTGCCACCCTAATTAACAGCTTAATAAAAAGCTATTCTCTTAAAAAATTTAACGGTATATCCGTACTGCTTATTCACAGTCCCTCCAAGGTGGATTCTTAAGTAGTAAATATTAGCTTTCACCTTATGCTAACTCTCTTAAAATTACTATCCTAATACTAGCCTCTTCAACGGTTTAATAATTTTATTAACTTTTCAGATATATTATTATTATACTTCTTTGACTTAAGCTGTCAACTATTAATCATAAATATTTCTGGTAGCTACTATATCTACTCCCATATTTAATATATTTTTGCAAATCACATCTCCAATTTCTATGGGTACTCCTACATATATCCTGCTTAATACTCTCGAGCATTCAATCCATCTAGTAACAGGTATGGGTTTACTACTTTTTACTGGCACCACGTTATACTTATTGCTTCCCTTTATTCTTACTAGCGTGGTAAATACATCCTCTTTCAAGCTTTTCTTCCTCTCTATATATCATCAAATTCTTTTATTCTGGAGCTCAACAGGAATGAATTCTTTGAATCATCTACAATCTCCATGGGGCTCTTCCCCATCTCTCTTGCAAGAATGCTTATTATTTTATTGGTACAATAAGCACCATGACAGCTTCCCATCCCTGCACCTGTCCTTCGCTTAACTCCTTCAAGAGTTCTTGCCCCTAAAGGCCTCCTTATACTATCAACAATTTCTCCCTCTGTAATCTGGTTACATAGGCATATCATCTTCCCATACTTTTTATCTAGAGCTATGATATCATTTCTTTCTTTATTGCTCATGGCTTTAAATTTATAAAAATCTCTTCTCTTATCAATAAAATTATTATTTTTTGATGATCCAAGGAAGGTTGCCACCCTCACTGCAATCCTTATAGCTAGGGCTGGAGTAATTGTTATCTTACCATAGCTAGCTCCAGCTATATTTATGTAACCTTTATCTACTTCCTTATCCTCTATGGTTATGCCTCTTAAGGAAATCTCTGTATGATAAAAGCTAATAACATCATTTTTGTTTAAATCCTTTATAAACCTAGAAGCACTCTTCAATATATTATGAAAGCCATAAGGCTTATCATCTACTATTGCAAATATCTTTTCACCAGTAAGGGAAGATAAATTGTAGTAGAAGTTACTATTATTATTTGGCGTAAAGGTTATATTACATTGATTTTCTTTATCCTTTGAGTCTATGGAGATATAGGTCAGCTTCTTTCTCAAGGTATCTCTCTGATCTTCTTTATTATCATTTATACTATAGCCTTCTGTACTTATAGTATTCACTACCATCCTGCAGGTGAACTTACTTTTATTAGTGATGACTCTCAGCCCCTTAGACATTCTTTGAACGTCTATTACAGACTCCTCCATCTTAAAATTAACCCCATTATCGTAAGCAACCTCACCATAGGAAATTGCTAGGTCATAGGGAGAAACAATTGCTGTATTTTTATTATAAAGAGCCTTTTTTATTTTCCCTGGGAATTCAAAATTCATATCCTTTATTGATTTTTCATCAATAATATTAATTCCTTTAATTCTTCTTTTATCTGCTCTCTTTTTAATTTCTTCAATAAATCTTACATCCTCTTCATCCTCTGCAATTGTCAGAGATGGAACTCTTTTAAAGGGTATATTAAACTTTTCGCAGATATCATCAAAAAGCTTATTTCCTTCCTGCTCCAGCCTTGACATCATTTCTTCCCTTGCCTCTGCTCCATCATATATTATTGAAGTATTAACAAAGGATATATCATCAGCTATATCAAAATCCTTTTCAATCAGTGCTATATTAAGATTATACTTAGATAGTTCATAAGCAACAGCACAGCCTACTATGCCACCGCCTAATATAATAACATCGTAATCCATGCCTTTCCTCCTAATCTAAATAAAGGGTGTTAAGCCTCCTTAAAGGGTGCACCAATATCTGGTGCACCTTATATTTTACAATATTTATCCAATAAAACAAAGATTATCTTCCATTAATTAAAATATTTCCAAGCTCCTCCATATATTCATCGTAAGCAGCCCAATCACCATTTTTTTGAGCTTCTATGGCTTTTTCATATAACTCTCTGGCTTTATCCATGGTATCCTTGAGGTCACCTTCCTCACCAGGAGAGCCCGAATTATTATCTACAGGAACCTGTTCACCATCACCAGAGTAGTTAAATAAGGATAATAGAGCCTTATCCACCGTTTCTTCTATAACAAGGCTTTCTCCATCATAAAGTATTACTCTTTTCATCTCTGGTATGCTATTGGTATCAGAAGACCTTAAATAAAGAGTTTGGACATACAGAAGAGATTCATTTATTGGGATTACTAAGGTATCCCCAAACTCTACGGAGGAGCCCTTAGAATTCCAAAGGGATATTTCCTTAGATATATTAGTATCCTGATTTATTTTATTTATAAATAGGCCTGGAGAATATACAGTTTTCTGAGTAGGAAATTTATACATTATAAGCTTACCATAATTATCTCTATCCATTCTTGCACCAAAGATAGAAGACATATTCTGCTTGCCCTTCATGTTAAAATACTCTAAAAGTATCATCTCAGGATCCTCTTCATTAATAAGCTTTGTCATTACATATGGAGATTCATTTACTCTTTCTTCATTTCCCGTCTCTGTGTTTAAGGTAGAAACCTGCCATATATCCTCATCAGTATAAAAGGTATAAGGATTAGTGATATGATAAGTGGTAAGAACATCACATTGAAGCTCAAAAAGCTCTGATGGATATCTGTAGTGACTTCTTATCCCCTCGGGCACTTCCTCATTGGATTTAAAAAGACCTTTATAGATATCATTGTAGCAGCGAGCTATGGGATCCTCCTCATCTACTATATAAAAGTTAACCTCTCCATCATAAGCATTAACTGTAGCCTTAATAGAATTTCTTATATAATTAATATCTCCATAGGGCTGAGAATAGGGATATTTGTCTGATACGGTATAGGCATCTATAACCCATATAAGCTCTCCTTCATTTATCACAAGATAGGGATCCTTTCCATAGGTAAGAAAGGGAGCTATTTTTTCTACCCTATCTATTATATTTCTGTTCAATAAAAGCTTGCTATCACCATTTATAGCATCGGATAGAATGAGCTTTGGCTCACCCTCATGAATAGCAAAAAGGATTCTATTAAGAAGGTTTAATTTGATTCCTCCCTGTCCCTCATATCTATATTCCTGAGTCTCTTCTCCCTTAGGATAATCAAACTCCATGATGTCAGTATTTACAATAGCATAGCTATCCGTGCTTTCTCCAAAGTATATCCTTGGATTATTAATTTTAATATCCGTTGAATTTACTGGAGGTATATCCTTAATTACATAATCAGGTTGTCCCTCGGAGGTTACAGAATTAACTCTGCTCATGGCAAGTCCGTACCCGTGTGTATATCTCAGATGCTTATTCTGCCATACACTACCGATATCACTGCTATCTATTTCTCTAGGAGATATGAATACCTGTGTATAATCACCATTTATTAAATACCTATCAGTATCTACATCGTTGAAGGTATAGTAATTTTTAATTACCTGAACCTGATTGTAAAAATCATAAACCTGCTCGAAGGAATTTATCTTTAGATTATCTATTATATCCTCATTTTCTTTTATATCTTCCTCTGTAAGCTTATCTTCAAAATTGAAATCAATCTCTTCGATATCATCTATATTATAAGCTTCCTTGGTGTACTCTATGTTATAGTTTATATACTTCTCTTCCAGCTCATATTCATTAGGGTTTACCTTAAACTGCTGTACTGTATTAGCAGCTATAGGCTGAAGTATGATAACAAAAAACATCGCTGATATTGTTATTATTATAGGCTTAAGCTTCTTTTTAAGGATGCTTGTAAATATTACTATAGAGGATATTATTCCAATAGCTATTATTATCCTAAAAAATATTAAGGTTACCTTAACATCAGTATAATTAGCCCCGTAAGCAACACCCCTGTCACTATATACTAGATAAAAGGATCTAAGCATATAGCCTATAGCTATCATTATCATTATAAGCGCTGCCAAAACAGCCATCTGCTTTCCTAAAAAACTAGATAAGCCTCCTGAAAAATTTATTACCTTTTTATTTCTAAAACCTTCTCTGATTCTATCCTTAGAAATACTTATAATATATGCTATGAAGGTAGCTATGGTAAATAAAGTTACTATAGTTAGCAGATTATTATATAAGGCCTGAATAAGGGGCAGCTTAAATACATAAAAGGATATATCCATATTAAAAATTGGATCAGCCTTATTAAAGGAAGCTGAATTAAAGAATTCTAATATTATATACCAATATTTATTAGCTATACTATATGAAAATAGCAATGCTATTAAAAGAGCTAAAGCTATGATAATACCTCTCTCTACTTTTTTAGATATTATTTTTTCTATAGAAGCCTTTAACTTAGGCAAACCCTTTAATAAGCATCTATAATAAAGTATTATTCCCATAAAGGCTATTGCAAATATAGGTAATATAACCTTAAGCATAGTTACTACTCTAATGAAAAACATCTCAACATAATCTACATCCTTAAACCACTGAAGATTGATTATAAATTCTGAGGCACTAAATACCAATACCATTAAAGCTATTAGAGCTAAAAATGCCCCCATAAAGAAATATTTCTTTTTCATTTTGCTCCCCCATAATATTATTAAATTGATTCTAATCCTCTAAAATATATCCTTTGTTTATAAGCTCTTTTTCTATATTCTCTAGTATTCCATTGTTTTCTGCAGCTATGGTATGGAGATGCATCCCTCCTGTTAAAGCTGATAAGGGCTCTGCATTATACCTTTTAAAGGAAAGCATAAATTCCTCTAAATCTGCCATGGTTTTTAACATGAGATTACATTTTATCTCTCCATAAAGAGGATGCTCTACAATTACGTCCTCTACCCTTCCTCCATACTTTATAATAGTTTTAAGCTCATCATACATTTCTTCTCTGGTATGACTTACAGCTATTATCTTTTTTATATAATTGTCAAAGCCTTTATTTACAATATAACCTTCAGGAGTTGCAATTATATCCTTGCCTTCAGCTCGTAAAATAGCTATGTCCTTAACTATTACCTGTCTTGTAACACCATACTCACCAGCTAAATCTGTTCCCTTTAAGGGTCTTTGTGAGTTTAATAAAGAAGTGTAAATAAGCTCTCTCCTATTATTTGAGTTCATTATTCTCCCCCCTTTTTAGCTTTAATTTTTATTATCAGCATATTTTAATATCTTCAGAGGTAAGGTTTCCTCTACATCTTCCTCATGATGATTCTCTACTGCATATAAAAATTCGTTGCTGTAGCCAAAATCCTTAAGGAGCTTAACCCCTTCCTTAGGATGATAATAATAAATATATACAGCATTGAATTTACTTAGTTTCTTAAGCTTATTTCTAGTAAGCTTACCAAGTAGTACAACTATAGATTTATTAATTATATTTAATGGATAAACTTGCTTCCCAACATCATGAAGAAGTGAAAGCTTTATTATTTCTTCTTTTGATATCTCTATATTATCCGTATATTTCATCAGGCTTTTATAATAGGCTTCAGCATCCTTTGCTACTCTTATAGCATGATGTCTATCTGCCCTTGTCATTTTATCAAACAAAGCTCTTTCCTCTTGGTTTAGATATCTTATTAAATAATCTTCATCCACCTTTTTTAAGAAAGAACTTACAGCCCAATAAAACTGCTTAATCCTATATTTAGCCATAGCTTTCTCCTTCGTACTTTTCTTAATATTATAAAATAAAAATCAATATAATTATATCATATAAACATGTAAATAATTTATAGGCTAATAGTTATATTTATATTGTAACCACTAAATAATTCAGGTCTTTTGATATTAACAATAAGTAAAAATAAATAAAAAAAGAAAAACTGCAAAACTAATGTTTTGCAGTTTCTTTTTGGTGGAGATAAAGAGATTCGAACTCTTGACCCCCTGCGTGCAAGGCAGGTGCTCTCCCAGCTGAGCTATACCCCCAAGTATCAGCTTTAAAAGCTGATATGGTGGACCTTCAGGGACTCGAACCCCGGACCTACCGGTTATGAGCCGGTTGCTCTAACCAACTGAGCTAAAGATCCTTAAGATCCGGCAACTTCCTACTCTCCCACAGAGCTTCCCCTGCAGTACCATCGGCCCTATGAAGCTTAACCGTCGTGTTCGGAATGGGAACGGGTGTTACCTTCATGGCATTGCCACCGGATATTCTGGTTTTGAAAGAATTTTTGTTCTTTCAAAACTGCATACAGAATGATGTTAGTAAAGTCGTCATTTATTTTGGTCAAGCCCTCGACCTATTAGTATCGGTCAGCTGAACACGTTGCCGTGCTTACACCTCCGACCTATCAACCTCGTGTTCTTCGAGGGGTCTTACTAGCTTACGCTATGGGAAATCTAATCTTGAGGTGGGCTTCACGCTTAGATGCTTTCAGCGTTTATCCCTTCCCGACATAGCTACCCAGCTGTGCTCCTGGCGGAACAACTGGTGCACCAGAGGTCAGTCCATCCCGGTCCTCTCGTACTAAGGACAGCTCCTCTCAAATTTCCTGCGCCCGTGGCGGATAGGGACCGAACTGTCTCACGACGTTCTGAACCCAGCTCGCGTGCCGCTTTAATGGGCGAACAGCCCAACCCTTGGGACCTACTTCAGCCCCAGGATGCGACGAGCCGACATCGAGGTGCCAAACCTCCCCGTCGATGTGGACTCTTGGGGGAGATCAGCCTGTTATCCCCGAGGTAGCTTTTATCCGTTGAGCGATGGCCCTCCCACGAGGTACCACCGGATCACTAAGTCCGACTTTCGTCCCTGCTCCACTTGTAGGTGTCGCAGTCAGGCTCCCTTATGCCTTTGCGCTCTTCGAACGATTTCCGACCGTTCTGAGGGAACCTTTGAGCGCCTCCGTTACTTTTTAGGAGGCGACCGCCCCAGTCAAACTGCCCGCCTAACAATGTCCCGTCACCAGCTTCATGGTGCCCGGTTAGAATTCCAGTACTGTCAGGGTGGTATCCCAAGGTTGACTCCACAGAGCCTGACGACCCTGTTTCCCAGTCTCCCACCTATCCTGTACAGACAATACCGAAACTCAATGCTAAGCTGCAGTAAAGCTCTACGGGGTCTTTCCGTCCAACCACGGGTAGCAAGCATCTTCACTTGCACTACAATTTCGCCGGATTTGCAGTTGAGACAGTGCCCAAGTCATTACGCCATTCGTGCGGGTCAGAACTTACCTGACAAGGAATTTCGCTACCTTAGGACCGTTATAGTTACGGCCGCCGTTTACTGGGGCTTAAGTTCATGCCTTCGCTTGCGCTAAGCAATCCCCTTAACCTTCCAGCACCGGGCAGGCGTCAGCCCCTATACATCAGCTTACGCTTTAGCAGAGACCTGTGTTTTTGCTAAACAGTTGCTTGGGCCTATTCTCTGCGGCCATGTCTCCATGGCACCCCTTCTCCCGAAGTTACGGGGTCAATTTGCCGAGTTCCTTAACTGCAATTCTTCCGCCAGCCTTAGGATTCTCTCCTCACCTACCTGTGTCGGTTTGCGGTACGGGTACTGTCTCTCTCCCTAGACGCTTTTCTTGGCAGCGTGGAATCATGTACTTCGGCCCCGTGGGACCTTCCCCATCACACCTCAGCTTAATACAGGCGGATTTGCCTATCCTGTATACCTAAGTGCTTAGACCAGCATCCAATAGCTGGCACACACTATCCTCCTGCGTCACGCCATCGGTAATAACGATTAACAGCAGTATCGGAATATCAACCGATTGTCCATCACCTACGCCTTTCGGCCTCGGCTTAGGTCCCGACTAACCCTCAGCGGACGAGCCTTCCTGAGGAAACCTTAGGTTTTCGGCCAATGGGATTCTCACCCATTTCTCGCTACTTATGCCTACATTCTCACTCCTGTACAGTCCACCGCTCCTTACGGTACGACTTCAGCCCATACAGGACGCTCCCCTACCACTGACACTAAAAGTGTCAATCCGTAGCTTCGGTGATAGATTTTAGCCCCGGACATCTTCGGCGCGGGATCTCTCGACTAGTGAGCTATTACGCACTCTTTGAATGAGTGGCTGCTTCTAAGCCAACATCCTAGTTGTCTTAGAAATCCCACATCCTTTACCACTTAATCTATACTTGGGGACCTTAGCTGACGGTCTGGGCTTTTTCCCTTTTGACAATGGCACTTATCTGTCACTGTCTGACTGCCGGACTCATAGTATGCGGCATTCGGAGTTTGATAAGGTTCGGTAAGCTATACGCCCCCTAGCCCATTCAGTGCTCTACCTCCGCTACTCATATCCGACGCTAGCCCTAAAGCTATTTCGAGGAGAACCAGCTATCTCCGAGTTCGATTGGAATTTCTCCGCTATCCACAGCTCATCCCATGGTTTTTCAACACCAACGTGGTTCGGTCCTCCACGGAATTTTACTTCCGCTTCAACCTGGCCATGGATAGGTCACCCGGTTTCGGGTCTACGGCATGCAACTAGTCGCCCTATTAAGACTCGGTTTCCCTTCGGCTCCGTACCTAAAGTACTTAACCTCGCTACATACCGTAACTCGTAGGCTCGTTCTACAAAAAGCACGTCATCACACACATAAGGTGCTCTGACCGGTTGTAGGCACATGGTTTCAGATTCTATTTCACTCCCCTCCCGGGGTTCTTTTCACCTTTCCCTCACGGTACTTCTTCACTATCGGTCATCAGGTAGTATTTAGCCTTGGGAGGTGGTCCTCCCTGCTTCCCACAAGGTTTCACGTGTCTCGTGGTACTCTGGATCAGAACTGGCTATCAATGACTTTCACCTACAAGGCTGTTACTTTCTGTGGCCCAGCTTTCCAGCTGGCTTCGGTTAGTCATCTCCTGCATTTATTGTTCTGTCCGCAACCCCGGAAACAAGTTTCCGGTTTGGGCTCTTTCCTTTTCGCTCGCCGCTACTAAGAAAATCGATTTTTCTTTCTCTTCCTCCAGGTACTTAGATGTTTCAGTTCCCTGGGTTTACCCTCCATAACCTATGGATTCAGTTATGGATACATGGGGTTACCCATGTGAGTTTCCTCATTCGGAGATCTCCGGATCACTGGCTATGTGCGCCTACCCGAAGCTTATCGCAGCTTATCACGTCCTTCATCGGCTCCTGATGCCAAGGCATTCACCATGCGCCCTTTGTAGCTTGACCATTCGCTCGCACTAAGCTGCGTATAACTTCGTCAACTTCGTCGCTGTGGTGCTCACGTACGCTTTGTACGCTCCGCTCCTCGCTCCTCGTTTCCTCGTTCTACTTCGCTTATTGCTCGCTCTGACGTTATAATTTTTGACGTTATAACATCAAGGTTTTATTAGTTTACGGTTTTACAATTAATTCTCAGCGAAATCATACATTGAATAAACAATTTATAATTTGCACTTTAAAAGATTGTAGTTATCTTTACTTACATCAGTTTCTGTATGCAGTTTTCAAAGAACAAGTTGAAAGACATAGTCTCTCAAAATTGGACAGAGAATTTGGTTGTAGAATAAACCCAGCTTTGTGAATCCGTACTTTTCCAAGGGAAAAGATATCGGATTAAGTTTCCTTAGAAAGGAGGTGATCCAGCCGCAGGTTCTCCTACGGCTACCTTGTTACGACTTCACCCCAATCGCTGACCCTACCTTCGGCCGCTGGCTCCTTGCGGTTACCTCACGGACTTCGGGTATTGCCAACTCTCATGGTGTGACGGGCGGTGTGTACAAGGCCCGGGAACGTATTCACCGCGACATTCTGATTCGCGATTACTAGCAACTCCGGCTTCATGCAGGCGAGTTTCAGCCTGCAATCCGAACTGGGACGAGTTTTAGAGTTTTGCTCCACCTCGCGGTCTTGCGTCTCTCTGTACTCGCCATTGTAGCACGTGTGTAGCCCTAGACATAAGGGGCATGATGATTTGACGTCATCCCCACCTTCCTCCCGGTTAACCCGGGCAGTCTCGCTAGAGTGCTCAACTTAATGGTAGCAACTAACAACAAGGGTTGCGCTCGTTGCGGGACTTAACCCAACATCTCACGACACGAGCTGACGACAACCATGCACCACCTGTCTTCCTGCCCCGAAGGGCTTCCCCGATTAAGGGTAATTCAGGAGATGTCAAGTCTAGGTAAGGTTCTTCGCGTTGCTTCGAATTAAACCACATGCTCCGCTGCTTGTGCGGGCCCCCGTCAATTCCTTTGAGTTTTAATCTTGCGACCGTACTCCCCAGGCGGGGTACTTATTGTGTTAACGGCGGCACAGGGGGAGTCGATACCCCCTACACCTAGTACCCATCGTTTACGGCGTGGACTACCAGGGTATCTAATCCTGTTTGCTCCCCACGCTTTCGAGCCTCAGTGTCAGTTACAGTCCAGAAAGTCGCCTTCGCCACTGGTGTTCTTCCTAATCTCTACGCATTTCACCGCTACACTAGGAATTCCACTTTCCTCTCCTGCACTCTAGACGCCCAGTTTCAAATGCAGTTCCCAGGTTGAGCCCGGGTATTTCACATCTGACTTAAGCATCCACCTACACTCCCTTTACGCCCAGTAAATCCGGACAACGCTCGCCACCTACGTATTACCGCGGCTGCTGGCACGTAGTTAGCCGTGGCTTCCTCCTCAGGTACCGTCATTATCGTCCCTGAAGACAGAGCTTTACAACCCGAAGGCCTTCATCACTCACGCGGCGTTGCTGCATCAGGGTTTCCCCCATTGTGCAATATTCCCCACTGCTGCCTCCCGTAGGAGTCTGGGCCGTGTCTCAGTCCCAATGTGGCCGATCACCCTCTCAGGTCGGCTACGCATCGTCGCCTTGGTGAGCCGTTACCTCACCAACTAGCTAATGCGCCGCGGGCCCATCTCGAAGCGGATTTCTCCTTTAATCAGTTCATCATGCGATAAACCGATATTATGCGGTATTAATCTCCCTTTCGGGAGGCTATCCCCCTCTTCGAGGCAGGTTGCCCACGTGTTACTCACCCGTCCGCCGCTAGGAAACCTCCGAAGAAATTTCCTCGCTCGACTTGCATGTGTTAGGCACGCCGCCAGCGTTCGTCCTGAGCCAGGATCAAACTCTCAATTTAAAAGTTTGATACTTCTCAAAATTACTTAAAAAAATTGCTGGTTTGTGTTTGTTCTAAACTTAGTTCTCTGTTCAATTTTCAAAGACCAATTTCAAATGCTTTCCTCGAAAGCACTTTCTTAGTATATCACTCAAGATTTTTACTGTCAAGATTTTTTATTTAAAATCTTTCAGCGTTAAAGTGCTTTACAATCATCTCTTGCGAGCTGTTTTGTTACTGCACATCTCGGCGACGTAGAATATAATATCACAGGGATTACCTTAAATACTTCCGTTAAACTCCAATTTATTAACAAATTATATATATTCCTTTAAAATTCTATCATATACTTAATTATTCTCATAGTGATACACTTGGTTAAGTATACATTGTAATCATTGGTAAACTCCTTGATTTACTATGATTGATTTCCATTTTAAGGGTAAAATAATTAATCAAAAAAGGATTCCTTAAGAAACGAATTTCTTAAAGAATCCCTTTTATTGCTCTTATATTTTATTTATCTTCGTCCTCAGAGTCTATTTCTTCCTCATCCAGCTCTTCATCGTCCTCTTCATCATCAAAATCATCCTCGAGGATATCATCTTCTAAGTCATCAACTTCTTCTATACCATCTAATATTTCTTCCTCCAGATTATCTAAGTCATCTGGTATTGAAATCTCTGGCATATCCTCATCATTATCTTCGTGACTTCCGATTTTAGCAATAGCAACTATAGACTCATCCTCTGCACTTCTCATGAGCTTAACTCCTGAAGCAGTTCTTCCAGTCCTTGATATACCATCAATATTTATTCTTATAGCTACGCCCTTACTATTTATAAGCATAAGCTCATCTTCAGGGTTACATACCCTGGCAGCTGCAATCTTACCTGTTTTTTCAGTAATCTTGTAGGTTTTTATTCCTTTACCGCCTCTGTTCTGAACCTGATATTTATCAAGACTTGTTCTCTTACCAAAGCCATTTTCACTTACTACTACTAGATCCTGACCTTCTACTGCTATATCAAGAGATTTAGCTATATCATCTTCTCTTAATCTTATAGCTCTAACACCTGCTGCAGTTCTTCCCATAGCTCTTATATTTTTCTCATTGAATTTAATAGCATAACCGTTACGGGTAACTAATATAATATCTGCATCACCATAAGTAACCTTAACCTTTAACAGCTCATCTCCTTCTCTAAGGGTGATAGCATTAAGGCCGTTTTTCCTTATGTTAGCAAATAGCTTCAATGGTGTTTTCTTTACAAGGCCATGCTTAGTAGCCATAAATAAATAGCCCTTCTTTTGAATATCCTTCACAGAAAGTACAGTCTCTATCTTCTCATCTTGATTTATAGGAATCATGTTTATTACATTAGTTCCCTTTGCTGTTCTTCCTGCATCAGGCACCTCATAGGCTCTTATCTTATATACTCTTCCACGATTAGTAAAGAAGAGTAAATCTGAATGGGTGGAGGTTACAAACACCTGCTCTACAAAGTCATCCTCCTTAGTAGTCATTGCCTGTATACCCTTACCCCCTCTTTTTTGAGCAGAGTAAGTATCTGAGGATATTCTCTTAATATAGCCTGAGCTAGTAAGTGTTATTACTACCTCCTGCTCCTGTATAAGATCCTCTATGTTAATGTCATCATCAGACATTTCTATTACAGTTCTTCTCTCATCGGAATATTTTCTCTTGATTTCTAAGAGCTCTTCCTTGATAACTCCCATAAGTATAGACTCATTCTCAAGGATTTCCTTAAGTCTTGCAATAACCTTCATGAGCTCGTTATACTCTTCTTCTATCTTCTCTCTCTCTAAGCCTGTAAGCCTTCTAAGTCTCATATCTAATATAGCCTGAGATTGCCTATCGGAAAGGCCAAAGCGAGTCATAAGAGCTTCTTTAGCTATATCACTAGTCTTTGAGCTTCTAAGAATACTTATTACCTCATCGATATTGTCTAGAGCTATTCGGAGACCCTCAAGAATATGAGCTCTTTCCTCTGCTTTGTTCAGCTCAAATATAGTTCTTCTCCTGATAACGTCCTTCTGAAAATCTATATAGTGCTCCAGTATACTTTTAAGATTAAGAACCTTTGGTTCATTATTTACTAAGGCAAGCATTATAACTCCAAAGGTATCCTGCATCTTTGTATGCTTGTAAAGAAGGTTAAGAATTACATTGGCATTAGCATCCTTTTTAAGCTCTATAACAATTCTCATACCATCTCTATCAGATTCATCTCTTAAATCAGAGATTCCAACTATCTTCTTATCTTTCACTAAATCAGCTATATTTTCTATAAGTTTTGCTTTATTTACCTGGTAAGGAAGCTCAGTAACGATAATTTTATGTCTTCCATTTTCTTCTTCTATTTCAGACTTTGCCCTTACCTTTATTATTCCCCTACCAGTTTCATAAGCTTCCCTTATTCCTGCTGTACCAATTATTGTAGCTGCTGTTGGAAAGTCAGGTCCTTTAATATGCTTCATCATATCTAATACCGTACACTCTGGATTTTCCATAAGCTCTATGGTACCATCTATAATTTCTCCTAGATTATGAGGAGGTATATTTGTTGCCATACCTACAGCTATACCTGATGAACCATTAACTAAAAGATTAGGATATCTGGAAGGAAGCACAGAAGGCTCTTCTTCCTCTCCATCGAAGTTAGGAACGAAATCAACGGTGTCCTTATTAATATCTCTAAGCATCTCTACAGCTATTTTATTCATCTTAGCTTCTGTATATCTCATTGCCGCAGCGCCATCGCCATCTACAGAACCAAAGTTTCCATGCCCGTCTACCAAAAGATATCTTATGGAGAAATCCTGAGCAAGCCTAACTAAAGCATCATAAACAGAACTATCACCATGGGGATGATATTTACCAAGTACATCTCCGACGATTCTAGCACACTTTCTGTAGCCCTTATCTGGTGAAAGTCCTAACTCATTCATAGAATGTAGAATTCTTCTGTGTACAGGCTTTAATCCATCTCTTACATCAGGAAGAGCACGACCTACTATTACACTCATAGCATAATCTATGTAGCATTTTTTCATTTCGTTTTTTATATCTACCGGTACTACTTTTCCTTCATTGTTATTCATCAAATTTTCACCTCATATAACTTCTATATGTCTAAGTTAGTTACTCTCTTAGCATTTTTCTGTATGAACTCTCTTCGAGGCTCTACCTTATCCCCCATAAGTATAGTAAATATCTCATCCGCTGCCATAGCATCCTCAATGGTAGCCTTTAATAATATTCTTCTTTCTGGATCCATGGTAGTTTCCCAGAGTTGTTCTGCATTCATTTCTCCAAGACCTTTATAACGCTGTATAGCTACAGTATTATCCTTACCACCAAACTCTAGGAGAGTATCCTCCAGCTCTTTATCAGAATAAGCATAAGCAGTTCTCTTACCCTTAGAAACCTTATATAATGGAGGCTGAGCTATATATACATGACCCTGATCTACTAGCTCTCTCATATACCTATAGAAGAAGGTTAAAAGTAATGTTCTTATATGAGCACCATCAACATCGGCATCAGTCATGATTATTATACGATTGTATCTGATCTTTTCTACATCAAAATCCTTACCGATACCACCACCAAAAGCAGTTATCATGGATCTTATAGTTTCAGAATTTAGTATTCTATCGAGTCTTTGCTTTTCTACGTTAAGTATCTTACCTCTTAGAGGAAGTATAGCCTGGAAACGTCTATTTCTTCCCTGCTTTGCAGAGCCTCCCGCAGAATCACCCTCAACTATATAGATTTCACATTCATCAGGATTTTTAGAGGAACAGTCAGCAAGCTTACCTGGAAGGGTAGACCTCTCAAGAACAGATTTTCTTGTAAGCTCTCTTGCCTTCCTAGCTGCATCTCTAGCTCTTGCAGCCATTAAAGCTTTATCAACGATAGACTTTCCTACAGAAGGATTTTCTTCTAGGTAGGTACTAACCTCTTGATTCATTATGCTTTCTACTATACCTCTAACTTCACTATTACCTAGCTTTGTTTTGGTCTGACCTTCAAATTGAGGCTCAGAAATCTTAACGGATACTACTGCTGTAAGACCCTCTCTTATATCTTCTCCCTGAAGATTTTTATCATTTTCTTTTAAATGACCAAATTTCTTTGAATAATCATTAAACACTCTTGTTAAAGAATTCTTAAAGCCTATCAAATGGGTACCACCCTCAGTAGTATTAATGTTATTGGCAAAAGAGAAAATATTTTCACTGTAGCTGTCATTATACTGAAAAGCTATTTCCACCAAAACATCATCCTTGCTACCTTCTAGATAAATAGGCTCTGGATGTAATACTTCTTTGTTCCTGTTTATATAAGAAACATAGGACTTTATTCCACCATCATAGTGAAAGATTTCTTCCTTGCCATCTCTTTCATCTCTAAGCTCTATAGTTATTCCTTTATTTAAAAAAGCAAGCTCTCTGAGTCTGTGCTCTAATATTTCATAATCGTATTCAGTTTCTTCAAAAATTTCTGGGTCTGGCTTAAAATAAGTTTTTGTTCCATGCCCCTCTGATTCCTCAAGCTTCTCCACATCAGATACAGGTATTCCTCTTTTATATTCCTGTCTCCAAATAAAGCCCTCTCTAGTAGACTCTACTATACAGGTTTCAGAAAGAGCATTTACAACAGAGGCACCAACACCATGTAAACCACCAGATACCTTATAGCCTCCACCACCGAATTTTCCACCAGCATGAAGTACAGTCATTATAACCTCTAGCGCAGACTTCTGCATTTTAGGATGGAGCCCTACAGGCATACCTCTACCATCATCTACAATGGTAATAGAATTATCAGTATTTATGTTTACACTTATAGTACTGCAATAGCCTGCCAGTGCTTCATCTATACTATTATCAACTATTTCGTATACTAGATGATGAAGTCCTGTAGAGCTTGTGCTTCCGATGTACATTCCTGGTCTTTTTCTAACAGCCTCAAGACCTTCAAGGACTTGTATCTGACTTTCATCATAGCTTTGCTTATTATTTTCCACCATAATATCCTCCTATTTGATATTTCCTATAGAGCCAATGACAGCATAAATAGCTGCTCATATTAAAGCAGCTAAAGATCATAGTTAATTTTTGTTCTTTTGGAAAGTGTTGAAGAAGATATGGGAGAAAGGTATATTTTACTTTTTTTATTTACTTCTGCTATAACAAAGGACTTTGGTTTATCCTTAGTAATTCTCTCTACAAAGCCGTCCTCTTCAGCCATCCTTAAAAATTGTATGGTATCTGAGCTATACATTGTATTATCCAAATCAAAAATTCCTATAATGTCTTTTATAGGAACTACAACATTTTCACCTAAATGTAAGAACACAATAATTCCTCCTTTAAAGGACAATAGTTCCATCTCTCACGGTAAATACTTTAGACTTATCATCTAAATATTCGTAAATATCCTCAATACCTGTACAGGTTATGATTGTTTGTATATCCTTAATAGAGCTAAGGACATATCTTTTTCTTTTAAAGTCTAATTCTGATAAAACATCATCTAAAAGTAATACAGGGTATTCACCAGTCTGCTCCTTAATTATCCTAAGAGAAGCAAATTTCATTGTTAGAACAGAGGTTCTTTGCTGTCCCTGGGAGCCATAGCTTTTTGCATCTATGCCATTTATAAATATTAAAAAGTCATCCCTATGGGGCCCCTGTGATGTTATACCTCTTTCTCTATCCTTTTGTCTATGCTCCTTTAAAGCTTTAATTAAAGCCTCCTCTAAATCTCCACTGAGATTTACAGAGCTAACATACTTAAAGGTTATCTCCTCCTTGTTAGAGGTTATATCCTTATGAATCCTTCCTCCATGAATATTAAGCTTATGGAGATACTTCTGCCTTTCCTCTAGGATGTACTTTCCGAAGGCTGCAAGCTGATAATCATATATATCTAGCATACTTTCTTCTAGATTCTTGTTTTTTAGTACACTGTTTCTCTCGTTTAAAACCTTATTATATTGTACTAGATTGTAATAGTACTTGGGATCTAGCTGACTTAGCTCCATGTCAATAAATTTTCTTCTTACTCCTGGTGATTCCTTGACTATCTTTAGATTTTCAGGAGAAAACATCACAACGTTAAAGGCACCAATAAGCTCTGAAACCTTATTTACCTTAATAGAGTTTACATTTATCGCTTTTTTCCCATCTTTAAATATAGCAATATTGATTTTTTTGTCAATTCTAGATCTTTTTACATACAGGCTAATAAGAGCTCTATCACCATTCCAGTTAACAAGCTCTTTATCCTTATTAGTTCTATGAGAACGGGCAAAGCCACAATAATACATCGCTTCAAGAATATTTGTCTTTCCTTGAGCATTATCTCCCATAAAAACATTGACATTCTCACTGAGGCTAATACTAAGCTGTGAGTAATTCCTATAATTCATTAGTTGAATATGTTTTATAAACATTAAAAACACCCATTAAATTATATCATATTTTTAAGCACATTTTAAAAGAGGGAGTTAAATTTAAATAATTTTATAAATTTCACCATGAAGCTCAACAGTATCTCCACTCTTTAATTTTTTTCCTCTTTGGGTACATACCTCTCCATTTACCTTAACTTCGCCTTCTTGAACATAAATCTTAGCTTCTGAGCCCATAGAAGCAGCTCCACACCATTTCAAAAAAGCATCAAGCTTTATTATTTCCGTGTTTATCTTTATATTGTGCATATATTTTAAGTGCTATAAGAAAAACTTATAGCACCTCCTCCTTAACTATTTTACTAATCTAACAGGAAGAACTAGATATTTACAGTTATCTATATTCTTATTTTTAATAACACATGGAGTAACGCTAGTGGATAGCTCCATAAGTATCTCATTATCCTCCATTATCTTCATTACGTCAAGAAGGTATTTTGAGTTAAATGCAATTTGAATTCCCTCACCTTGCATATCTGCAGAAACCTCTTCACGAACCTTTCCTAATTGAGAATTGGAGCTGATTACCACGTTGTCCTCTTCGATATCTAATTTTATTAAATTGCTATTTCCATCCTTAGCCATAAGGGAAGCTCTTTCGATTCCATTTAGAATTTCCTGCTTATTAACAGTTACTAAAAGCTTATAATCCTGTGGCAGCAGGGAAGAGTATTTTATAAATTCTCCCTCTAGAAGTCTTGAAATTATTTTAGTTTCTCCCAGGTTAAATAGAATATGATTTGAGGTATAGGTTATTAGAACCTCTTCTTCCTTTTCATCCATTATTTTACTTACTTCATTAAGAGTTTTGCCAGGTATAACAACATTTATACTATTCTCACTATCTACATACTCACTTCTAATAGCTAGTCTATAGCCATCTAAGGCTACTAAATTCAGACTTTTATCCCTTATTTCAAAAAGAACACCTTGAAGTATTGGTCTTGTTTCATCTTGAGCAGTAGCAAATATGGTACCTTTAATCATGTTTTTTAGAAGTGCCTGGCTGATAGATAAATTGGTATCAGCATGAATTTCTGGAATGGATGGATAATCCTCAGCATTCATATATAAAAGATTGAATACTGATTTTTGGCATATTATCTGTAAAATACTGCCTTCTAAAGTTTCAATAAGAATTTCATCATTAGGTAGCTTCCTGATAATTTCTCCCAAAAGTCTTGAATCTACTACTATTTTACCAGGCTCCATTACTTTAGCTTTAGTCTTGGTTTCTATGCTCAAATCAATATCTGAGCCTATAAGAGTAATATTGTCATTAGCTGCATTTATGTATAGTCCTTCTAATATAGGCATTGTGGATTTTCCTGTAATAGCCTTTTGTGCTATAGATATAGCCTCTAATAACTTGCTTTTATCACATAAGAGTTTCATATATAAAACCTCCTTAGGTTATTCACACAGATTTTTTCTAGATTAGGATAGATAATAATATTATTTTTTAGTTGTAGTAGTAGTAGGGGGTGTGGGTTTGTGGATAAGTGGTCTCAGCCTTGAAAATATGAGAAAATAGCTTAAAAAAATATTGTGGATAAGTAAATGATAAAAATTCATCTTATCCACATTATTATAAAATCAGAGCTTACAAAAAACTTATCCACAGGTAATTATAGAGTTATTATTCACCGCTGTGAATATTTACTTTTTATCTTAAGTAAATGGCTTAACAACAGGCTTTTACCACATATATATGTACTAGTGTTTTACTTTTGAGTAAGCTTTTTAGTTAAATCCTTAATTACATTTTCTAAAGCCTCATTGGTCTTAATTTCTTCTGAGATCTTTTCATAGGCATGAATAACGGTGGTATGATCTCTTCCTCCAAATTCTTCTCCTATTTTAGGAAGAGAAAGATCTGTAAGCTTTCTAGCTAGATACATGGCAATCTGTCTAGGAAAGGCTACATTTCTTGTTCTTCTTTGAGATTTCAGCTCTTCTAGCCTTAAATTATAGAAGTTAGCTACTACCTCCTGGATTATATCTATAGTTATGGCTTTTGTTTGCTTGTTTGATATTATATCCTTTAGCGCCTCGGAAGCTAAATCTACCGTTATCTCCCTATTAGTTAAGGAAGAAAAAGCAACGATTCGAATTAGAGCTCCTTCTAGCTCTCTAATATTAGATTTTATTTTTGTAGCTATATATACCATAACCTCATTAGCAATATTTAAATTTTCTACGTCGGCCTTCTTTTTTAATATGGCCATTCTAGTTTCAAAATCTGGCGGCTGCATATCTGCGATGAGACCCCACTCAAAACGAGAACGAAGTCTGTCCTCTAAGGTTGGAATCTCCTTTGGTGGTCTATCACTGGAGAGAATGATCTGCTTGTTTGCGTCATGAAGAGCATTGAAGGTATGGAAGAATTCCTCCTGAGTACTTTCCTTACCAGCTATAAACTGAACATCATCGATAAGCAGAATATCTACATTTCTATATTTATTTCTAAATTCTTCATTTTTATCATGTCTTATTGAGTTAATAAGCTCATTAGTGAACTTTTCTGATGATACATAAACTACCTTTGCTTTAGGATTAGTCTGAAGAACATAATGACCTATTGCATGCATTAAATGGGTTTTTCCCAGTCCAACTCCACCATATATAAATAGAGGATTGTAAGCCCTGGCTGGAGATTCTGCTACGGCTAAGGATGCTGCATGAGCAAATCTATTGCTATTACCTATAACAAAAGAGTCAAAGGTATACTTGGGATTTAGGGTAGCAGACATTTCATCATTTACTACCACCGAATTTTTAGGCTTCTCTTTTTTTTCGTCAATCTTTGCCTGTTCTTCTATAGCTTCCTCAGAAAAGGTTGCAAAGACTATATTATATTTTTTAGATGATACCTGTTTAATAGCATTGGCTACTAAATCCTTATACCTTGATTCAATTATTTCCTTAGTAAAATCATTAGGAACTCCCAGACGTATAGTATCATTGGATACAGAAAGAGGTTCACAGCTCTTAATCCAAGTATTATAGCTAACTTCTGTTAATTCGCCCCTTAGTATATTCAGGGTTTTATCCCATAGATCTTTCAATTGGGCATCCATATTGTATCCTCCGGTTTTATTATTGTAAGAAGTCATGATCAAATAAATGTATCAACAACTTATAAACAGAATAGTTTTCTCATTATAATCATATAGACTAATGTAGGTAAAATTATTCACATGTTAATAACTTTGTGAGATATTCTTATATAATAATGTTATCCACAAGATGATAATATATAATAATTAACACCATACACAGATGATAAAAACTTATTTTTCATATAAAAAATAAAAAATAAGTCTTATATAAAGAAATATTAAACAAGTTATACACAATGTTATCAACAGCTGTGGATAACTTGTTTAAAAAATAAGTTATTCACAATTCATATCTAATAATAACACATAAAATTATCCCCATTCAATAACTTATCCACAAATAGTTGATATTTTATACTAATTATCAACAGCTCTTATCCAAAAGAAGATGAAATTCTATTATAATTATCCTCATAACTATTCTTGACAGTATTAATTGATGAATATATAATTATAAGGTAAATCTATAATATTTATGAACCTAAGATTCGTATAGTAGATATATTGCTATAAATATTGTGTAGCAAGGAGGTGGAGATAATATGTTTATGACATATCAGCCAAAAAAGAAGCAGAGAAAGAGAGAGCATGGCTTTAGAAAAAGAATGAGCACTCTATCTGGAAGAAACGTGCTTAAGAGAAGAAGACAAAAGGGAAGAAAAAGATTGACAGCATAAGGGCCGCAATTGTGGCCTTTTTCTGCAATAGCAGAAAAAAGGAGAATCTATTTCTAATGAAACAATATAGATTAAGAAAGAACCTTGAATTTAGGTTGGTTTATAGAAGAGGTAAGTCTTATTCTAATAATCTGCTTGTATTATATGTAATGAAAAATAGAAGAAACAAAGATGAAAGCCATAAGGAATTTAATAAGGTAGGTATTTCCGTCAGCAAGAAGGTTGGAAAAAGCGTTATTAGAAGTAGAGTAAAGAGACTTATAAGTGAAAGCTATAGATTAAATAAGAATACCTTAAAAGAAGGGTATGATTTTGTATTTGTAGCTAGAAGTTCTGCTAGTACTAGCTCCTATAAGGAAATCGAGGATGCTATGAATAAATTATTCAAAAAGGCAGGCTTAATAATTAATGAAAAAGTTAATGATAAAGATAATAAAGTTTTATAGAAAATATCTATCGCCTCTTAAAGCACCAAGCTGCAGATTCTATCCGACCTGCTCCCAATATGCTTTAGAGGCAATTGAGAAGTATGGTGCTTTTAAGGGAGGATTTATGAGTATTAAGAGAATACTCAAATGTCATCCTTTTCATGATGGGGGTTATGACCCGGTTAAATAGCTTTAGGAGGTTTAGATTTTGAAAATTATACAAGATTTTTTACAATACCTATTTGATGTTGTCCACAAGGGATTAAATGCAATAGGTATAACTGATGCTGGTTTAGCTTATGTGCTGGCAATAGCAGTTTTAACATTACTTATTAAAATAGTATTACTACCTTTAAACATAAAACAAATGAGATCACAAGCTGCTATGCAGGAAATTCAGCCTGAGCTTAAAAAGCTTCAAGACAAATACAAAAATGATCCACAAAAGCAGCAGGCAGAAATGATGAAGCTATATAAGGAGCATAATGTAAGTCCTTTTAGTGGATGTCTTCCACTTATAATACAAATGCCTATACTATTTGCGTTGTATTATGTATTCCAAAAAATAGATTTTGGTGGAGCAACCTTCTTAGGAATAGATTTAGCTGCTAATAATAGTGCTATTGGAATACCATTTTCATTAATACTTCCAATACTTGCTGGTGCTTCTACTTATCTATCATCCTGGTTATTGCAGAGAAATAACAGCAATAAAAATAACAATAATAATAATGCAGCTCCAGCTATGAATATGGGTGGAATGAATATAGGTATGTCTATATTTATGGGAGTTATGGCCTTTAACTTTAAGTCAGCTCTGGTTATGTATTGGATAATCAATAGCTTACTGCAGGCCCTACAATCCTACTTATTAGTCATTTTACCTGCTAAGAGAAAGGCAAAAGAAGCTAAATAGCTTTATATAATTAATTTAGAGGTAAGGTGGGTGAATAGGGTATGAAGGTAATAGAGATTACTGGTAAAAGCGTCGATGATGCTATAAAGAATGCTTTATCAGAGCTAAATGTTACAGAGGATAAGATTGAAGTGGAAGTTATTGATGAAGGTAACAAAGGCTTATTTAAGATTATTGGTGTTAAACCAGCCAAGATTCGTGTTACGGTAAAGAGAGATTATATTTATGAAGCCAAGGTCTTTTTAAGAGATGTTTTAGATGCCATGGGAGTAAAGGCAGAAATCAGAATTAAAGAGGACAATGATATCATTAGTATAAATTTAACTGGACCTAATATGGGGGTTATAATTGGTTATAGAGGAGAAACACTGGATGCTCTTCAATATCTTATAAGCTTAGTAGTCAATAAAGGTCACGACATAGAATATAAGAGAGTTATATTAGATACAGAAAATTATAGAACTAAGAGACAGGAAACCTTAAAGAGATTAGCTGAAAAAACAGCCTATAAGGTTAAGAAAAATGGAAAAAGCTTTAAGCTTGAACCCATGAACCCATACGAAAGAAGAATTATACACTCAGCTCTTCAGGATAATCCTTTTGTTAAGACCCATAGTGAAGGTGAAGAGCCTTATAGAAGAGTGGTTGTTGATTTAAAGAAAGATTAGATTATAAAAGAAAGCCCCATGGCTTTCTTTTTAATTGTTTGAGAATAGCTAGGAAAATTAAGCTTTATTTGGGTTTAATTTTTATTAACATATATATGTACTTTTAATTAGATAAATATTAGTATAAGATGAGAGTGAAAATTACTTAAGTGCCATTAAGTTTATTATACATTTTAACCTTAGATAAGGAGGATAATCAATGAAGGAATTTGATACTATTGCTGCCATAGCCACGGCTTTAGGAGAAGGTGGCATATCAATAATCCGAGTTTCTGGTGATAAGGCATTAGACATTGTTTCTTCAATCTTCAAGGGTAAAAATCACAGAAGTATTAAGGATATAAAAAGCTATACCATGAGGTATGGTCATATTGTAGAAAAAGGTACTGATAGCGTTATAGATGAGGTTATTGTGAGCTTTATGAAGGGGCCTAAGAGCTATACCGCTGAAGATACAATAGAGATAAACTGCCACGGGGGAGTTATATCTTCCAATAGAATTCTTGAAGAGGTAATTAAGGCTGGTGCTCGCCATGCTGAGCCTGGTGAATTTACTAAAAGAGCTTTTTTAAATGGAAGAATTGATTTAACTCAAGCGGAGGCGGTTATAGATATAATAAGATCTAAAACAGATTTATCCATGAAGTCTGCTATGCTTCAGAGTGAAGGGAGACTTTCCCGGGAAATAAGTAGGCTCAGTGAGGTGCTTTTAAATGTTTTAGCTCTGATAGAATTTGTTGTGGATTTTACTGAGGATGATGAAGAACCTGATGACCATACACCAGTTTTAGTAAAAAATAAGCTGGAGGAAGTAATAAAGGAAATAGACAATCTATTAAAGACCTCTAATGAAGGGAAAATTCTTCGAGAAGGCTTAAATATTGTTATTATAGGAAAACCAAATGTTGGAAAATCATCTCTATTAAATGCTCTTCTTATGGAGAATAGAGCCATTGTTACAGATATTCCAGGAACCACAAGAGACGTAATAGAGGAATATTTGAGCTTAGATGGCATACCTATAAAAATTACTGACACTGCTGGTATTAGAGATACTAAGGATGTAGTGGAAAGAATAGGTGTAGAAAGATCCAAGGAAAAGATAAGCCAGGCGGATTTAATAGTTTTAATGCTTGATTTAAGCAGGGCTTTAGAGGAAGAGGATAAAGAGATTATTGAATTTATAAAGGATAAAAAATATCTTTTACTCTTAAATAAAACAGACTTAGAAAGAAGACTTGAGATACCTTCAGAGGTTTCATTAGTAAATAGCATTGAAATCTCTGCAGTAGCAGGAACAGGTCTTGAAGAATTGAAGCAGAAGATTAAGGATATGTTCTTCAATGGTGAGATAAACACTGAGGGCGTTATGATAACAAATGTTAGACACAAGGAAGCTTTATATAGGGCTTTAGAAGGCTGCAATACAGCTCTAGAGCAGGTAAAGCAGGGAGCTTATCTGGACTTAGTTTCCATATATGTAACCAGTGCTTTGAAGGCCTTAGGAGAAATCACCGGTGCTGAGATTCAAGAGGACCTAGTAAATAAGATATTCTCAAGCTTCTGTGTAGGAAAGTAGGTGAATAAAATGAGTTATATTGGTGGAAATTATGATGTAGTGGTAATTGGAGGAGGTCATGCCGGCTCAGAGGCAGCCTTAGCTTCAGCGAGAATGGGGCTTAAAACTCTTATGTGTACCATGAATTTAGATAGCATTGCTTTTATGCCCTGTAATCCTAATATAGGAGGAACTGCCAAGGGACATCTAGTTAGAGAAATAGATGCCTTAGGTGGAGAAATGGGTATTAATATAGATCATACTTATATTCAGAGCAGAATGCTCAATACCTCAAAGGGACCAGCGGTTCATTCTCTTAGAGCTCAGGCAGATAAGAGAAAATATCAGGAGAGAATGAAGAAGGTTATTGAGGAGCAGGAAAATCTTGATTTAAAGCAAACCGAAGTAGTAAAGATACTAGCAGAGGACAATCAGGTAAAGGGTATAGTAACCAGAACTGGAGCTATATATAACTGTAAATCCATAGTAGTTGCTACTGGTACCTATTTAAGAAGTAGGATTATATTAGGAGAGGTTAATTATAATAGTGGTCCTAATGGATTCTTCCCAGCTAATGAGCTTTCTCAAAGTCTTATAGAATTAGGTCTTCCACTTAGAAGATTTAAAACAGGAACTCCAGCTAGAGTTAACAAGCGTTCTGTAGATTTTACTAAGATGTCAGAACAAAAGGGTGATGAGAAGATAGTACCCTTCTCTTTCATGAGCAATCCTGCGGAGATTAAGAGAGAGCAAATATCCTGTTATTTAACTTATACAACGCCAGATACCTTAAAGATAATTAAGGATAATATAGATAGATCCCCTATGTATAATGGAGTTATCGAGGGGGTAGGACCTAGATACTGTCCTTCTATAGAAGATAAGGCCATGAGATTCCCTGATAAGCAGCAGCATCAGATATTTATTGAGCCTGAGGGTGAAAATACTGATGAGATGTACGTTCAAGGAATGTCTAGCTCTCTTCCAGAAGAAATACAGCTACAGATGCTAAAGACTGTAATAGGACTAGAGAATGTTGAGATGATGAGAACAGGCTATGCAATAGAATATGATTGTATAGATCCTTTAGAGCTTCTTCCTACTTTAGAATTTAAAAAAGTAAAAGGTCTGTTTGGTGCAGGTCAGCTTAATGGAACCTCTGGTTATGAAGAGGCTGCCTGTCAGGGACTTATTGCAGGAATTAATGCAGCTCTCTATGCTAAGGATGAGGAGCAGCTGATTCTTACAAGATCCGATGCTTATATCGGTGTATTAATAGATGATTTAGTTACTAAGGGAACCAATGAGCCTTATAGAATGATGACCTCAAGAGCTGAATATAGACTTCTATTAAGACAAGACAATGCCGATTTAAGATTAACAGAAATAGGAAGACGCATAGGCTTAGTTTCTGATGAACGCTATGAAAGCTTTACTAAGAGAAAGCTTCAGATAGAAGAGGAAGTAGAAAGAATTAAAAAGGTTCAAGTGACTAACAAGGTTGAAAACAATGAGTTCTTAGTAACTTTAAATTCTGCGGAGCTTAAAAAGCCAATCAGCCTATATGAGCTTATTAAGAGACCAGAGCTTGATTACTTTTCAGTAGCACCTCTGGATACTGATAGACCTAAGCTTCCTGAGGATGTAATGGAGCAGGTTAGTATTATATCAAAATATGAAGGCTATATTGAAAAGCAGCTAGAGCAGGTAAGACAGTTTAAGAAGCTAGAAAATAGAAGGCTACCAGAGGATTTAAACTATCAGGATATAAAGGGACTCAGGATAGAAGCTACTCAAAAGCTTAGTCAGATAAGACCTATAAACATTGGTCAGGCATCAAGAATATCAGGTGTTTCTCCTGCAGATATTTCAGTACTTCTCATTTACTTAGAGCAATATAACAAAATTCATTCTAACAAAATGGAGGAATAGAATGGAATACTATGATATAATTAAACGGGCAGCAGATGATGTTCATATGGAGTTCACAATAGTGCAGTATGAGCAGTTTATAACCTATAAGGAATTATTAAAGGAATGGAATAATAAGATGAATCTTACAGCCATAACTGAGGATGAAGGAATTATTAAGAAGCATTTTATTGATTCTATAAAAGCCTTTAAGGCAGAGCCTTTTAAAACCTGTAATAGTCTTATAGATGTTGGGTCAGGAGCAGGATTTCCTGGAATTCCAATAGGTATTATGAGGCCTGATCTTTCAATAGTATTATTAGATTCATTAAATAAGAGAGTTACTTTTTTAAATACAGTGGCTGAGGAGCTTGGACTTAAAAATATTAAAGCGATACATGGTAGAGCAGAAGAGGAAAGCAGAAAAAAAGAACATAGAGAGAAATATGATGTTGCTACCTCTAGAGCTGTGGCCAATATGAGCTCCTTAAGTGAATTTTGCATCCCCTTTGTGAGAAAGGGTGGATATTTTATTCCCCTTAAGGGACCTGCAATAGAGGAAGAAATAACCACTTCAACCAAGGCTATTAAATTATTGGGAGCTAACCTTGAAGAGATAATTCCTGTGAATATTGAGGATAGCGATTTAAAGCATAATCTTGTAGTGGTTAAGAAGATAGGTAATACACCAAGCCTTTATCCAAGAAAGGCTGCATCAATTCAAAAGAAGCCGATTGTCTAAATTTGTTTATATATGTAGAACATTTTTTTGAGAAAAATAAAGGAAATATATCAACTTTGTAGAATTGTAAATAAAAGGAAATTTTTAACGGGTGAGGGATAGCTGTGGAGATACGAAATGAGATTTTATTAATTAACGTTAATATGATAGTACCTAATATTTATCAACCTAGAAAATATTTTAATAATGTTTCATTGCAGGAATTAGCAGACTCAATAAAGCATAATGGAATATTACAGCCGCTTTCAGTGAGGCAAATGGGTGAAAGATATGAATTAGTTGCTGGAGAGCGTAGATGGAGAGCTGCTAAATCTATAGGATTAGATAAAGTTCCATGTACTATATTAGATATAACAGATAAACAAGCAGCAGAGCTCGCCTTACTGGAGAATCTTCAGAGGGAAGACCTAAATTTCATTGAAGAAGCTGAAGCATACTATAACCTAATTAATGAGCATGGATTTACTCAGGAGCAGCTAGCTATAAGAATGGGAAAAAAGCAATCAACCATTGCTAATAAGTTGAGATTATTGAAGCTCTCGGCTTCCGTGAGACTTCTACTTTTAGAAAATAGTCTTACTGAAAGACATGCTAGAGCATTACTTCCTTTGTTGGATGAAGAGCTTCAGGTTAAAATTGTTAAGAAGGTAATCAAATGTAATTTAACGGTAAAGGAAACTGAAGCATTAGTTAATAAGGAGCTTCTTAAGCTAAAAGGTGAAGAATTAAACACTGGTAAGAAGAATAATTTAAAAGGTGTATTTTCGTCAAAAATATACATAAATTCAATTAAGCAAGTTTTTGACAAGTTTAATATCCCAGCAGATTATAAGTCTAAGGATTGTGGTGATTTTGTTCAAATCACTGTTACCATACCAAAGAGCAAAAGTTAATGTTTCACGTGAAACAAAAGCAGTTTTTCGCTGCTTTTGTTTTTTTTATTTGCCTTTTCTTATAAAGTTCTTTAATAATTCCTTGTGGGAATATATAATAAGATTATAAGATCACTAGGAGGTGTAATAAACTATACTTTTAGAAAAGGTAGGTATATTTAATGAAGATAATTTCTATATTTAATCAAAAGGGTGGAGTAGGTAAAACTACCTCCAATATTAATTTGTGTTCATATTTAGCTTTAGAAGGATATAAGGTTCTTGCAATTGATATAGATCCACAAGGTAATACCACTAGCGGTCTTGGTTTTGATAAGCATAAAATAGAGAAGTCTACATATGATGTTTTGACTAGTGATACAGAGCTTAAAGATGTGATAATACAAAGTCAGCTATTAGAAAACTTATATTTGGCACCTTCAATAATGGAGCTGGCAGGAGCTGAGGTAGAGCTTACTGTTTCTAATAGCAGAGAAACAATCCTTAAGAAAAAGCTAAGAAGCATTGATGGTGAGTATGATTTTGTTTTTATAGATTGTCCTCCGTCTCTGGGAATATTGACTATTAATGCACTTACAGCATCAGATTCAGTGTTGATTCCCATACAGAGTGAATTTTATGCTCTTGAGGGGGTAGGTCAGTTAATTAATACAATACAGCTTGTAAAGAAATCACTTAATAAGGATTTGGAGGTTGAGGGAGTATTCTTAACCATGTTTGATGGCCGTACAAATCTAAGTAATGATGTAAAAAATGAAGTTAAGAAGTATTTTAATAATAAAGTATATAACACTACAATTCCACGTAATGTTAGGCTAGCAGAAGCTCCAAGTTTTGGACTTCCAATAGTACTATATGATCAGAGATGCAAGGGTGCTGAAGCTTATGAGGATTTAACTAAGGAATTTGTAAAGAGACAAGGAGTGAATTAATTTGGTTAAAAAGCACGGCTTAGGAAGAGGTCTTGGTGCTTTAATTCCTGAGCAGGAAGAAAAGAGCAATGAAGATGAAAAGAAAAGCTTGATGATAGATATCAATAGTATCAAACCTAATTCTGAACAGCCAAGAAAAACCTTTGATGAAGAAAAGATTTTAGCTCTCAGTGAATCTATAAAGGAATATGGTATTATCCAACCACTTGTTTTAAATAAGGTTGATAATAACTATATAATTGTGGCTGGAGAAAGAAGATGGAGAGCTGCAAAAAAAGCAGGTATTAATGAAGTTCCAGCTGTTATAATGAACTTATCTGATAAAGAAATACTAGAGATATCCTTAATAGAGAACATTCAAAGGCAAGATTTGAATCCTATTGAAGAAGCTGTAGCTTATAAGAAGCTCATGGACGAGTTTTCTCTTACCCAAGAAGAGCTAAGTACAAGAATAGGTAAATCTAGAACAGCTATAACAAACACTTTAAGACTTATGAACTTAGATTCTAGAGTTCAAGAATATATTATTGATGGAGTTTTATCAGAGGGTCATGGAAGAGCATTATTAGGAATAACTGATAAAGAGCTTCAATATAAAACAGCACAAAAAGTCATTGATGAAAAGCTTTCTGTGAGACAATTAGAAGCTATAGTTAAGCAGTTAGGTAGAGAAAAAATAACGAAAGAGAAGAAGGAAGATATATATAATCCTTATTATAGAGATATTGAAAGTCGATTTGAGAGTCTTTTAGGTACTAAAGTAAATATAGATGCAAAAAAGAATAAAGGTAAGATTGAGATAGAATATTATTCTGAGGATGACTTACAAAGAATAATTGATATCTTAAAAATTTAAGGTTTCACGTGAAACATGTGGAGGGATGAATAACTTGCAGAATGTAATAGACATAATATCAGAATATCAATTGTATATAGTAATTGCTCTGATTCTTCTAGTATTATTGCTGATGATCCTAGTGATTGTCGCTTATAGCTCTTTAAATAGGATTGAAAAAAGATATAGAAAGCTCATGCGTGGAACCAATAATAAAAGCTTGGAGGAAATGCTCATTCAATACCTTGATAATTCCCAGGAAGCAGTGAGGATATCTTCTGAAGCTAGAGCGGAAAGTGAGTATATTAAGTCACAGCTTGAAAATTGTCTTAAGAAGGTAGCTATTAAGAGATATAAGGCTTTTGAGGATATTGGTAGCGATTTAAGCTATTCAATTGCCCTACTCAATGAGAAGAATGATGGTATCATTTTGACCGGAATATTTGGAAGACAGGAAACAACCTCTTATGCAAAACCTATTGATAAGGGTATTTCAAGATACGATTTATCTGAAGAAGAAAAAGCTGTATTAAAGGATGCCATGAATCAATAAGAATAAAAGACCTCCTTTAGGGAATAATTACCCTAAGGGAGGTCTTATTTATGAATTTATATGTATGTGAGGGCTTGGAAAGTTTAAAAAGTAAGTTAGAGGAAAGAGGCTACAATACTAATGTGTATGGGAATGATCAATATGATGCTATTATTTGCAATATAAAAGATATAGACTTAGCTTCTCTAAATATAATTAATAATATAAAACATGAGGGGACCTTAATAATTGATGTAGGCAGTAAAAGCATTGATGATATTGAGTACATATTATACAATAGATCTTATTCATCATTATTCTGATATGTTTCACGTGAAACAATGATTAAAAAGCGTTATTACTCTATATTTTGATATGTTTCACGTGAAACAATAAATTTTAAAATACCATTATATATTATTTCAGCAATAGATACTACAGTGAAAAGTCTAGTATTCTGTAATGTTGTGAAGGAATCTCCACTTAAAGAATTAACTACTGCTGTAATGCTAATATCACCTATAGGCATTAGCTTCTTATTAAGTGCTGAACCAGGATAAAGTGGGCCTCTTTCTACATATATATTACCTATAGAATTACTTGAACCTAGACAGGCATCTATTGCGATAATAAATCTCTTAGGATATAAATTGTTAATCTGTTCTGCTGTGCTGTGAAGATTTTTTCCATGAACCGGTGAACTCAGAGTGCCTAGTATTAAAGGAGTGCTATCAGTGAGCTCCATTAACTTATAGCCTACTATTGGGCCTAGAGAATCCCCTGTTGCTCTATCAGTTCCAATACATAATATTATAATATCCTTTAGGGGGATACTCCTATCAATTAAAGTATCTAATGCATTATATACATCTACTGCAGCAGAAGAGAGAGATGAGGAAATAGTTAAAGGGTAACGCTTTTCTATAATATTATTATAAGAAGCCGCCTTTGTTAAGTTTGATTTCCTGTGCTGAACTAATGTGATGTAGTTTTTTACTAAATGATTGAAAATATTCTTCATAAAAAAACCTCCTTCTTAGATACTAACCAAAGAAGAAGGTTTTATACTTAAATTACCTTTAATTCGTTAAGCACTGTATAAAATACCACTAAAAACATAAAGAATAACATTCCTAAAACTCCACCAGCTTCAATTCCTATAAAAATAGCTGCCAGGACTGCTAGTGGATTAAGTCCTAGGGTAGTTGACATAATTTTAGGCTCGATAATCTGTCTAACTACCATAACTATAATCCATAGTATTAAAAGTGCAAGTCCTGTAAAATAATTTCCTTGAAGAAAATTGATTAAAGCCAATGGAATATAAACAATAGCCATACCTAATATGGGCATTATATCAAAAATACCACAAAGAAGGCTTAATAAAAATGCATAAGGTATCCTTAATATAGTAAAGCCGATTAAAGTAGCTAAAAAGGTTATAAACACTATTAATAGATAGGATAAAGAAAAGTTAAATATCATTTTTCTCATCTCTAGAGCTATTTCCACAGTCCTATTAACCTTAATCCCTGCTACTTTAAGTATATTCTTGCTATGAGGAGAGATCAAATTTAAGGTTATATAATAGGTGGCTAATAAAGTAAATATTATTACCATGGCTATGTAAGGAACGGAACCTAATATAGCAAGTATTTTTTGGATGATAAGAGTACTTAAATTAACAGTAGTGGCCACTACTGAAGCAGCAGTATCAGAAATAGAGCTTTCTAGAGAGCTTAAAATATTTGAATCAATATTTATAATAAAGGTATCATTTAGCTTCATTAAATTATCATATAATGAATTAGCTAAGTTACCTATGTATTCTGGAATAAACTTTGTTAAGCTTACCGTCTCATTAATTATTGCTGTTCCACATAAAAATATAGTACCTATAAGTATAATAAAAAAAACTATAGATGACAAAAGGGAAGCAAGCCATGGTTTAATCTTAAAGGTCATTGTAAGATAATAAGCTGGTTTCCTACATATAAGCGCAAAGATTATTCCTAATACAAAGGGTAGAGTGTATTTTAAGGTATTAAAAAATAGATAAAAAATCAGAGAATAAAGAAGGAAAAAAACTGCAGTTCGTTCTCCCTTTTTGATATAAGCTTCCATATTTATCAACTCCTTAGTAGATTATTCAATGCACTTAAAGTAAGCTCTATATCCTTCTCTGTATTGAAGTAGCCTAAGCTGAATCTTAAGGTGCCTGAGGGGTAGGTGCCTATGGTTTTATGAGCTAGTGGGGCACAATGTAAGCCTACGCGAGTCATAATATTATATTCAGTATCTAATAAATAGCCAATTTCAGATATTTCTCTTCCATCAAAAGTCATAGAAACTACCCCAGTGTTTACAGAGCTTTCATGACAAAATAAATTAATTCTATCAATTTCTTTTAACCCATTGATAAATTTATTGGTGAGTTCTGACTTTTTATGCCGAATAGCTTCTGTCCCAGTTTTCATAACAAAGTCAATTCCAGCATGTAGTCCAAAGAGTCCAGGTCCGTTGAGGGTTCCACTCTCAAATTTATCTGGAAGAAAGTCTGGTTGAAGGGTGCTAGAGGACAGGCTTCCTGTTCCCCCAAGAATAGTAGAGCTAGCGATGTTATTAAGAGCATCATCTATGAGAAATCCACCAGTTCCCTGTGGTCCCATTAAACCTTTGTGTCCGGTAAAGGCTATAGCATTTGCCCCTAAGGCCTTGAAATCAACAGGAAGAATACCAGCTGTTTGAGCCGAATCGATAATAAAATATATATTATTACATTTACATAATTTACCAATATCCTTTAAAGGCTGAACAGTACCAGTGACATTAGAGCCATGGGATAAAATGATTAGCTTTGTTCTTGGATTTATGTATGATTTTAATAGCTCTGTGGAAACTAGACCATTATCATCTGCTGGGACTATGTCCAGCTCTATACCTAATTTATCCTTAGCTGCTATAAGCGGCCTCAGTACAGAATTATGTTCCATTGAGGAAGTTATTACATGCCAGCCAGGCTTAAGGATACCCTGCAGAAGAATATTTAGGGAGTAGGTTATATTGGGGGTGAAAATTACATGATCAGGCTTATCAAAGTTAAAAAGCTTGCAGAGGAGCTCACGGCAGTTATATATCCTCCTGCTTGTCTCTAATGAAGAATAATAGCTTCCTCTACCAGAGTTACTACCAATATTATTCATAAAATCTACCATTGCTTTTGTAACAGCTGGTGGTTTCGGAAAAGAGGTAGCACCATTATCTAGATAAATTTTCAAGTTAAAACCTCCAAATGACATTATTTTCATTAATTATATTATACTATTGTGAATCTAAGATAAATAGATGGTATTTCACAAGTAAAAAATATTTAAACTTTATACTATCTAAGGGAAAATTGATAATATATACTTATAATAGAATATAACCAGTATTAAGCTAATTAAACAGATGGAGGATACATCAATGGAAAATTACTACATAATAGTTTTCACGAATACCCATAATGCCATAGAGGCAGAAAGGGCTATTAAAGGAGAAGGGTTTCCAATCGGTATAATGCCTACTCCTTCACATATAACACAAAGCTGTGGTATAAGTATTAGATTTAGAGAAGAAAACTTACCTTCCATAAAAAGGTTAATAGAGGAAGATAAGATTCATATAAAGCATATATATCATAAAACAGAGATTGGTTTTCAAGAAGTATTATAGAGAAATTAAAAACTGTAATAGGATTATTGTTGATATCTAGAATTATATAAAGCTATTTAAAGGATGGGGTGAAAAATGTTAGCTAATATGTTAGCTTCAAGCACAGGAAAGAGATATTTAGAAATTTTTGGCTTGGAGGTTATAAATAGTGATATGCTAATAAGCTGGGGAAAAACAGTATTAAAAATAATAATTATAGGGATAATAATGATCTTTGTAATTAAAATTGGAAATAAGCTAATAGACAAAGTTGTGAAGAAACAGGTGGAAAGCAGGGGGAGATTCAGCTTAGATAGTAAAAAAGCCTATACCTTTGGTAGTATTCTGAAGAGTATTTTAAGATATGCTACTTATTTTTTTGGTATAACAGCCATACTCTCTATGATATTTGGACCTATAAGCATAACAATAGCTAGTATTGGTGGTGTTGCTATAGGTTTAGGATCTCAGTCACTGGTTAAAGATATAATAAATGGCTTATTTATATTATTTGAAAATCAGTTTTCAGTGGGAGACTATATTATTGTAGGAAGCTACAGGGGTATAGTAGAGGATATAGGCCTAAGAACTACATTGCTTAAGGACTTTAATGGTGATATCCATATAATACCTAATAGCGCTATTGCAGAAGTGACTAACAAATCTGTAGCAGATTCAAGAATGCAGGTAGATGTTCAGATTGCATATGAAGAGGATGCAGAAAGAGCAATGAAAATTATTGATAGTGTTTGTGAGGAGTTTTCTAAGAATAAGGAAGAGATAGTAGAGCCTCCTAAGGTGGTTGGCTTAACCAGTCTTAATGAGTTTTGTGCTACTATTAGGGTATTAGGAAAGTCTAGGCCAATGATGAACTGGGCATTGGAAAATGAGCTAAGAATGCTTATAAAAAATGAGTTGAAGGTTAAGGGAGTAGAAGTGCCTTACACAAAAACCAGGATAATTGGGGAAGAGTCAGTTAAATAAAGGAGGAACAGTATTTGGATAAGAATTTTGATATCGGTGATGTGGTACAGATGAAAAAGCAGCATCCTTGTGGCACAGATAAATGGGAAATAATAAGAGTTGGAGCAGATATAAAAATAAAGTGCACTGGCTGTGGAAGGATAGTAATGCTTCCTAGGAGCAAGTTTGAAAAGGATATGAAGAAGGTTGTCACAGAAGCCTTATAGGATAATTAGAATAGTAGAAAAGCCTGGTATAGCAGATATATTCAAAATTCTAGCTATCAAGGATACACAAAAGATCTTAGTTGAAAAACACTTGCAATGAAAGAAAATAAATGATATAATTTCATGATGTAATCCCTGCTGTGAAAATCACAGCCGTTAGTCCAGAGGGAGGAGGTGGAATAGATGAGAAAGTATGAAACTATATTCATAGCACACCCATCTTTAGATGATGAAGCTGTTAAGGCTTTAACTGAAAAGTTTAAGGGTGTTATTGAAAATGGTGGTGGAACTATTGACAATGTTGATGTTTGGGGTAAGAGAAAGTTAGCTTACGAAATCAGCAAGGTTAATGATGGGTTCTACACTCTTATAAACTTCAGCGCAACTCCAGAATTACCAAGAGAGTTAGACAGAGTTTTCAGAATCACTGATGGTGTTATAAGACATATCATTATTAAAGAAGAGAAATAAGGGGGTTCTTAAATGAACAAGGTTGTACTTATAGGTAGACTAACAAAAGACCCTGAACTTCGATTTGCTGCAGGTAGTGGTACTGCTGTTACTAATTTTACCTTAGCTGTGAACAGACCAAGAGGAAAAGATGGCCAGACTTCAGCAGATTTTATCAATTGCGTAGCATTTGGTAAAACTGGCGAAACTATAGCACAGTACTTAACTAAGGGAAGACAGCTTGCTGTTTTCGGAAATATAAGAACAGGTAGCTATGAGGCTCAGGATGGAACAAAGAGATATACTACAGATGTATATGTAGAAGGCTTTGATTTCATTGATTCTGGTAATTCAGAGCGTGGTGGAATGAATAGAAGCAGTAGCAACAATAACAATAGCTTCGGAAACTCCGATTTTAATAGTGGTGCCGATAGCTTTGGCAGCAGCTCTTATAATAATGACGATATGACGCCAATCGATGATGGAGATATACCATTCTAATTCTAAAATAGTAAGGAGGTAAGAAGGATGAGCGAAAAGAGAGAGCCTAGAAGAGGCAACGGAAGAGGCCCAAGAAGAGCTAAGAGAAAAGTTTGCGCTTTTTGTGTAGATAAGGCTACTAGCATTGATTATAAAGATATCGGAAAGCTAAGAAAGTATGTTACTGAAAGAGGTAAGATTCTTCCAAGAAGAATTTCCGGAACTTGCGCTAAGCATCAGAGACAGTTAACTGAATCTGTTAAGAGAGCAAGAAACATAGCTTTATTACCTTTCACAACAGAGTAAGATAATAACGATAAGGGACACTTGGCAATCAAGTGCCCTTTTTTGTTCACTTAGAAATTATATTATCTTTACAAAAGAGCTATCTTAGGGGAAAGATTAGTTGCATAAATATTGAAAAAAAACTACAATTAGAGTATACGTCCTAATAAACTTCAGAGCACCTTTATACTATAGTTAGATAATTTAGATGTCCTATACTTTGTATAACCTATACTGCCATTTAGGATTAAAAACATTATAATAATATTTTTATGGTATAAGGAGGAGCTATGAGTAAGGAAAATTTTAATATTATGTCTGATGTGAAGATAATTGAAGATTTAAAAGCACAGCTCATTTGTGTTGTTGGAGAGTTTTTTATGCTGCTTACTAAAGGAAGTAAGGTAGCGCAGGAAGCAGTACTAGAATGTATTTCCGGGGCAATAATTATACTGTATCTTCTGGCAGATAAGCATGGATATTCTCACTCTTCAGTAGATGAAACTATTCAAAAGAAGCTGAAGCTTGGAATCATAGAGGAAGATTATATAGAAAAGGAAGGAAGAAATTTATCGAGGTTATATAATCATTTTAAGGGGAAAAACTAAGTTAAGAGCAGAGAAGAGAGAATAGAGAATAGAGCAAAAGATAGGAGCAGGTAAGAGGTAAGAAGTAAAAGATAAAAGAGAAGAGAGAATAGAGAATAGAGCAAAAGATAAGAGCAACTAAGAGGTAAGAAGTAAAAGATAAAAGAGAAGAGAGAATAGAGAATAGAGCAAAAGATAAGAGATAAAGGATTTTAGATTTTAAATTGAGTTAACTTGGGAGAAAATAAAGGTATGCAGAATAGTAAAAGCGCTAAACCAGTAGTTGAAGCAGGGATTTTATCGGCAATAATTGTAGTTTTAATGATTGTAAATTTTACTTTTCCTGTCTTGGGGACTGTAAGTATGTTTATACTACCTATCCCCATGACTATATTAACAGTGAAGCATGATGTGAAAATAGCTTTTGTTGCTTTGCTGGCCAGTACTATTTTAGGATCTGTTTTAATTGGGCCCCTGGCAGCTGGTTCTACTTTACTTTTATATGGACCTATAGGTATAACCTTGGGTTATTGTGTTAAAAGAGGAGTAGAGGCTGCATCTTCAATCCAGCTGACCATTATAGGTGCGCTGGTAGGAATCATTGGTCAAATTTTAATATATGCTTATTTGATAATGGGAACAAATTTAAAGGGAGCTTTGAGAGGATTTTATGATATTATTATGGAATCCGTATCGATGACAAAAGAAATGTATGAATCTCTAGGGGTGAGTCTGGAGGGAAATCCTGCTTTTGATATGCTCTCAGCATTTACCTTTGAGGATTTTTTGCTTTTAATCATTCCTGTAACCTTGGTAACTGCAATAGTAATGGCTTTTTTAAACTATATAATATCAAGAGATATACTTAGGAGAATGAACATACAACTGAAGCCTTTACCAAGATTCAGTGAATGGTATATAGACAATAGATATCTAGCTGGTTTGATAATATTCCTTTGTTTAGGTATTATATTACAGAGGAGTGATATTTATCTAGGGGAATATCTTGAGGTTACGGCAATGTATCTTTTGAATTTAGTTTTAACTGTTATTGGTATTAGTGCAGTTTCTTACTTTTTCATGAATAAACTACATGTTTCAAGAATGTTCACTGTAATTATATTGATTTTTATTTTCAATAGCTTTGGGGCAATATTAATGATTTTTGGCTTTGTAGAAACTATTATGGATGGAAGGGATATAGCACCTGCTAGTTTAAGAAAATTAATTACTAGTAAGTTTGAAAAATAATAGCCTCAATATACATATAAGGAAGGCGAAGGATATGAATAATCGAAATGGTATAATTGCATTAGTACTAATAGCAATATTATTTTATAGAGGCATTAACTCTACTGCAATAGCAGCTCTTATAGTTCTTATTGTGCTTAATATATATGCTGTTATACAGGATAGAATAAAAAATAGGGAAAATAAGCAATATCTCAAGGGGTTATCTAAGGATATGAATGAAGCAGCAGATGAGACATTGCTTAGATATCCATTTCCCCTTCTTATTTTAGATATGGAAGGGAATATTTTATGGTATAATACATCATTAAAGGATATATTTCCTGAGGACGTTCCTTTTGGAAATAATATTAGATTTTACGTAAAGGCGATAAATGTTGAAGATATCTTCAAAAGAAAAATAGAGTTTTACAGAGATGTTATTATAAATAAGAAGCACTACAATATCTATCCTAGAATTATAAAAAGAACTTCATCAAAAAATAAAGATGAAAAATCTATAATTCTATATTTCCATGATATAAGTAATGTCAAAGATTTAATAGCTACCACTGAGAGTGTTATGCTCATAGAGGTTGATAATATAACTGAGGTAGTTAAAAGTACAGAAAATGATAATGCTCCTTTATTAATAGCAGAGATTGAGAGAACAATAAATAATTATGCTACCAATTTGAACGCTATGATAAAAAAGTATGATTCTAATAAGTATGTATTATCTATCCAGGATATATTGATTAATGGTCAAATAAATAAAAAGTTTGATATCTTAGATACAGTAAGAGAGATAAACCTTGGGAATAAGTATGATGTTACTTTAAGCATAGGTGTAGGAAGAGGAGGAGCAAGTCCTAGGGAAAACTATAAATATGCTAACATGGCTATAGAGCTTGCTTTAGGCCGTGGAGGAGATCAGGCGGTTATAAAGTCTGGTGACAAGGTATCCTTCTTTGGTGGTAATACCAAGGAGGTTGAAAAGAGAACCAGAGTAAGAGCCAGGGTTGTTGCCCATGCCTTAAAGGATTTAGTTAATGAAAGTGATAAAATATATATCATGGGTCATCGCAATCCTGATATGGATTGCATAGGTTCTGCCATTGGAATTGCCAGTGCCATAAAGCAACTGAATAAAGCCTGCTATGTTATTCTTCCTGAGGACCATAAGGCCGTGGACTTTTTTGTTAAAAAGCTCATGGAGGATAAGGATTATGATGGGTTATTTATTACCCCAGATAAGTGTCTCAAGGAATTAGAGGATACTAATCTGCTAATAATGGTAGATGTTCACAGTAAGGGCTATGTACAGGATTTGGCGATAGCAGAAAAAGCTAAAAGATTAGTTATAATAGATCATCATAGAAGAAGCCCTGATTCCATAGAAGGTGCATTGCTTACCTATATAGAGGTTTATGCCTCATCTACCTCAGAGCTTGTAACAGAAATAATACAATATATCTTTGAGAGACCTAAGCTGAAGCAGATTGAAGCAGAAGGGCTTCTTGCAGGTATAACTATGGACACGAAAAACTTCTATTTTAAAACAGGGGTTCGTACCTTTGAGGCTGCTTCCTTTTTAAGGCGGCTAGGAGCAGATACCATAGACATAAAGAAAATGTTCAGCGATGATTTTGAAAGCTATGTTAAAAAAGCACAGATAATTACTTCAGCTAAGGTTGAGAATAATGTAGCCTATGCTATCTGTCCTGAGACTATAAATGATATAGTTCTTGCGGCTCAAAGTGCTGATGAACTTCTAAATATTTCAGGTATTCAAGCCTCTTTTGTTCTTGTTAAAATAGGAGTGGATATAAACATTAGCGGAAGATCCTTTGGTGATGTTAATGTACAGGTAATTTTAGAGGCTTTAGGTGGGGGAGGACATATGACCATAGCAGGAGCTAAGCTCTCTGGTATGTCTCCTGAGGAGGCCTTGAAGAAGCTTAAGGATGTAGTTAATAAACATTTAAAGGAAGGTGAAAAGAAATGAAAGTGATATTACTTTCTGATGTTAAAAACGTAGGTAAAAAAGGTGAGGTTGTTAATACTTCCGATGGTTATGCAAGAAATTTTCTTTTTCCTAGAAAGCTAGCACAGGAAGCAACAGCTGAAAACCTTCATATATTGAATGCTAAGAAGGAAACAGAAAGAAGAAAGAAGCTTGCAGAGATTGAAGAGGCACAAAGAATAGCTGAAAAGCTTAAAAATAAAGAGATAAAGATTACAACAAAAACAGGAGATAATGGAAGGCTCTTTGGAGCAATAACCAGCAAGGATGTGGCTGAGCTTATAAATAAGCAGTACGGCACAAAAGTAGATAAAAAGAAGATAGTTATGGATACTTTAAAGCTTGTAGGAAGCTATGATATAGAAGTTAAAATTTATCCTGAGGTATCTACTAAAATGAAGGTGGTTATTGCCGCAGAGCAATAAGGAGGATAAATAGTTTTGAAGGATAAATTTTCCGTAGATGAGCTACAGGATATTATAGATAGCGGCTTAACCATGGACTCACAGATTAACGTTCTACTAGAGATTTTGAAGAATGTTCTAGATGAAGGGGCTGTGAGAGCAAGAACTGTAAAGTATAAGCTGCAAAAATATCTTAAGTCCAAAAATGTTAGCGAAAGAGTTTATGCATTAAATATGATTGCCAGTGATGGTAGAGGTAGTGTACAGTCAGTTCCTGAGACTGAAAAGATTCAGGAGGCTTTAGAGGATACCTATGAATGGGTATCTGAGGAGCTGGCAAGAAGATATATACAGAAGCAGATTGAGGATAAGGTAGAAGAAGCCATAGTTGAAAGACAGGATAAATATGTCGATGAAATGAGGCTTAATATAATAAAGAAGCAAAGGGGTCCAGAGAATACCAAGACTCTAAAAAAATACTCAGAGCTTAAGGAATTAGGGGAAAGAAAGACTACAAAAAATCTTATGAGCTTCATAAGACCAAAGAGCTTTAAAGAGGTAATAGGGCAGGATAGGGCTATAAAATCATTATTATCAAAGCTCTCATCCCCTTATCCTCAGCATATAATACTCTATGGTCCACCAGGAGTAGGTAAAACCACGGCAGCGAGATTAGCGCTGGAGGAGGCTAAAAAGCTTAAGTTTACTCCTTTTGATGAAGACTCTAAGTTTGTTGAGGTAGATGGTACAACCCTTCGTTGGGATCCAAGAGAAATCACTAATCCACTTCTAGGCTCTGTTCATGACCCTATTTATCAAGGAAGTAAGAGGGATTTAGCAGAGATTGGAGTTCCTGAGCCTAAACCAGGACTAGTTACCGAGGCCCATGGTGGAGTTCTTTTTATAGATGAAATAGGTGAACTGGATAATATACTTCAAAATAAGCTTCTAAAGGTTTTAGAGGATAAAAAGGTGGAGTTTTCATCCTCATACTATGATCCTGATGATGAAAGTACACCTAAGTATATTAAATATTTATTTGAAAATGGAGCGCCAGCAGATTTTGTGCTTATAGGTGCTACCACTAAGGAGCCTGGTGATATTAATCCAGCCCTCCGTTCTAGATGTACAGAGGTTTATTTCGAACCCTTAAATTCTACTGACATAGAAAAGATAGTAGAGGATGCAGCTAAGAAGCTTAACGTTACCCTGGAGGAGGGAGTTGCCTCCTATATAAGCAGATATACCATTGAAGGTAGAAGGGCAGTGAATATACTTTCCGATGCCTATGGTAATCTTTTATACAATTTAAAGGATGACCTAGGTGAATCTGTAACTATTACTAAAAAGGATGTAGAAGAGGTCATTTCTATAGGAAGGCTTACCCCTTATGAGATCCTTGATATCTCAGAGGAGTATGAAGTTGGACATGTTTATGGTCTAGGAGTTTCGGGATTCTTAGGCTCTACAATAGAGATAGAAGCTTCTGTTTTCCCTGCTAAGGAAAAGGGAGCAGGAGTAGTTAGATTTAATGATACCGCTGGTTCCATGGCAAAGGATTCTGTATTCAATGCAGCTTCTGTTATAAGAAGAGTCTCAGATAAAGATCTAAAGGATTATGACATACATGTAAATGTAGTAGGGGGAGGAAATATAGATGGTCCTTCTGCCGGGGCTGCTATTACCATTTGTATAATGAGTGCTCTTTTAAACAAGCCTATAAGACAGGATGCTGCCATAACAGGAGAGATATCTCTAAAGGGCAAGGTAAAGCCCGTAGGTGGCATATTTGAAAAGGTATATGGAGCTAGAAGAAAAGGAATCAACCTTGTAATTGTACCTAAGGATAATATAGCTGAGGTGCCTCAAGGCTTAGAAGACATCGAGATAAAGTCTGCCTCCACAATTGAAGATATAATGGAGCTTTTATTTGAAAAATAGCCATGGCGGGCTTATAAAGCATCAAAGAGACTAATGATACCGAGAAAGGCATTTATGCCTTTCTCGGTTTATTATATAAAATAAAATCCTTAGAAGGAGTGTCTCTGGGGAAAAGTATTTCAAATATAACAAGCAAACAGGAAGATATTTCGTTATATAATAGAATTGGTTTTTGAGGTATAATTATAAATAGCCACTTGATAAATTTTCAAGTTGTTGTAATAATATATATGCATTAAAATTATTAATGGGGATTAATAGTATTATTAGAATAGAGGTGAAGACTATGGATATGCCTGTTATGAGAAGCCTGCCGCAAAATATTGAAGCGGAGCAATCGGTACTAGGGTCAATGATAATAGATAGAGCTGCAATAGCTACAGCAGCAGAGGCTCTCTCCATAGAGGATTTTTATAGAGACTCTCATAAGGTTATATTTTCAACAATTGTTGAGATGACCCAGAGAGATATACCGGTAGATATGATTACTCTTATAGAACATCTGAGGTCTATCAGCAAGCTTGAGGCTGCAGGGGGGATCACCTACATAACAGAGATAAGCACATCTGTACCTTCTACAGCAAACCTTAGATCTTACATAAACATCGTATCTCAGAAGTCAACCCTTAGAAAGCTTATCAAGGCTTCTAATGAAATAATAGAAGAGAGCTATGGAAATCAAGATGATGTGGAGAAGGTAGTAGATAACGCAGAAAAAAGAGTTTTTGAGATAGCGGAGAAAAGAAATACTAATGATTTTGAGCCTTTAAGTGCAGTACTGGAAAGAGGCTTTTTAGAAATAGAGAGATTATTTAATAATAAAGGAGAAATTACAGGAGTTGGTTCTGGTTTTAAGGACTTAGATGCTAAAACCTCTGGATTTCAAAAGGGTGATATGGTGCTCATAGCTGCAAGACCTTCTATGGGTAAGACTACCTTTGCCCTTAATATAGCAGAGCATGCAGCCCTTAGAGAAGGGAAGAAGGTTGTTATATTTTCCTTGGAAATGTCTAAGGAGCAGCTGGCTTATAAGCTCTTATGCTCCCAGGCAAATGTAGATATGCTTTCCTTAAGAACAGGTAACCTTGAGGATAAGGACTGGGAAAATATAGCTAGAGCCTCAGGTCCCTTAGCAGCAGCAAAAATATTTATTGATGATACTGCCGGTGTTTCCGTAATGGAAATGCGTTCAAAATGCAGAAGAATTAAGATGGAGCATGGTATAGATTTAATACTCATAGACTACCTACAGCTCATGTCCGGTAGCGGGGAAAGCAGACAGCAGGAGGTATCTGAGATCTCTAGATCCATAAAGGCAATTGCAAAGGAAATGCAGTGCCCAGTTATAGCTCTGTCACAGCTTTCTAGAGCTCCTGAGCAGAGAGCAGATCATAGACCAATGCTTTCTGACCTTAGAGAATCTGGTTCTATAGAGCAGGATGCTGACCTTGTTATGTTCCTTTATAGAGATGAATACTACAACAAGGAAACAGAAGAGAAGAATATTGGTGAATGTATAGTGGCTAAGCAGAGAAACGGCCCTGTTGGAACTGTTAAGCTTGCATGGCTTGGTCAGTTCAGTAAATTTGGTAACCTGGATGTAGTTCACAGAGACATGTAGGCCATTTATATGAGATTCTTATAAACCAATACCGCACATTATATTTAATAAATAAAATAGTAAAAACCTATGCTTTAACGATAGTTTTAGCATAGGTTTTTTGTTATACCATTTCTCTTTTAAAGTAGAACCATGTTCCATCCACCCCAGCTAATTCCCAGCCATTTTTTCCTAGTAAATTTAGCTTTTGACTAATTTCCTTATTATAGATGCTCTTATCTGCTTTAAAAATGCTCTTTAGTTCAATTTGTATCTGCTCTACTTTGTATTCGTATTGTTTCACTTACATTCCACCTCACCCTTATTTTATCCAATTTAATTGTTATTTTATATTGAGTTTATAGGTTAATATTGTAGCTATTATAAATATATTCAAAGGAATCAATTTATATTTTTTAAAGCTATTTAAATACTATGTGACGAAGCTATATAATAAGCTTATACAGATACAGATACAGATACAGATACAGATACAGATACAGATACAGAAAGCTTATAGGGTATTTATTAATTTATTTGGGAGGACAGAAAATGGATATGGAGCAGGTAAAGCTTCGTGTGGAGAATTTAACTAAATACTATGGAAAGACTCTTGGTGTGAAAAATCTATCCTTAGACGTTAATAAGGGAGAAATCTTTGGCTTTATAGGACCTAATGGTGCAGGTAAGTCTACGACTATACGGTGTATTATGAATCTTATTAATAAGACAGAGGGTAAGGTATACATTGATGGAGAGCTCTTTACTAAGGACAAGACAGAGATCTTTAGAAAGATAGGCTACCTGCCCAGTGAAATACAGCTATATGATGACCTTACTGTAAGGGAAATGATAGATTATTCAGCTTCCTTTTATAAAAATATAGATACAGAATATGTTAATTCCATAATAGAACGGCTAGAGCTTGATACTTCAAAAAAGCTAGAGGATTTATCCTTGGGAAACAGAAAAAAGCTTGGTATTGTACTTTCACTGATGCATAGTCCAGAGCTTATTATCATGGATGAGGCAACCAGTGGTTTAGATCCTTTAATGCAGGAGGCTTTTTATGAAATTCTACTGGAAGAGAGAGCTAAAGGGAAGACTATATTTTTTTCCTCTCATAATCTCCCTGAGGTGAGAAGGCTTTGCCATCGCATCGGAATAATTAAAGAAGGACAGCTTATTACCATTGATACAGTAGATAATCTTACCAGAAGTAATATACTTATTGTTACTTTAGCTTGTGATAATAATCAGGTAGCAGAAAAGCTTGGAGCTAGGGTTATATCTCGAGGTGAGGGTTTAATTAAGTTCATCTATGATGGCAGCACTGATGTCTTAATCTCAGCATTGCAGGGTCTTAAGGTTTCTAGGCTTCTCATAGAAGAGCCTTCACTAGAAGAAATCTTCATGCACTATTATCAGTAGGAGGAAGAAGATATGGTTAAAAGAGAACTGAAAATTAATCTTAAGTCTTTTTTGATTTGGACAAGCGTAATACTGGGTATGTTCATAGTTGTGTTATCTATATATCCTTCTCTTATGAATAGTGAAACCATGTCTGGCATAGATTCTATGCTTGAAATGTTTCCAGAAGAAGTATTAAAGGCCTTTAACATGGATCTTGTAGAGGTTGCTAGTATCTCTACTGCCTCAGGATGGATTAAAACAGAGGGGCTTGTATTCTTTTTACTGGTAGGCTCCTTATATGCCTCAATTCTTGGAGGAAACATACTGTTAAAGGAAGAAAGCGATAAAACCATAGAATTTCTTGCAGTAAAGCCTATAACAAGAAGTGGAATAATTACCTCTAAGGTTATATCCGGACTTATATATATCACAGCCTTTGATTTAATAGTTTCTGCTGGTACCATAATTGGTCTTTGGCTTTTAGATGATTTAGTTCTTAAGGATATGGTAATGCTGCTGGTTGGACCTATAATAATTTTTTATGTGTTTTTTGCATTAACCTTATTTATATCAACATTTTTTTCAAAAACAAAGAAGATTGTAGGACTAAGCTTTGCCCTTGTATTTGCTTCTTATTTTCTACAGGTTATAGGCTCCTTATCTGAAAAAGTAGAGATGGTTAAATATTTTTCTATATTTAGTATATATGAAACGAGAACAGTATTAGTAGAAGGCTCTTTGAATTATTTATCAATAGGTGTTGGGATAATAATCATACTTATCTCTACTGCTGCGACATATATCAATTACAATAAAAAAGAGCTAGTATAAGCTTATATAATAATTAATTATTTTTTGGATAAAATAAAGGTATACAAAGGTAGTATTTCTTAATTTCTCTTAAGAATATACTACCAGCTTGTATACCTTTTTTAGTTAATAGATATTTACCTTGGTAGAGTAAGAGCTAATCAGTGATAAGTATGGACTATCCTTTTGGGAGAAATACTGTCATAACGCCATGACTATAGGATAGTTTTATTTTTTCAGGAATTATTTTTTCTATATAAAACATTCTTCGTAACTCTCCATAGTGCTTTTCCTTTTGGAGTGTTCTTTTATCCTCTAGCTCCCGGCGGAAGGCAGCTATGACGATAAAGTTATTAATATAATCTACCTGGATATCCTCTGATGGTATTCCTGGTAGATCTGCTTCTATTATGTACTGATCCTCATCCTCGTATAAATCAATGGAGAAGGCATCAGATACATAATTGAATTTGAAGCTTTTATCAACGAAGAAGCTATTAAAAAAGTCATCAAAAAACTCCTCGCAGTTGATTATATTTTTTGGAGATACATTGAAAGGTATTAAAGACCTCATGTACTTTCACTCCTTTCTTATATCTTCACTTATAGTTTCACCAGATAGAGCTTTAGTATCCTGAGGTCTTTGTGGCTTAGAATATATAATGTTTCTTATAATGCAAAATTTATATATAATAGAGTTATTAACATGGGAATAGCGCTGTTTATCACATAGAAAGAAGGGATATATTATGAAGCTAACATTTATTGGCTGCGGAAATATGGGACAAGCTATGCTAAAGGGTATATTAAGCTCTGAGAAGCTTAGAGGCACGGAAATAATTGCTACAGCTAGAAGCAGGGAGACTTTAGCTAGGCTAGAGAAGGATTATGGTATACATACCACAGAGGACAACAAAAAAGCAGCTTCCTGGGGAGATATAGTAATACTAGCTGTTAAGCCTCAGATGTATGAAGCTGTTCTTGGAGAGATAAAGGAAGAGCTTAAGGATAAGTTAATTGTATCCATAGCAGCAGGAAAAAGTCTAAGGCAATTAGAGGAATTATTAGGTACAGATAAGAAGCTTATAAGAGCCATGCCAAATACTCCTGCTATGGTTCTGGAAGGAATAACAGCTCTCTGCCCTAATAAGAATATAGAGGAAGAGGAGCTAAATACTATAGAGGATATATTATCGGCCTTCGGGAAAACTGAAGTCATAGAGGAAAAGCAAATGGATGCCTTCATAGGAATCTGTGGCTCTTCACCAGCTTATGTTTTTATGTTCATAGAAGCTTTAGCTGATGGTGCTGTAAAGGAAGGTCTTCCTAGAGCTAAGGCTTATAGGATGGCTGCTCAAGCAGTGCTAGGCTCTGCAAAGCTAGTCCTTGAAAGTGGTAAGCACCCAGGAGAGCTGAAGGATATGGTATGCTCGCCAGGAGGCACAACCATTGAGGCAGTAGCAGCCTTGGAGGAATATGGCTTTAGAAGCTCTGTGATAAAAGCAGTGGAAAGATGCAGTGAGAAGTCCAGAACAATGTAGGCAAGGCTTCATAAAAGCTTTACTCTATTAGAATTTCCTTTAGTCTTACAGGAAACTTTTCATAAAGAACTTTAACTATAAAAAGGAGGTTTTTTTTATGGGAAGCTCAGGAGAAAGACAGAGGCAGCAAGCCTTCATAGCGGAAACGAAAGCATCAATGAATGCAAAAAATGGCTATAACTTTCGTGGAAACTCTGGAAGAGAGCCAGGAATAAAGGATACTAAGTGTAAAAGATAGTTTCTATATGCAGGCTTCTATTTAACAATAAAATATATAGAAGTAATAGTAGAGCATATTTACAGAAAAAACGGTAGATTTCCCGGGAAATCTGCCGTTTTTTAATTGAATAAATTTTAATTTATATACTTCATAACCTTAAAGGAATCTGTAGCTTTCAGCATTTCTCATCGCCTGATATTTTCTTAGTCTATCATTTACTACCTTCCAATTTATATTTTTTAAGAAGGCATCGATATAGGCATTTCTATCTATACCAAAATCAATCATATATGCATGCTCATAAACATCCATCACAAGGAGGGGATAAGAGAGCCATATGGGTCCATCATCATGAGCATCCTGTCCTATTACTTGAAGCTCCTCAGTGCGAGGATCCATAGTAACTACAACCCAGCCTCTCATTGAAAGAGCGGCATTTCTAATATAAGCTATAAAGTTCTCATAGCTATTAAAGAAGCTGTTTATGATATTTATCATTTCACTGCTAGGGGCTCCACCAGGGTTGGTCATGTTTTCAAAATAAAGCTCATGAAGCTTTAAGCCATCTAAAGCATAGGTTTCACCCTTCTTTAAATTTCTCATGGGACTATTGGTGGTGTTAGGCCTGGGATATGCTGAGGCATCTCTGGGCATGGCATTCATTTCATTAAATTGATTAACATATCTTTTATAAAGCTCATAATGCTGCTGAAGCTGACTTAGGCTTATATCCCTAACAGAGCTGAAGTTATAATTTATTGGGGTAAGAGTTTTTATCCTTTCCATAGGTTATTCCTTTTATAATTATTACATATAATAATTATATTCAGTAATAAAATAAGTGTTAAATAACTAACTATAAATAAATAATTGATATTAATACAATAAACTTATATATAACTTAAAAGGGTAGAAAAAGTTTTTCAAAAATTTACAATATTATTACATTTTTAAGTCTAAAGTGTTATAATCATATTATAATAAAGAGGTGAAATTTATGAGAGTTATATATTATATCTTTTTCTGTATAGCAGTAATCTACACCCTTATTTCTTTAGTTTTAGGTGGAATTTTTGATGGCTTAGACATAGGCGGTGAGGGTGCCTTTGATGGATTTTTATCAGGGCTAAAGCCTATACTGATAATATCTTTTTCTATTGTTTTTGGTGGAATAGGGCTTCTTACTGTGGACAGCTTGAGCTGGTATATTAGCCTTGGGGTATCAGCAGGTTCGGCATTTTTCACTTCTTTCCTGATAAATAAGCTAGTGGTACTACCTCTTTATAAGGCTCAGAGTACAAGCTCACCTATGAGAGAAGAGCTTGTAGGTAATAGAGGTACAGTAATAAATACCATACCTGAAAATAGCTTTGGCAGCATAAGCTACTGCTATAAAGGCAATACCTTTACTTCTGCGGCAAGAAGCCTTAAAGGAGAGAGAATTGAACAGGGTAGGGAGATATTTATAGTTAAGATTGAAGATCATGTGTTTTATGTAAAGGAAAAGAATAGGCTTCTTATAGATGACTATTTTAAAAAAATATAAAGGGAGGATTTTAGTTTATGGGGGAATTAGGAATTAATAGTGTTATACCTATCGTTATAGCTATTGTAATAATAGTGCTTTTAGTAGGTCTTCTTTCTATGTGGAGAAAGGTTCCACAGGATAAGGCTGTTGTTGTTACAGGTTTAAAGAAAAGGGTTATTTCCGGTGGTGGTGGTATAGTAATACCATTCCTAGAAAGAACAGATAGAATATCCTTAGAGAACATTAAGATAGAAATAAGGATAGGAAATGCCCTGACTGAACAGGGTGTTGGAATTACCGCTGATGGCGTTGCTGTTATTAAGGTTAAGTCAGATCATGAATCAGTTTTAGCAGCTGTAGAGCAATTTAACACTGGTCATGAGGACAAAACCATAGATATTATAAAAGATACCTCTAAGGATGTATTAGAAGGTAAGCTCAGAGAAATAGTGTCCAAGCTTACTATAGAGGAAATCTATAAGGACAGAGAGTTATTCGCCTCTAGAGTTCAGGAGGTAGCTGCTATTGACCTTGGTCAAATGGGACTTGAAATTAAAGCCTTTACCATAAGGGATATATCTGATAATAATGGATACCTACAGGCCTTAGGAAAAGGAAGAATTGCTGAGGTTAAGAGAGATGCTGAAATTGCTGAAGCAGAGGCTAATAAGGAAACAAAGATAAAGACATCTGAAGCCTTTAAGGAAGGGGAAAATGCAAAGCTTATTGCTGAAACCTTCGTAGCAGAATCTCAGAAGAATAAGGAATTAAAGGTACAGGCTTATAGAAGAGAGCAGGAAAGTGCAAAGGCTATAGCCGACCTTGCTTATGAAATAGAAGCAAATAAGGTTAAGAAGGAAGTAACTGAAACCTCCATGCTGGTAGAGATCCTTAAAAAGCAGAAAGAAACAGAGCTAGCTGTACAGGAAGCACTTCGTAGAGAAAAGGAATTAGAGGGTACTGTTAAGAAGCAATCAGAGGCCATGAAGTTCGAAGCTATTCAGGAGGCTCAGGCTCAGGCAGAAGCGATAAGACTTGAAGGACAGGCAAAGGCTGAATCTATGAGACTAGAAGGTATGGCTAAGGTTGATATTATAAGAGAAACTGGTAAGGCTGAAGCAGAAGCTATGCTTAAGAAGGCAGAAGCCTTCAAGCAGTACAATGATGCAGCTATGGCTCAGATGATTATAGAAAGGCTTCCTGATATTGCTAAGGCTATTTCAGAGCCACTGTCTAAGACAGAAAAGATAGTTATTATGGATGGAGGAAGTAATAACGGCGGAGGGGCTGCAAAGGTGACTAATTATGTAACAGAAATAATGAGTAAGCTTCCTGAGACCGTTAAAGCAACTACAGGAATTGACCTGATAGAGATGCTTAAAAAAGCTAATAAGGAAGGGGAATAGAGATATTCTTTATGGTGAAACAATTATATGAAGAGAAAAATATCTGTTAGTGATATACCTCTTATCTTCACCATTATTCTTACTATATTTATGGGAATTACTTATCTAATACTTTGGACAACCATGGATATGACTTTTAGATATGTCTTCTTGATAGTTATCCTGGTATTAAATATATTAATTTTTTATAGAATTAAGTTTAATGATCAAAAAAACAAATGTAAAAATTAATGTAAGAGCAAATAAGTATAAAAGAATCGCTTTAGGGAGTAGCTCCTCCTTATGCGATTCTTTTTTTATGGGTTTTATTGGTGATGCTAGTTAAAGTACTGGTTAACAAATAATTATTATAGTTATCAATTATGCTTTTTAAATATTTTTACAAATATTTCTATGGTATATATTTACAGTGTAGATATTCGATGATATACTATATCTATAATCGATATTGATATTCGATATAACTATAAAAGGAGCTGATTCCATTGGCAAGGGAGAAGTATCAAACCCTCACAGAGCAGATGTTTTATATACTGCTTTGCCTCCAAAAGGAATGCTGTGGAGTGGATATAATGGAGATGGTTCGTGACATGACAAGGGAGCGAGTAGCCGTAGGTCCTGGAACCTTATACACACTTCTAGATAACTTTTTAAAGGTAGGCTTTATAAAAGAAACTAGGGTTGAAGGCCGAAAGAGAAGCTATATTATAACTGATTTAGGAAAAAGCACATTAGAAGAGGAATATAAAAGATTAATGACCTTAACAGAGGATTATAGAAGGGCTATATTAAATTTAGAGGAGTAAGGACATGAAAAAGCATAGACTAGAATTATTCCAAGCTAATGATAATGATGCCATTGAAAAGCATTTAAAGAATATGGCCAAGAAGGGCTGGTTTCTTGAAAAAGCAGGTAGAATCCTCTGGAGCTATACCAGTGGAGAACCACAGGATATCACCTATGAAGTAACCTACTTTTCTGAAGCCTCGGATTTTAATCCCAATCCCACAGATAATCAGCAGACTTATTATGAATATTGTGAGGCAACGGGCTGGACTTTGGTAGACCAAAGAGATGAAATGCAGATTTTTAGAGCAGTCAGGGAGGATACTACTCCAATTGAAAGTGATCAGGCTTTAAAGCTTCAATCTATCCATAAATTTATGATGAAAAAAATTGTACTACCTAGCGTATTTACAGTATTAGTTATTATTTTTGGTATATTTGTTATGTTAAATTCTATGAAGCATAATCCAATTCTATTTTTTTTCGGAGGTACTGAACTCTATAATTCATTATACTGGATGGTTATTGGAGTTTTAATGATGTATTTTATCATAGACTATGGAGTTTGGTATTATGGCAGCAAAGAGGCTCTAGTAATTGGAATAAAGTATGAGAAGAATCATTATAAAGGAAGACGAATAGCAGTTATAATATGTATTTCTCTAATATCTATAATTGCCATGTTACAAATAACATCCATAATAGGTGACGGCTACTGGTGGATGATTTTAATGATGTTAGCTCTAACAATACCATCTATATTAGTGTCCTTAGCAGCTAAGAAGAGAATGAAGAAATCAGGCTTTTCCAGAGAAGAAAATAAAACTTTAACGGTAATTACAGCGCTGACAGTCTGGGGAATAATGTGGGTTGTTATCTATCCCTTTGTAGATGATAGGATTAATGGTGAAGTGCCTTATGATAGCTATAAAAATCAACCTTCAGCTTCTCTTACCATAGAAGATCTCAGCCACGATAGTCTCCAGAACAATAGTAATACTAATGAAGGCAGGTCTCATTATTCTCTATACACAGAGGACTCTTTTGCAGCTAGTTATACTTCCATCTACCAACAATCCCAGCTAGATTACACCGTTGCTACTATAAAGATTGCAATGTTTTACGATACCTTTAAAAATTATTATCTTGATACCTATGAGTTTTATGGAGGGGGTACATTTATACTGGTAGATGAGCCAGTCTGGGAAGCCTTAGAGGTATATAGATTAAAAACAGAAATTAGTTTGAGAAATACTTATGTTGTTTGCTATGAAGATAAAATTCTATATATATCTTTATATTTCCCCTTGAAAGCAGATCAGGTTAGACTGATCAGAGAAAGGCTTATAGAATAAGGCTAGATTTAAGTGGTTATAAAAGGATACCTATTGAAGGATATATTGAGCTTGGAGGAATAAGAACATGAAAAAGCGTAGACTAGAACTATTCCAAACTAATGATTATGAAGCTATTGAAAAGCATTTAACTAATATGGCTAAAAAAGGCTGGTTCCTTGAAAGTATTGGTACATTTCTTTGGACTTACAGAAAAGGTGAGCCTCAAGACCTCACCTATGAGGTAACCTATTTCTCTGAGGCCTCGGACTTTAATCCCTACCCTACAGATAATCAGGAGGCCTACTATGAATACTGTGAGGCAGCCGGTTGGAACCTAGTGGCTTCCAAGGATAAGCTCCAGGTTTTTAGTAGCGATAGACAGAACCCTACCCCTATTGAAAGTGATGAGGCTTTAAAGTTTCAATCCATCCATAAATCCATGAAGAAAAGTCTTTTCTTAACTAGTGGAATTTTATTATTACTTTCACTATCTTTTATGATTATTACTGTAAGTATCCTTATAAAAGATCCCATTATCTACTTCATTAGCAACACATTCTATACTTCTTTATATTGTGTAATTCCACTATTAGCTGCATTGTATTTGATAATAGATTACAGTTATTGGTATTATGGTACTAAAAAAGCTCTGGCTTTAGGAAATAAATATAAAAGAAATCATCATAAGGCCAGGAGAATAGCAGCCATAATGATGATTGTCTTGCCTGTTATATTCACTGTAGCAACTATTATAGGATCAGAACAGAAAAGCTATTGGTGGGTATCAGCTATTGTAATGTTGCTTTCCATATTGATTGGTTTAATCTTCAAGAAAATCAAAGGTCAGATGAAAAAGGCAGGGGTATCAGGAAAGGTAAATATTTTAGTTACTACAGTTGGTATAATAATAACTGTAGTGATATTTACAGTTTTTATTGGCTGGAGCATAATTTCTCTTGTACAAAATGGCACTTTCAATAGACAAGCTGATAGTAGTTATACTTTTACTGATAGTAATGGTAAAGAGAGCTCTTTTGATATATATAAGGATTCCCTGCCACTTACCTTAGAAGACCTATATGTGGTTATTGATAGTAAGGATTATTCATATGAGATAGAGGAGAAGGATAGCTTTGCTTTAAGCTATATTAGAGGAAATCAAACGGCACCGATTTATTTAAAAAACTCTCCAAGCTTATATTATGAAATCTATAAAATAAAGCTACCGAGTCTTTTTGATACCTTTAAGAAGGAGCTTATTGAAAGATACAAGCTTTCTGAGGAGCATTCCTTTAGGTTAATACTTGATTCAAGGTGGGGTGCAGAGGAGGTATATCAGCTAAATATTGGTGAAAGCTTTTATAATACCTATATTATATCCCACGAAGGTAGATTAGTATTTTTACATTTGGGATTCCCTCCAATAAGCGAGCAGATCGAGGTTATAAGAGAAAAGCTTATAGGAGATCAACTAGAACTGAAGTATACCTTTAAGGAAGGATTATTAGCCAATAATATTAATTTCAGAGAGGTAGCACAATGAAAAAGTATAGACTGAGAATGCTACGCTATAATAACTATAAATCTTTTGAGGAAAAGCTATCTAAGATGGCTAAGAAAGGCTGGTTTCTCGATAGTGTAGGGACATTTTTATGGGCTTTTAAAAAGGATGAGCCTAGAAGGCTTACCTATGACATAAGCTTTTTTCCTGATGGAGCAGATATTGATTACTATAGAACCGAAGAGCAGGAAACCTTCCTGGAATATTGTGAGGACTCAGGCTGGAAGCTAGTAGGAACCGATGGCAAAGTACATGTTTTTGCTACCGATGCAGAAAATCCAGTACCCATTGAAAACGATGAGCAGTTGAAGTTTGAAAATCTCCATAGATGCATGAAAAAAAGCCCTGTATTTAACTGGATACCAATAGTTCTTGTTCAGATTATATTTTCTTTCCTTGAGCTTGATATTTGGAGGAAAGCACTAGCGGATCCAGAGATGGTTTTTACCTATGAATTTTTTAGCAGCATATCATTAAGGGGGTTATTTCCTTTAGTAGCGATCTATAGTTTGATAGACTATGGTATATGGTATATTAGTGCCAAAAGGGCTCTCTCTAAAGGGTTAAGCTATGAAAGAGAACCTTCTAAGCTTAGGAGAATTATTGAAAAAATACTAGCTTATATTATGCTAATAGCACTTATAGTAGTTTATATTGGGACTTACCTAAATGGATATAGGAGAGATATCCTTATGTTTTCAATTATGACGTTAACAGTAGTTATAATTATATTAATAACTGGTGTTTTCCTTAAAAAGAGCAAAATGGATAAGGAAAATAAAGATATAATCTTTTTTGTGATGATCTGTATTGCTATTATAGCGGGAATGTTTGTGGTAGATTTTTTTGTTAAATTTTAATATAGTGGCTAGAGAAATAGTTATAGGTACATTTAAATAAAAAGAAAGGAGAAAATATCCTCCTTTCTTTTTTTATTTATATAACCCACTAGAATTAACAGAGAGTTATATTATAGTATATTTAATATTTATAGTCCTCTATTAACTATCTCATTAACAGCAAAGCTTGCCACATCATCAGCATATTTTCCTGGACCGAAGCCTGCATCGTAGCCTAGCTCCTTTGCTAGCTCGTGGGTGATTCTTGGACCACCACATACTAGTATAACCTTATGTCTTAGTCCTTCTGCTTCTAGAAGCTCAACGAGCTCTGTGAGGTTGTCTATGTGGACATTCTTCTGGGTAACAGTCTGGGATACCAGAAGGATATCGGCTTTAAGCTCTATTGCCTTTTTAACGAACTCCTCGTTGGTTACCTGGCTGCCTAGGTTGTAGGCTTCTATCATATCGTATCTCTCTAAGCCGTAGTGGCCTGCATAGCCCTTCATGTTCATGATGGCATCAATACCTACGGTGTGAGCATCACTACCGGTAGAAGCACCAATAGCTACCACCTTACGCTTAATGTTGTCCCTTATGAAATCATTGATTTCTTCCATGGACATGGTGTTTCCTTCTACCGCTTGAACCTTTATTGAGGTATAGTCTATAGAAACACTGCTGCTTCCATAAACCACAAAGAAGGTAAAGTTTTCATCTAAAGCTCTATGGTAAGCTACGTTAGGTTCTTCAAGACCAAGCTTCTTAGCCAGCTGCTTTGCTGCTTCATGGGCCTTATCATCATCCTTTACAGGAAGGGTAAAGGAAAGCTGAATCTTTCCGTCATTCATGGTATCGCCGTAAGGCATTAGCTTGGTTAAATCTAGTGTTTTATCAAATTCCTTTTTATTAGTTGAATATAATCCGCTGCTCATCTTATGCCCTCCTCTTCATTGGCTCAATAAATGGATTGATATAGCTTTCATGCTTTTCAACAACACCATCAAGGCCCTTACCGCCATTTATAGGTCTCTTTATTCCAGCAAAGGTTCCTTTTTCTAGGGATGGGAAGAGGCCAGTTTCATTTATTTCTTCTAGAAGCACACAAGCCTTGTCTAATACCTCATTAGCTCTTCTCTGTATGATTCCGTCTTCCTTAAAGGTAATTTCTTCGCCTAAATCTGCCATGGTAGTAGCTATATATTGAGCATTTTCAATAGATAGTGCTCTATCAGACATAAAAGGTGTATGGATGGCTTCTGTAAGCATTCCTAATAGATGTATTCTCTGATTAGTAAGAACAGTAACCATGTTGAATAAGGCATCCTGAACATGTCCCTTAAATATGTTTCCTGTCATGAACTTTGTAGGAGGCATATATTTAAGAGGGGCCTTAGGGAATATTTCTCTAGCCATCTGAGCCTGTGATAATTCAAATAGGAAGCCATTTTTCTCCTCAGGATGGATTTCAAAGGCATGACCAAGTCCCATCTGCTCCTCAGGAAGCTTAGCAAGGAGAGCAAATTGCTCATTGATAAACTGGCTTGCTAAAACCGTATGTGCTTCTTCTATAGCATCAGCAGTGGTTAAATAGTTATCCTCTCCAGTATTTATGATAACCCCAGCATAGCCGTTTATAAGTCTTGAAAAATACTGATCTATCATGGTTCTCTTCATGTTAATGTCTCTGAATAGTATTCCATAAAGAGCATCATTAAGCATTACATCTAATCTTTCTAAGGCTCCCATAGCAGCTATTTCAGGCATACAGAGTCCTGAGCAGTAGTTACATAATCTTATATAACGACCACATTCTTCTCCAACCTCATCAAGAGCACTTCTCATAAGCCTGAAGTTCTCCTGAGTAGCGAAGGTTCCACCGAAGCCCTCTGTAGTTGCTCCATAAGGTACATAGTCTAATAGACTTTGTCCTGTGGTTCTTATTACAGCAATAACATCAGCTCCCTGTCTTGCAGCAGCCTTAGCTTGAGTTATATCCTCATAGATATTACCTGTAGCAACTATTACATAAAGAAGTGGACCCTGCTTGTCGCCATATTTATTTAAAAGCTCATCTCTTTGAGCCCTGTTTTTCTTTATTATTTCTAAACGCTCTTCTACTATAGGCTTTAGAGCAAGGCTTATATTAAAGCTATCCTCTTCAGGAAGCTTGGAGAGGTCTAGTTCTCCCTTAGCTACTGCTTGTGCTATCTCCTGAGGTGATCTTCCAGTAGCTATCATGGCCTTACCTATATAGTAAGCAGCTCCTAAGGATAGTCCTCCAAAGGAAGAGATTGCATCCACGATTATGTTTGCCAGTGGTACCTCAAATTCATCTACTCCATCGATGCCTAAAAGTCTACATACAGTTCTTTCTGTGGTTGTAGTAGTATGCCTGTCAATAAACTCCTGACTTTTAAGAGCAATATTTTCTGCATAGCTACGAGCTTCTTCAACTCGATTTAAGTTTAAGTTTAGTTTACTCATATTAAAAATCCCCCTGATTATATTCCTTACTAGCCTTGGCCAGTATATCTTTATTAAAGTTTAAAAGTCTGCAGAGCTTTAATGCCTCCTCTGGGACTTTAGAATTGATATTAGCCTTCTCTAAGGAATAATCCATAAAGCCTTGAATTATTTCTTGAGGAGAAGTGATTTTTCCTAAAAGAGCCTTATTTAAAGTTTCCTCTGAGACCTTTTTCAGTCCTATACATTGATAATGAACAGAGGACTTTTCAGCTACTCCATTGTAGTGGGTAGCTATAACACTGATGATGCTATTATCCTTAAGATATTCTGTAAGTGAGCTGCACAGAACCATACCTTCCTGAGGATTAGTGCCTCTAGCAAACTCGTCTAGAAGCAGCAGTCCCTTGTGAGCTTTTCCATAATCTAATACCTCTTTAAGGGCGATGATTTCTCCAGTAAAGCTTGAAAGGCTTTTTGCTGTGTCCTGTGACTCCTCAGAATTTAGATATATGTAATCTAATAATGGGAGCTCAATAGCTTCACAGAAGGGCAGGAAGCCTAAGTGCACAAGGAGAATATTTAAAGCCATGGTCTTTATGGCTACAGTTTTCCCTCCCATATTTGCTCCCGTGATAACCGCTGGTCCCTCTGCTAAGTCAATGGTTATAGGAGTGAAGCTTAGCCCTCTCTTACTTAGCTGTCTTTCTATAAAGGGATTTATGGCGCCCTTAAGCCTAGGGGCTCCACCTTCCTTTATATATGGTAGGGTGCTATTAGCCAGGATAGCTAGTCTTGCCTTAGCTAAATATAAGTCTACCTTTGTTAAAAGCTTAATATTATTTTCTATCTCTAGGGCAGAGGCTTGTAGCTTAGTGGTAAGCTCCTCTCTAATCCTTAATTCCTCTTCTAGCTCCTCTGAAACAACGAGACCTCTCATGGCCTTCAGCTCCTCAAGGGCCTCGGCCTCAGTTTCTGCTAAGAGTCTCTTCTCCAGAGCTTTTTTTCTTTCTCTTATATTCTTAAGAGCCTCACTATAGCTGTCGTAGACAAAGAAGGTGGGAAGGGAAAGCTTATCAGGATCTAGTAGCCTTAAGGCCTTGCTTAGGTCCGCAAAAGCTAGAGGGAAGATTATATCCTTAAGGAAGCTGTTATCCCAGAGAGCTTTTAGCTTTACCAGAGCTATTAGCTGCTTTTTAAGCTCAAAAAATTCTATTTCATCAAGGCAGATGCCTTCCTTTAATTTTCTTAATACTAAGGTTATGTCCTTAAGCTCCATGAGGCATAGCTCTATAGGAGCAAAGCTTTTGATATTCTTCTCCATGAGGCTTTTCAAGGAATAAACTATTTTTAAGCTTTCTGAAAGCTCTTTTTCCTCTCCTATGTGATAAAGGTGAAGAGAGCTTTTTTCTTTTATCCCATAAGGAGTTATAGGGGAAAACTCATCATAAATATAGCTATAGCCTATATAATCCAGAGACTTAAGGGATAGATATTTCATTAATGGAGCCTTCATCTTATGTACCTCCTTTAGGGCAGTTTAAAACGTCCAGTATAGGTAGGGAAAGCTCTTTCTCTAAGGCTTTTATAAGCTCCTGTGATTTTTGATGAAAGCCATAAGGGGAGGTTGGATTCACTGTAAGGGCTAAAAGCTTAGAGCTTTTAAGTACCCTTAGCTTTAGTCCTAGATATTCTCCCTTATAGAGCTCCTCACGACTCACCAAAAGCTTTGTACTATCCCGCACTACTAGAGTTAAATTTTTTATTATACTTCTTTGAGAGGTCAAGGTCTTCAGGTGTTTATCTGTAACAGCTCCACTGATAAACAAATAGCGGCTTTCTGTATCTAATTCTGCTCCTAAGGCTTCGGCAGCATGAAGTGAGCTGAGGGCTGATATTTTCCTGAAGGAATGATCCTCCTGTATTATTAAAGCACTATTATCCTTTATATTTTCTTCTATTATCCTTATTATCTCTAAGCTATTCAGCAGCTCCAGAGAAAATAGCCTTACCCTGTGAGTAGTTTCAGAAACTATATTAGCTAGCTTAGGACTTAAGGCAGCTCCTGTAGCTAATATACAGCCATCGGCTACAGCAGGGGAGGCCAGGGATTTTCTTCCCAGTGCTCCATCAATGATTACTCTGTCACAGCCTAGAGAGTATAGCTGTTCTCTTAATATAGAAAGGTCATGGGTAGTGGAGGGGCCTGATAGGTCCACATAGCCACAGCTCCTTGCCCTTACTATTACAATTTCCCCCATGGGAGTAGATATACCGGTAGTGTATAAAATTTCCTTTGTAAAATCACATAGGGGAAGACTACCCCTGGCCGTAGCCAGGAGAGCAGCTTCCCTTATGAATATTCTTGGCTTTTTTGTGCCTGTTACAATGTCAAGTCCTTCTCCATCTCGTCCGATGGAGGTGATGCCCAAGGATAAATCTTTATAGGCTGAGCTCTTCAAAAGGTGATTAAGCACCTCAGTTTTACCGGAGTTTTTACACATACCTATGATAGAAATGCATTTATAATCCTTTACTATATCCTCCAGATAATAATTCAATAGAGCCTGCCTCCTTTAACAGCTTATACCTCTTGAAAAGAATGATGCTTTCTTTCCTTTCGGAGAAGAGAGGTTGGTTCAAGAGAAAGGGTAGCACCTTGTTCTAAGGAAGCAACACCAGTAAGGGTAGACTTTCTTTCATTTGTGCATACTTCACAGTGACAGTCCTGATGATAGGTTTCTGGCTCTGTATAGGTAGTTATAACTCCTTCAAAGTTTCTTAAAATAACCTTACCAGGAGATTGAGATATTACATAGTTTGGCATTACAGGAGTCTTACCACCACCACCAGGTGCGTCTACTACGAAGGTAGGAACACAGTAGCCTGAGGTATGTCCTCTTAATGCTTCTATTATTTCAATTCCCTTTGAAACAGGAGTTCTAAAATGCTCTAAGCCATAGGATAGATCGCATTGGTAAATATAGTATGGTCTTACTCTAATCTTAACAAGGTCATGAACAAGGTCAGTCATTACATGAACACAGTCATTAATTCCTCTCATAAGCACTGACTGGTTTCCTAGAGGAATACCTGCATCAGCAAGCATAGCACAAGCCTTCTTTGCTTCTTCAGTAACTTCATTGGAATGATTGAAGTGTGTGTTAAGCCAAATTGGATGATATTTCTTTAGCATGTTAACTAGGTTAGGTGTAACTCTCTGAGGTAGAACTACTGGTATTCTTGAACCTATTCTAATTATCTCTACATGAGGAATTTCTCTAATACGGCTTATAATATATTCAAGTCTTTCGTCGGAGAGAGTTAATGGATCTCCTCCAGAAAGAAGTACATCTCGGATTACTGGGGTTCTTCTGATATATTCAATAGCCTGATCTACCTGATCTGTAGGTAGTGGACAATCGTGCTGTCCAGCAAAACGTCTTCTAGTACAGTGTCTGCAGTACATAGAGCACTGGTCTGTAACTAATAGAAGCACTCTATCAGGATAACGATGAGTGAGGCCCTTAACAGGAGAATCATCATCCTCATGAAGAGGATCTAGAAGATCAGCCTCAGCCTTTTTAAGCTCCATTCCTGTAGGAACAGCTTGTTTTCTAATTGGATCAAAAGGATCTGTTGGATCTATAAGGGATAGGTAGTAAGGGGTGATGGACATTCTTAAGCTGCCTAGACAGTCCTTAACGCCTTCTTCTTCCTCCGCAGTTAATGGTATATATTTTTTTAGCTCTTCCAAGGTGGTAATCTGATTTCTTAACTGCCATTTCCAATCCTGCCAATCCTCATCGGACACACCACCAAAAAGTTCAAAACGTCTGTTAACCTTCATAATAAGCCTCCTGATTTTTATAAGTATAATTGATCAAATATTTGTCTTAGGGCTTCACTTTCTCTTAGCTCCCAAAGAGTTATTTCTGCATGGTCTTTGGTGTAGCCATTTCCAATAATCATATTAATATCCTTACCAACACCCTCTGCTCCTAAGGCTGCCTTAGTGAAGGAGGTTGCCATAGAGAAGAAGTAAGCTGTTCCTCTGTCCTTAACAGGTAAGATTGCGGACATTTCACAGTTTTGAACATTAACACAGTTGATGGATATATCAACCTCTTTGCCGTTATTGGCTTCTAAGGTTTTATTTAAAACATCGATTGGTTTAGTAGCATCAGATATTATTACCTTATGTCCTAGACCCCATTTTTGTAGATGCTCTGCCTGTGCTTCATCTATAACCATGGCAATTACATTACCGGTAGGTCCTACTCTCTTCATTGCTTCATAAAGACATAGCATACCGGATTTTCCTGCAGCACCAAGGATTAGTACGCTGTCACCAGGCTTAACCAGTTTAGCAGTTTGAGCTGGAGCACCTGCAACGTCAAGAGCAGCCAATGCTAATGCTTCTGACATATCGCTTGGAAGCTTTCCATAGAGTCCGCTTTCAAATAATATAGCCTTTGCTTTAACGTCTACTCTATCGATGTCTACCTTTATATCAAGAATTTCCTCTATCTTAAGAGGGGTTAAGCTTAAGGATACAAGGGATGCAATCTTATCGCCAACCTTTAAATCTATATCCTTTAAATCCTCACCGATAGCTGCAACAGTTCCAATAAGCATTCCGCCAGAGCCGGTAACAGGATTCTGCATTTTTCCTCTTTCATTAACTATTTCGAGAATCTTCTCTTTTATTTTCTCTACGTTTCCGTGAGCTTCTTCCTCAATCTGTGTAAAGCTAGCTGAGTCGATGTTTAAGGATTGAACGTCTATAAGTATTTCGTTGGAATAGATATTCATATCATTATCGATTTTATAAGCAGCTTGAGGTAAAACACCCTGTGGCTCTAGAACTCTGTGTGTTCCGTATTTACAACCCTTTTTCATGAAAATTACCCCCATAATATTTATCTGTTTGATTATTTTAATCCCAGTATTTCTCTTGCTTCCTTAGGAGTAGCTATTTCTCTTCCCAGCTCCTTAGCAAGTCTCACTACCTTTTCAACCATCTCACCATTGGACTTGGCAGGTACTCCCTTAGTGATGTATACATTGTCCTCAAAGCCTACTCTTACATGACCTCCCATGATAATAGCCATAGCTACCATGTGGAACTGGCCTCTTCCTATACCAGAAACGGTAAAGGTTGAACCCTGTGGTATGCTTTCTGCCATGAATACAAGATCTCGAGGAGTAGCTGATATACCACCGTTAACTCCCATTACAAAGTTAAAATGCATTGGAAGCTTTATGTAGCCTTTCTTCTGTAATCTCAAAGCCATATCTATCATGCCTTTATCAAAAACCTCAATTTCAGGCTTAATATTTTGGTTTATCATTTTTTCTCCAAAGTATTTTATGGTGTTTTCAGTATTAACAAAGATGTCGTCTCCACCGAAGTTACAGGTACCACAGTCCAAGGTAGCCATTTCAGGGTTTAAAGCTAAAGGCTGAAGCCTCTCGTCATTGGACATTCCTACAGCACCACCGGTGGAAGGTTGTACAATTGCATCAGGACATTTTTCCTTAATTGCTTCCATGCATGCTTTAAATCTCTCTCTATCCTGAGTGGGAGTGCCATCATCCTCTCTTACATGGAGATGTATAATGCTTGCTCCTGCCTTATAAGCAAGATAAGCTTCCCTGGCAATTTCCTCTACAGTATAGGGAACCGCAGTATTATGCTCTTTAGTTACCTCTGCACCACAGATGGCAGCAGTTATAATAAGCTTATCCACTTATTAGTCCTCCTTTTTTCTCTGTTTATCTAAAGGAACAACACAGGTTCCACTAGCTCTGCATACTACTATAGGTTCTTCTAGTACATCTGCTGCGGAATCATTTAAATCAGGTCTTGGTATAATTATTTTTTTTGCTTCGAAGACCATTTTTCTAGAGGTCTTTCCCTGGGATACTATTTCTCCTGTAGCCTCAATGAAGTCACCGGCATATACAGGATTTAGGAACTCTACGCTGTCATAGGCTCTAAAAAGCCCCTCATCACCGTCTGATCTTATAAGAAGTTCTGTAGCTACATCTCCGAAGAGCTGAAGCATTTTTGCTCCGTCTACTAAATTTCCTCCATAATGAGCATCATGAAGACTCATTCTAACTTTGATAACAGCTTTCATAAGCAACCTCCTTGTTGTTAAAAATTTAACAAATGGTGAGATAGATATATTCTATTCATCCTCCCTGTCCCTTTTTAACTGTCTTTAGTGAAAAAAATAAAAAGCACTGAAATTCTCAGTGCTTTATAATCCATAGATAAATGCTATAAATGCAATGAAGAATTTCATTACACAAATAGCGCTCCGCAGGTTATGCGGCAAAAATAAAGCTGTTCGCTTTATTTCCAAGATAGAGCAAAGAAGCTTGCATCCATCTTTCGGCAAATAAATCCTTCTCTTATAACCTTGAGAGCCTCTTCCCTTAGCATTTATAAGATACACTATTTATTTGCGCCTCTATTTATGGTCTTAATATTCAATTACTAATTACCATTATATTCAAACCATTAACGATTGTAAACGGTTATAAGTATATTTTTAACAAAAAAGTTAAATACTATTTTCGACATTATAATCCTTTTCTTCCACATAAATCCTAGATGATATCCCTAGATAGCGAAGTTTAAAGAGGCAGAGGATAGTAAGCAGAATCCCTGCAATGATATAAACTATGGTTAGAATTTTATTTGTATACAAATAATTGGGTAGTATCAATGAACCTAAAAGATTAAAGCCACAGTGAACTATTATGGGTGCCCACAGGGTTTTGAACCAGTGGTAAACAGCTCCTAAAAGTAGTCCTAGAAGGAAAGCGTAGATAAATTGAAGCATATTTCCATGGGCTGCGCCAAAGATTAGCCCTTGAATTATTAGAGCTGGTATAAAGGGTAGGAATTTCTTAAATTCTCTATAAATCAGTCCTCTGAATAAAACCTCCTCAAAAAAGGGAACCATTAAGGTTGTAACCATTACGCCAAAAGCATTCTCTGTGGTAGAGGTAATAGATTCTGATACTTCATTATAGCTGGGAAAGTAGGGGATAAGTGCTGAAACCAAAAATCCTGCCAGTAAGGAGGAGGCGATAGCTAGGAGAAGGAGGTAGAAAATAGGCTTTACATCTAGGGACTTGAGGCTTATTTCATATATAAGCCTTCTTTTTCTTAAACGAAAGATAATAAGGTATATTCCCAAGGAAGCCAGTATGCTTAATGCTATTGCATAACCGAAGTAATTATATATATTTAATGCAGCAGCCTCGGGGATGGTAGCGATTCCTCGTAGTCTATTTAGTATTGCATCAATAAAGATAAATAGAAAAATAAATATAATCTGAAAGCCAAAATAGATAAAGAAGTAAATAGCAGATAACCCTGTAGCTTTAAAAAATTTAGTCATTTCAATGCTCCTCACAAAATTATAATTTCTAATAATGAAATCAAGTTAGAGACCTTCTATATTTAGTATATTGGATAAAAATGTATATTAGTAGTAGCTTTTCTCGTTGAAAAATTACTATTTTTTAAAGAAAAAGATAAAAGTTCGGAAATAGGTTGATTTTATCCATTAGTTTTGGTAGTATGTATTGGTTAACAGGAAAAATTGCCAGATTAAGCAAAAAAATACGCACATTTATAAAACAACTATGATAAAATGTACGGATATTTTTGATTATATGTAAGATTTCTGTTAATAAACTTATGAATTATATAAATAATATAGTTAATAAGGATATTTGCCATTGAAGAGTGGCTTTAAGGAGGAAACAATATGTCAGCTTTTATAGTTTTAGGTGCCCAATGGGGAGATGAAGGTAAAGGAAAGATGACAGATTACTTAGCTGAGGAAGCTCAGGTAATAGTAAGATATCAGGGAGGAAATAACGCTGGTCATACAGTAGAGGTAGGAGATAAGCAGTATAAGCTTCATCTAATCCCTTCTGGTATACTTCATGATGATAAGATAAATATAATAGGTAATGGTGTGGTAGTGGATCCTAAGGCTTTATTCGAAGAGATAAGCTATTTAGAAGGCTTAGGAATAAAGGTGACTCCAGAAAAGCTTGCTATAAGCGATAGAGCACATATAATCATGCCATATCATAAGATACTTGATAAATTAAAGGAAAAGGCAAGGGGAAAGAACGATATTGGAACCACTGGTAAAGGAATTGGTCCCTGCTATACGGATAAATATGAAAGAACAGGCATAAGAGTATGTGATTTAATTAATGAAGAGGTATTTAAAGAAAAGCTTCAGGAAAACATAAAGGTTAAGAATCAATACATAACTAAGATATATGACGGTGAGCCTCTAAGCTTTGAAGAGATTTTTGAAGAGTATAGAGTTCTTGGTGAGAAGCTTAAGCCTTTTGTAAAGGAAACCTCTGTAATAATATATGATAGTATATCCAATGATAAGCAGGTGCTATTTGAAGGTGCTCAGGGAATGCTCTTAGATATCGACTATGGAACATACCCTTATGTAACCTCCTCCAATACCACTGCTGGTGGAGTAAGCAGCGGTACAGGTATAGGACCAAGGCTGATAACCAATGCTGTTGGAATAGCTAAGGCTTATACTACTAGAGTAGGTAAAGGACCTTTCCCTACAGAGCTAATGGATGAAACAGGAGACTGGATAAGAGAAAAGGGTCATGAATACGGAGTAACTACCGGTAGATCAAGACGCTGTGGCTGGCTGGACCTAGTAATATTAAAGACTACCGCAAGGGTTTCTGCTCTAACAAGCCTTGTAGTTACAAAGATAGATACCTTAGCGGGCCTAGATAAGCTTAAGGTTTGTGTTGGCTATGAATTTAATGGTCAGGTAATAGATTACTTCCCAGCAAGCCTTGAAGACCTGGCAAAATGCAAGCCTATATATGAGGAATATGAAGGCTGGGGAGAAGAGGTAGCAGAAGCTAGAAGCTATGAGGAGCTTCCTGAAAATGCTAAAAAATACCTCAAGAGAATAGAAGAATTTACTGGTACAAGAATATCCATAGTATCCGTAGGCCCAAAAAGGGATCAAACAATAAGAGTAGCAGATTTATAAGGGTGACTGGCACATGAGTTATGACTTATTAAGTGAAAGAAACATGAAGAGTTAATTTGATGATATAGCTACAAGTCTAAAATAATTGTTAATTATTTCTTTGATACGATTACAACATTTGATTAAATCCATAATATACCTTATAATATTACCATAACTTACTATTAGTAAGAAAAATTAGATGGAGTGGATTTTATGGAAATAACAAAGGATATGACTGTAGGCTATATTGTAATGCTGTATCCTGAAGCTGTAGATGTGCTCACAGGCATGGGCTTATCCTGTATAGGATGTCCTGCATCTCAGGTGGAAACCCTTGAGGAAGCTGCTATGGTACACGGATTAGACCTAGATGAAATGCTATATCAATTAAATAATTAAAACCTTTAAAGGATAGTGGGGATTGCTGTAAGCAGTCTTACTGCTATCCTTTTATTTTTTATAAATAGATCTGCATATAGCTCGCTTTTATTATTAAGAATTTCTCAGTGCTTTTATTTTTATTTTCTAAATTATATAATTAAAGCAGCAGAGGGATTGGGGGATAAGAAATGAATGAGAATATTTATACCAAGGAATATGAAGTTAGATATTATGAAATAGATTCTAAAAAAAGGCTTCTAAAGAGCTCTTTGTTGAATTACTTTACTGATATAAGCACTATACATTCCATTGAAAGAGGAGTAGGGATTGATTATCTAGAGAAAAAAAGGCTTGGTTGGGTAATAAGTAAATATGATATAGAGTTTTTTAATGAAGGCTATTATATGGATAAGCTTAAAGTGTCCACAGAAGCCTATGGCTTTAAAAAATATTTTGCTTATAGAACCTTCAAGGCAGAAGGGGAGGACTCCAGTGTCATAGCCAGGGGAAATGCTCTGTTTATGCTCATAGACATGGAAAAGAGAAGAATGCTTCGCATAGGTGAAGATATGATGATGGCCTATGGAGTTTCACCAGAAGAGGCTGACAGGCAGCTTGACTTTGAAAGGATAGAAGGGCTTGAGAAGATAGCTTATCAGGTAGATTTTCAGGTGAGATATACAGATATAGATACAAATGGACATGTTAACAATGTAAAGTATTTAGATTGGCTTATCGAAGCTATTCCCCTGGAAATAATTAATGAAAAAAGCCTAAGAAGAATTAAGATGGACTATATAAAGGAATGCTTTTATGGTGAAACTATTACCTCAAGGGTACAACTCATAGAAGAGGAAGAATCAAAAGAAATTAAGGTAATTCACAGCATTATAAACGAAGCGGGAAAAGAAGTCACCAGGGGAGAAACCTACTGGATATAGATGAGGGGTGATGGTAGTGATTAAGGATGAATTCATAAAGGAATATCAAGTTTATTATAACGATGTAGATCAAAGAAAAAGGCTCTACCCAGACAAACTCTTAGAACTTTTTGCTGATAGCAATTTAAATCATGTAAAAAGAAAGAAGTTGAGCATAGAGGATTTATTAGATAGGGGTTATACCTATATGATACAGAAGTATCAGGTGGATTTTAATAGGCCTATTTACCTTGATGAGAAGATAAATATTGCTGCAGGCTTATCTTCTGTTACCAGCAGTAATCTCCACAGGAGTGCCTCTGCCTATGACAGCGAAGGAAAGCTATTAGCGGAAAGTAGAGGATTGGTATTTATCGTAGATACAAAAAGCCGAAGACCAGTTTCCACGCCGGATTTTGTCTATTCATCCTTAAATGTAGAAGGCCCTGAGGAGGCTCCTTTTCCCTTTGAAAGGATAGGGGAGGTATCTAAGGCTGAGCATGTTAAAGAGCTTCCAGTGCTTTATAGGGATTTAGATTTAAATAATCATGTTACTAACAGCAAGTATATTACCTGGGCTCTAGAAACTCTTCCACGAAGCTTCACCTTAGATAACTTTCTCAGCAGAACAAGGATCCTTTATATGAGAGAGGTCTTCTATGGAGACATAATAACCATAAGGTCACAGATTATAGAACAATCTAACGGTGATAAAATCACCCTTCATGAAATAATTAACTCCCACGGCACCATCACCACCAGAATAGAATGTACCTGGCAGGTGACAGGCACATGAGTTATGACTTATTTTGATAAGGCAGCTACTGCGGTATAGGCGGAAGACCATGCCCATTGGAGGTTGAAGCCTCCGCAGTCTCCATCCACGTCCAGTATTTCTCCACAGAAATAGAGGTTAGCTATTAGTTTGGATTCTAGAGTTTCAGGGTTTACATCATGAGTATCAACCCCACCGGCAGTAGCTTGGGAGTTATTAAAGCCGTTATTACCTATGCAGCTGAAGGTCCATCCCTTTAATAGCTTTACTATCCTTAGCTTTTCTTCATAGTCTAAATCCCAGGAGGCCTTGTGGATATCCATAACTCCAGCCTCTCTTAAGATAGTAGTTATGAGCTTTTTGTTTATTATTCCTATAAAGGCCTCGCTTACACTCCTGTGACCCATTAA